>NZ_JAGKJL010000025.1:0-125914 GCF_020329495.1 Bradyrhizobium australafricanum | reverse complement strand
GGAGACGATGTCGCTGCGCTCGATGAATGGATCGAACAAGCAACCAACAGCGAGCTTAACAGCTTCGCCAACGGCATCACGCGCGACATCGATGCCGTCCGTGCGGCAATAACGACATCCTGGACAACCAGTCCAGTCGAAGGCCAGATCAACAAGATCAAGGCCATCAAACGACAAATGTATGGTCGGGCAAGCTACCCGTTATTGCGTCGACGCGTCCTCTTGGCTGCTTGAGGGCAACCCGACAAACAATCCGCCCCCAGTCGCTCAAGCTGCACCAAATACGCGGAAGAACCCTTGATTGACGCGCTCTTCCATCCTGATCGCCGCGCGACAGAGGCGTTTCGATCCTGAGGGGCCTAATAGGTCAGCGCCAGCAGCCGCTGCACAATAGCGCCGAGACACACGAGCACTACCAGCAGCTTCAGGAGCTGCGCCAGGCGACCGTCCGGCGCGAACCTATCTATCACCCAAAAGCAGATCGCCCCCACAACCACGATGATCAAAATACCGATCAGAAGTGAAATAGCAGCCATTTGTCGTCTTCCCGATGTCCGGTGGGTGGCCTCGGCCGGTTCATTTCCGGTTTCGATCGCGTCGTACCTTTTGGAATTCCTCCGGTCCCTTGACGAGTCGGCGCTTGCGGTCGGCTTGCTCCTCCGAACTGGCAGTGCTGTCCGCAACTTTATCGATTGCTTTGCCGGCCATGTCGCGAGCGCGCTGGCGTTGGCTTTCAGTCTTGGGCCGCACTGCGGTTGACGACGTCAACGCGATCTGGAGCAGCCTGCGGATCGCCTCGGGGCGGGAAGGCTCATCGGCCTGCTTCTCGATCCACTTGTCGATCGCCTCGAGCTCCGGATCGTGCATCTTCACTAGAATGCCGGTTCCTGGGCCGGTCGTCTTAGGACGGCCGCGCCTTTTCGAGATATCGCTAATTGACCTCGCCATGAATTAAGGATATCTCAAAAGCAGGCCGGACGGAAGCGCGAACTTCCAAGCCGGCCCTAACCCACATGGAGTGCACCCGAGATGCAGGCTATCCAAACACCTACCGCACGACGGTCAGTTCTCTAAATGGCTGCGGGCGGCTGTGGCCGGCGTCAATGCTGCGGCAGTGCCCGCAGCAGCGGCTCTCGCGTCGTCCGACGACAGCATGCTATTGCAGTTGGAAGAGAATATCTTCGACGCTTGGGGGCCGCCAATGCATACAATGGCGAAATCGAGCGGCTGGACAAGATTTGGCACGCCCATGCCGAGCGGCTTCTTGATGAGGTAAAGGCCGGACGAGTGATTTCACCGAGGAGCAGCGGTGGCAGGCCGTCTGGGCCACCCGGAGTCCAAAGAGCGAGAGCGACTGGTTGATCCAGCACCTTGATCGAATGGATGAGCTCATACAGCAAACGTGGGCCATCCCAGCTCATACTGCGATCGGCCGGAAGGCGAAGGTGTCGGTCGTTCTCGCATGCGTGCTGCGAGACGAATGGTGCGACCAAGATAACCTCGTCGACCACCATGTGCTGATGGCTCGCCGACTGCTTATCGACCTTATCGGCGGCGAGCCGGCGGAGGAGCCTCGGGGCCAGTTTGCCTAGAGCCATCCCAAGAAAAGACGCCGCCGGTCTCAAAAATACACGCCCGGCGGCGTTTTCTTCCTGAACTGGGACGCTGAAATCCCCAGCCATGATCGTCCTGCACGAACCAAGCCACGGGCTGATGACAGTCAACAAGCATGGCCGGGTTCTGCCCGGTGAGGCTTCAATGCTGCCTTGGCACAAAAAGCGCGTGAAATGTGAGGCAGTTCACAGTCGATCATCGCGAGTTGGTTTAGCGCAAGAGCGGGTGGCGGATCGGTATCGGAGAATCGTGATGCCGTTTTTCAGCAGCCAAAGCTTGTCGGCAGCAGCTGCCACTTCAGTGCTCAGCATTGTCATTGTGGGAGCGATTGCCTTTGCGGTCGTTGGCTATGTGGAGTGGTCATCGGGCGTCAATCTGACCCGTTTCATGAGCCGGACAGCCGCGGATGCCTCACCGACTCTACCGCCCAAGGGCCGAACGGGTTGCGAGCAGGGCAATAAGTCGCTGCCGACGTTTTCTCTGCCGCTAGATTGACCGCCGGTGGGGAGGCGGGAACAAGTGGCAAAGCTGGGAGTCGTCTATTGCTCCCGCGTCACAGCCCCCCACTGCGGGAGTTGGAATGCGGCCCCGGCGCCCCGACCGCGCCGGGGCTGTTCGTCCATCGGACAACAGAACAAATGGGGATGCGCCGTGTACGATCCGTGTACTATCGACGCAGCGGGACCAAACGGGAAAGCCTGAAAAAGTGGTTTAGCCAACACAGTATGCGACACGGGATTTCTGAGAACAGAACGCGCATTGCATTGAAGTAGCTGGCGATCCCGGCAGAAGGGCCAGAACCAAGCCATGTCAATGGGGTAGGGCGGCTAAGGACGTAACGGCCCCATGCGTCCTTAAAGGACATCAGCGGGTAGTGGCTAACGATTCTCGCCTGTATCGCCCTGTTTCGATATGCTTGGGCCCCTAAGTTGGGTCTCCCGAATCAAGATGACATTCAACGCTGGAATCCGTGATGGCTCGTGATCCTCGCATTACCGAGCAAGCCGCGCGTGCGGGTCGACGGCGCCGAAGCCAGGTTGCCGCAACCTTAGCAGCCGCAGAGGCGACCGGAACCGCCGACGGGACTTCGTCGGCCACTGGTGAGGGCGCGGCTACCTCTGAAGCGGTTGGCGATCCTCGCATAGCGAGGGCTGGCAGGGGGCGCGCCGGCGCGATGATCGCTGGCTTTTCAGGAGAAGCGCCTCAGGAGCGCGCACCCAATGAAGTCGGTTTGACAGGCGTTCAGGGAATCGGCGTCGCAGGCGAGATCAGGCCGGCGATTTCCAATCAGGTGCCGACCGCCAGTGTCGTGATCGCAGATTCAGGAGAAGCGCATTCCAATCGCACATCGGTCGTCCGCGCCGTTGTCTTGCTGCAGGTGGATGCTCTGTTGCTTGTGGTGCGGAGCGAAGCCGAACGGCGACGCGAGTTGCGTCTCAACGACGACCAAGATCTTCGCGAGCTCGAGGAAGTAGAGGCGCGACTCGATCGGGTCAGGAACACGACCGTTGACGTGGAGCGAGGCCGAGTTCAGCCAGAAACCGCCGATGAAGCCGCGAGATCACTTGGCAGCTATGTCCGATCCTGGTTTGAGAAAAACCACGAGAAGATTCTGTCCGACGGGTTCGACACGTTGAACGGCACCTTTAGGGCCGGCGTGTTTGTGTCGGCTACGGCGATCTGCGCTTCGCTGCACGTCGAACCAACCTTGGCGGCGACTATTTCGGGGGTTCTGGTGGGTGGCAAGCCTGTCGTAGAAACGATCAAGGCCGTTGCCAAATGGTGGAAGGATTGCAAAGAGCCGCCGCCGGAGTGAACCGCCAGGCTCAGCTCCTAGATCACTCAGCAGTTTGACCTGATTGTCTCGGCAGAACTGCGCGCCGGTGCCGAGCGAGCGCATCATAGCATCGCTGGTGATGACGTAACGCAGCTGTTGACCGGTCGCACAGTCGAGCGTGACTCTGATCTGGCCGTTGCCGATGTGGCTGAAGCTCTGCGCGATCACGGTTCCGATCATGTCGATGGGGGAGGGCATGGGATTCTCCTTCATGGTCCCTTTTGGTTGAGCCCTGCGAAAGCCCGGTCGGGTCATGCTGCACCTGTTCGGAATCGGCTGCATCTGCACCAAGTTGGTGAAGTCGAACCGCTGCGGCACCAAGCACATGGTGCATGCCGTTCGGATGACGAGCCAGCGGGCGATTCGCGGGCACTCGTGCGTCCAATCCGATCGGCCGGACAATCGAGGGCGCCGAGCCGGACACGCGCCCACGCAGCACGGCAGGGGCCGCCCTGTAAATAAGCAGGATAAGCGTGCAACCGGCCCAAAAAGCTCGGAGAGCGTGCAAGAATCGAGCGTCACTGCGAATCAAACGAGTGGTCCGCGGGCATTTTTCTTTTGGGAGATTGAAGCCTTGAGCGAGTCCAAATTTAGAGCCCTTGAACAGCGCGGTCGAGTCATGATCGGCGCGCTGTTTGGTAAACGCGAGGACGAATTTTCGAGCAATCAGGAGGCAATCCAATTTTGTGAGCAGCAAACAGATTTGTGGAGGAGATTGCTGACGCAGCTCTCTCAGCAAAGTGCGAATCCGATTTTCCGCAATCTACAGAATGAGATTGACCAGGCCAAATTCGAAACTGCGTCGCGATCGGACGGTGGCTTTGTTGTACGGGCCCGAATCCCCCTTCTGACATCGGAGGCCCTAAAACAAATAACTGAACTTGCGCAAACGTCTCGCGAAAACCTGATTATGGTGGTGGCCGCCACATTGATCGAGTGTCGCGAAATCGGAGGAAACGCAAGATTCCAGAATGATCTTACGCTCGAACTTCTCTCCGCAATGCTTGTCTATGCGTCCGGCGGAGCGCTCACGCAGGATGTCGGTCGGCGACTGTCTGACTTTGAAAGTCGCATGGCTGAGGCGAAGCAAGATGTGGCGTAGCTGGTCACATCTACCAGAGGCAATGTCGAGGAGTTCACTGCGACTGAGAGCAAAAATCTGGCCAGCTTCATGCAATCACTCTCCGAGGAGGTGCGGCTGAGATCCGTGTCGGAACTGTGGCAGAATCGGGCTCGCTGGCACCGGGGGATTGCGGGCGCGGCATTGGCAGTCTTCTTTGTTGCCGTTGCCGCTCTGGTGGGCTACTGCGCGATGCATATGGACCAGATCGTTGCCGCCCTACCGCGCGATAAAGACCAGCACGTGGAGTACGTAAGCATAGCACTTCTCGCGATTCCCGCTCTGGCAGTCGGATGGTGCCTGAAGATTCTCGCTCGGCTCGTCCACACTAATAGTGTGCTGGGAGATGACTCGCGCCAGCGCCAAGCAATGACGCGAACGTACCTAGCGCTTGTAGCCGACAGTTCGTCTCAAGTAACCACAGAAGACCGCTTGGTCATGCTCAATGCGATCTTCCGACCACTGCCGGGCTCTCAGAGCGATGAGGTGGCCCCGCCGACAATTCTTGATCTCATCAATAAGGGGTCGCACAACTGAGGTCCCCCTTTGAGTCGCTAACTGTCAAGGGACAAATTCAATCTCACGCGTCCTTGAACTAGCCGGATGGCCGCCAACATCATGAGGAACCTTGAGGTGCCTCATGGCGGGACGTTGGGATCGATTTTTTTTGGTTTGTCTGTTGTTGGCGGCTCTTCTGTTGCTTCTTGCAGCGACTCCCTTTGTCGGGCTGACGCAGTGGTCGCACGTCACGATAGCCAAGCTGATTGGCAGCAGCGGGCTGTGCCTGGACATCGCTGGCATCATTCAGTTGGAGATCAGTGGGGCATTCGACAAGTTGATGGACCAGTACGGAGACATTGAGCGGTATCCCTACGGTCCCCCATCACGAATCACACGCCAGATTGTCGACGATGCTGAGGCCCCGATCAGAACTGCAATCAGAAACACACTGTTCTTTGAACACCAGACCGCGATTCGGCTCTTGGTCGTGGGTTTCTTCCTTCAGCTCAGCAGTGTCTGGGTTTGGGTGTAAGGATGAGCGCACCTCAGTATGAGATCGTTGAAGCCGATGACGGAACCTTCGCAGTGGAGGTTTTCGACGGCGTTGTCGCTGATGCCGCGGTAACCAACTTCAAGAGCAGAAAGGAAGCTGCGGAGTGGATTAGCAATGAGCGTCAAAGGCTCGGCATTGAGCCGCGGTGGCAAGAGGCCGCCGATGACTGAGTGCACTCATGGGGAGTGAACAGACCGATGGACTACTTTGATCAACTGCGCCAAGGCGGGCCGGGCTACCTAGTCCGCGACGATGGCGGCACTTCCTTCACAATCTACTGCGACCAAAACGATGATGACGCGGTACGCTCATTTCAACCCGTCGTGCAAGAAGCAATGGCGTACCAAGACGACGATTGGAAGGTCTTGCCCGGGCCGGGGCGCGGGTTTAAGGGCCGGGGTATCCGTGGGCTGCAAGATCCCGTGTACCTTATGGCCGCCATTTGGAAGCAGACGCCTTGATGGCCTCACGGCGCCGCCTCACCGGCGGCCAGCATTTCGGCCGGCTTCTTCGCCGCTTCAGCCGCCTTCATTGTCTCGGCCGCCCAATTCTGGCGTTGCCATCGGTCGCGCGGCGCCGGCTCGGCTGATCCTGGGCTGAAGAAAGACTCCCCATTGACGTCAAGGTGATGCCGAAACGTTCCGCTGGCCTTCTCGCGAGCGGCGAGGCCGGCGCTGCTGTTGTCGGTGGCGTTGCCGGTAATATTCGATCCCGACAATACCTGTTCAAGCGAGTGCTCCAGCACGGCGCGATGCCGTGGGTTTTTAAGGGCACCGTGGCCCATTGATCCCTGCTGGTAATAACCACCCTCGTTCTCGTGCCATCTGGCCTCTTTCTCGATCGAGGTCCCACGATTCATTGAGCGGTTGACCAAGGTCTCTAACACCGCCTGCGTACCTTGTGGATTGCTGCCTTGTGCGCGCCGGCGGCTGACGGTGTCGGCCGTCACTATGCGGGCTTGGACAACATCGCGGACGTCTGATCATGCCAGCCGACGGGATTAGACTTCGCCAACCACCGATTGACCACCGAAATAGAGTGAACAAACAGCGATAACAGTGGTCAATCAGGATCGGCCTTCATTGTTTTTGTTGATTTTTTCGGTCGCTGCTTACGTTCGGGACGCAGGGGTCGCAGGTTCGAATCCTGCCACTCCGACCATTCTTTCAAGCACTTATAGTTTCTGTGTTTTTCGTGCGCAACGACATGCGCATCGATTTGAAGCGCGGCTGCCATGTCGGTCGATTTCGGGACGCCTGTCTCTGATATCGGCGATTCGGGACCATTGGAGCGCGCGAGGGTAACGGCCCCTGACGTGATGTTGCATAGCACGTCACCAAGCACCACACGGTCTCCCTTCGGATCTCTCGGCTGATCCTGTCCGACATCAAAGCACGAATAGCCCGCCGCGAGTAGTGCTCAGCTTGCCGGCGCAAATACCTGTCAGGGGTTGCCGACCTCAAAGGCCAGCAGAACGTTGCCGGGCAGCCCGCTCCATTGCGCGTAGCCGGAATTGACGTACAGCATGCCATCGACGACGACCGGGCCGGGTCCGTCCATGGCGCCGCCATGGGCCGCAACGCCGTTCACCGTGGTGTAGTCGCGGGCGGTGTCGATCTCCCAGAGCAGCCGTGCGTCATCGGTCGCGTAGGCGCGCAGGAAGCCGCTCACGCCGCCCGAGAAGACGACGCCAGGAATGGCGGTGACCGCCGCGGAGAGCGCGGGACTGCACTGCGGGCGGTCGCCACAGGCCACCGGCGCGACCTGCATCGCGATCTTCCCGGTCGCAAGATCGAGCCCGAACAGGCCGCCGCCTTCACTTGAATTCAGACGTCGCGTGCCGTCCCTTAGAAATCGTACGTCCGAATTGGCGACATAGATTCGATCCTGGTCGGCGGCGGAACCCCACTCGGTTCCGCCCAACGCGCCGCCCTTGCCGATCCGCGTCTGCCACAGGATCTTGCCCTCATGGTCGGGATCGAGCGCGTGGACCACGCCGGATTTCTGGCCGATCACCAGCACGCGCTGTCCGTTACGCAGGCTCACCAGGATCGGCGATTGGCCGAAGTCATGGTCGGGGCCGCGGTCTTCCGGACAATTGCTCTGATCGGTGCCGAAACACGCAACGACGAAGCTGTCCTTCGGTGTGGCCTGCTGATGCCACAGCATTCGGCCGGTCGTGAGATCGAACGCGAGGATGGCATCGCTGGTGTCGGTTGCCGGGTCGGCATAGCTGTTCGAGGTCGCGATATAGAGCGACTGGCGCTGCACATCGATCGTCGGCGCGGACCAGACCGACGCGCCGGCCGGACCGAACAGCTGGGTCCCGAGGGCGTTCGCCCGCGTCGGATGCGGTGCCTCGGGGATCGTGTAGGCCTTCCAGATCTGCGCGCCGGTCTCGGCCTTCAGCGCAACGACGCTGCCGCGAAACGTACAGCACTGGTAGGTGGGGCGAGATCCGATGGCCTCCTCGATCGATGAAACCCCGACATAGACGGCGCCGGAATAGAACACTGGCGCACCGGTAATCCGGGCCGCCACATGATCGTCGACCTTGCTCTTCCAGATCAGCTTGCCGGTCGCGGCATTCAGGGCGTAGACGTTGGCGCGCACATCACCAAAGAAGATGGCAGGCTGGCCGTTGTCCAGCGGGGCAAAGCTGATGGCCGTCCGCACCGGCGCCTCGGTCGGAAACTCCCAGCGCGTGCAGCCGCTTTTGGCGTCGAGGGCGTGGACCTTGCGGTCGCCGCCACCGACGAACAGCAAGCCGCCGACGACAGCCGGCTGCGCGTTGGCGTTCGACGTGTCAGGAAATCCGAACGCCCATTTCAGACGCAGCCGCGGGACCTGGTCTTGCGCGAGGCCGGCCATTGCCGCCGGCTGAAACCGGCTGTTGTTGATATCCGTGCCCCAACCGTTCCACCGCGGCCCATCGATCGGCTGCGGAAAGCCGGTCTCGTTCTGCGCGCATTGGCCTGCGCTCTCGGTTGGCACGAGCGACGCGGCCTTTCCGGTGACGAGTGAGGCGATCGCCGCCCGCTCGTCGCTGGTCAGTCCCTGCGCGAAGGATGCCATCGGGCCCGTGGTGATCGCACCAAGCACCTCGTCGAACGATCTGGATTGCAGCGTGATGCGGCTCGGCGCGCGAACAGCCGCGTTGCTGCTGTCGTGACATTGCGCACAGCGTTGCGCGTAGAGGTCGGCACCGGCTTGCTGCGCCGCGGCGGGCAGGCAAGACGAGATCAGGGCGACGGCAATCGCGGCACTCAGTTTCATCGTGATTCACCGGCGTTGGCTTTGATGAAGAGAGCAATTGCAGCTTAGCACAACCTTTCGGCTGCCATCGTGCCTGGCGGAGGCCGGCCGCACGTATGGCGGTGCAGGATCCGATCGCCGCCTTCAATTCGAGCGCCCGCCGGCGCGATCTCCCATTGACAGGTCGGTCGATGTGATAGAATTATAACAAGATAAGTTGCAAAAATAACAATATGTCACCATCGTACCAGCGCCGCGCGCGGTCGACGGGAGGAAAATTTGGAATTGTCCGGTTCGATCGCAGCCGAGCCTCGGCCGTCGACGGCGCTGTTGATGGTCGGTGGCATCAACAAGCGCTTCGGCGGCGTGCGGGCGTTGCGCGACGTCAACCTCGAGGTCCGGGCCGGCGAGGTGCACGCGCTGCTGGGCGAGAACGGGGCCGGCAAGTCCACGCTGATCAAGATCCTCAGTGGCGTCCATGCGGCCGACAGCGGCGCGATCGAGATCGCCGGCAAACCGGCGACGTTCGACAGTCCGGCTAGATCGCGCGAGGCAGGCATCGCCGTCGTCTATCAGGACCTCAGTCTCGTCGAGTCGCTGAGCGTCGCCGACAATTTGTTGCTCGGCCGCGAGCCGCGTACGCGGTTCGGCTTTGTCCGCAAGCGCGAACTGATGGCCAGGGCCGGGGCGTTCCTGAGCGAACTCGGCATTCCCCTTGATACCAAGGCAACAGTCGGCTCGCTGCCGTTCGCCTACCGCCAGATGACCGAGATCGCCAAGGCACTGATGGGCGAGGTGCGCCTGTTGATCCTCGATGAACCGACATCGTCCCTGACTTCGGATGAAGTTCGCATCCTGTTCGATGCGATCGGCAAGGCGACGCGCCGCGGCGTCGGCGTGATCTACGTGACCCATCGGCTGAACGAGGTGTTCGAGATCTCGCAGCGTGTCACGGTGCTGCGCGACGGCGCCAATGCCGGCACATTCGTCACCGCCGAGACCGACATGAAGCGGCTGGTGAACGCCATCATCGGCACCGATCGATTGGCGCCCGCGGTGTCGCGCGCCGAGGCTGCGGCCGCGCGTTCGTTCGATCCGTCGCCGGTTCTGTCGCTGTCGGGCGTGTCCAACGACCGCCTGTCGGCCGTCGAATTGTCCGTGATGAACGGTGAGATCCACGGCCTTGCCGGATTGATCGGCAGCGGGCGCACCGAGATCCTGGAGACGATCTTCGGCCTTCGGCCGGTCGAGAGCGGCACACTGGCGATCGAGGGCCGGCCGTGGCTGCCGAACGGCGCGGCCGATGCGATCGACCATGGCGTCGCGCTGGTGCCGGAAGACCGGCACATGCAGGGCCTGGTGCTGGATCATTCGATCGAGCGCAACATCACCTTGCCGCGGATTCTGCATTTCTCGCGCTGGGGCTTCATGCAGCAGCGCGCCGCCGCCCGGCGTGCGGATGCTGCGGTGGCGAGGCTGTCGGTGAAGGCGCAAGGCGCCTCGAGCCTCGTCAGGACATTGTCCGGCGGCAACCAGCAGAAGGTCGTGTTCGGAAAATGGAATGATCCGCGGCCGCGCGTGCTGCTGCTGGACGAGCCGACGGTTGGCGTCGACGTCGGCGCGCGCGAGGAGATCTACGGCGTGATCAGGAATGCCGCCCGCGACGGCACCGGCGTCCTGGTGGTCTCGTCGGACCTCGTCGAACTGATCGAGCTCTGCGACCGCATCTCCGTGATCGTCGATGGACGCGTGGCGCGAACGCTGGTGCGCGGGGAGATCGATGATGCCGAAGAGCTCCATCATCTGCTGCAGATCTACCAGGCTTCCGAACAAGGTGTATTGCAAGAGCTGCCCGCATGACCGAACTGACCGCGCCCAACCTCGTCGCCTCGTCGACCCGATCCGATCGACGCCGCAAGCTGCTGCAGAATCTGCTGCGGGGCGAGCGGCCCTACATGCTGTACATCGCCTTCGTGGTGCTGCTGGTCGTGTTCAGCCTGTCCTCGCCCTGGTTCCTGTCGGTCGACAATTTCCTGAACATCGGACGCCAGACCACGCTGGTCTCGATCATCGCGGTCGGCATGACCTTTGTGATCATCGCGCGCCAGATCGATCTGTCGGTCGCGTCGACATTGGCGCTGTCGGGCATGGCCGCGGCGCTCGCGATGAGTCAGATCAACAACAGCTCGATCGTCGGCGCTGCCGCCGGGCTCGGCACCGGTGCGCTGGTCGGGCTGCTCAACGGCATCCTGACCACGCAGCTCTCGATCCCGTCGTTCCTGGTGACGCTGGGCTCACTGAGCATGGCGCGTGGTTTGGCGATGATGGTGACCAATACCAAGCCTGTCATCATCACCAACGAGACATACTTTGCGATCTTCGGCGAAGGCTCGCTCCTGGGCATACCGGTTCCGATCGCCTGGACGCTGGTGGCGATGATCGTCGGCATCCTGCTGCTGCACTATAACGTGTTCGGCCGCCGCATCTATGCGGTCGGCGGCAATCCGACCGCGGCGCTGTATTCCGGTATCAACACCAAGTGGGTGACGACCGCGGCCTTTGTGCTGACCGGCGCGCTCGCCGGACTTGCGGCGCTGGTGCTGTCCGCGCGCTCGCACGCCGCGCGGCCCGACGTCGTGCAGGGCATGGAGCTCGACGTCATCGCCGCCGTGATCCTCGGTGGTTGCAGCCTGTTCGGCGGGCGCGGCTACATCCTGGGGACGCTGTTCGGCAGCCTCATCATCGGCACGCTCAACAACGGCCTCGTGCTGCTCGGCGTCAGCTCGCCACTGCAGCTCGTCATCAAGGGAGCGATCATCGTGGCCGCGGTCGCCTTCACGAAACGCTAGAGCACGACGGCGCAGCGCATGGGCCGCAAGGTCAGGCGTTGCAAGGGTAGGGGCAAGGTCGCCGGCCTCCGGTCAAATCGGCGACCAAAACGGGAGGAAACAGTGAAGCCAATCTTGCGACAAACCCTGCCGCTGACCGCGCTGATCGCGGCGACGGCCATTTCGATCGCCGCCTCGGCCCGCGCCGAAGTGCCTGCAACCTGCGTCAAGGGCGTCGATCTCGCGACGCTTGGACCGAAATCGATCGTCGGTCAGGGGCCGCACGGCGAGAAGGCCGCCTCGCCCGAAGTGCTGGCGCTGTCGGACGCCGATGCCGCCAAGATCAGGGAGAAGCATTTCAAGGTCGGCATCTCCATGCAGACCGTCAATCTCGACTGGGCGCAACTGCAGATCCAGGGCATCACCGACACGCTGAAGAAGTATGGTGTGACCGTCACCGGCGTCGCGTCCGCCGAGTATCAGGTCGACAAGCAGATCGCCGACATCGAGAACACCATCCAGCAGCATCCGGATGGCATCATCTCGATCCCGGTCGATTTCACGGCGACCGCGCCGACCTACAAGAAGATCGCCAAGGCCGGCATCAAGCTCGTGCTGATGGACAGCATTCCGACCGGACTGAAGCATCCCGAGGAATATGCCTCGATGATCTCGGCGGACAGCCAGGGCAACGGTCTGATCGCGGCCCAGATCCTGGCGTCCTGCGTCGCGCAGGGCGGCACCATCGGCCTCGTCAATTTCGGCGTCGACTATTTCAGCACCAACGAGCGCACCAAGGGTGTCCGCGAGTGGATGCAGAAGAACCGCCCGGACATCAAGATGAAGCAGGTCGACTTCACCGACCCGCCGAAGGTGTCGCAGATCGCAGGCGACTTCCTCACCGGCAATCCGGATATCAAGGGCCTGTTCGCGGTCTGGGACCAGCCGGCGCTCGATACGCTGAGCTCGATGCGCGCGCAGGGCATCGACGTTCCAGTCGCCACCGTCGATCTCGGCCTGCAATCGGCGATCGAGATCGCCAAGGGTGGCCCGCTGAAAGCGACCGGATCGCAGCGCCCCTATGACCAGGGTGTCGCCGAAGCGATGGCCATGATGAACGCGCTGCTCGGCAAGGAAACGCCGGGCTGGATCGGTGTGCAGTCACTGCCGGTGACGCAGTCCAACGTGTTGGAATCCTACAAGACGGTGTTCAAGAAGGAGCCGCCGCCGGAGCTGACCGACGCCTGCAACAAGGCGAAGCCTGCCTGCAACTGAGCCGCAGGAGTGCGATGCGTGGTCCCGCGAGCCCGCGCATCGTGAGCAGCCTAATCCGGGCGTGCCAGCCCCCGCTCGGATCAGGTTGGGCTGGTCACGTACTCGACGGGAAGGCTGCGGAAGTGCTTGCGCATGTCCGCTGACGCCGTGCCGCCGACGATGATCCGCGAGAACGCGCCGATATCGGAGAAGAACGCCGATTTGAGGCTACCGAGCTTGCTGGCGTCGACCACCAGGATGCTCTCCATCGCGGTCTCGATGACGGCCTGCTTGACGGCGACCTCGTGAAAATTCGAGCAGCTCGCGCCGCGGGTCCAGTGCACGCCGCCCGCGGAGATGAAGGCCTTGTTGATGCCGAGCCGCCGCAGATAGGACAGGCCGTCGTCCGACGCAAAGGACTGCGACGACGGATGGTAGAGGCCGCCCATCAGCATCACCTGCGTGGCCGGCCGTCGCGTCACGATCGACGCCACGTTCATCGAATAGCAGATCACCGAAAGCGGCAGGTCCTCCGGCAGGCAGTCCGCCAGCGACTGCATCGTCGTGCCGCAATCGATGAAGATCGTATCGCCTTCCTTGATCGAGGCCGCGGCAGACCGGCAGGCCAGACGCTTGTCCTGGGTGTGCTGATCGATCTCCTGCTCGAACGTGTACTTGATCCCGGTCGGCGACGCCGCATTGACGACGTAGCCGCCGAGCAGCGCCAGCGCGGCGTCCGGCCCGGCGAGATCGCGCCGGACCGTCATTTCGGAAACCTTGAGGAGCTCGGCGGCGTCTTTCAGATGCAGCGTGCCGCTCGATTCGACGGCGCGGCGCAGCCTCTGAAGGCGCTGCACGCGCGTCTCGCTTGGTCGTGCGTTCGATGTTTCAGCCATTTTGATCGCCGGGCTTGCTTATCCGATTGACAATGATCTTACAATGTTGTGAGTTTATCAACGTAGATTTGTTACAATAATAACATCCAGTCCGGCGGGCTGATCGAGGGTCGGGGACGATGTCGTCCTCAGGCCGTCGGCAAACCCCGCGGCAAGGTCAGGGGAGGATCACATGTTGCGATCGATACATTCAGTTTATCTGGCGATCTCGTCGATTCGCTAGGACCGCACGGCGCCTCCATGACGCAGAGCGTCTTCATACAGAATCCGTCCCCATTGGCCGCGCAGCCGCCTTCTCCGGGCGGCGAGCATCCGCTGCCGCGCAACGCTGGCCGCGCGATCGAGATGGATTGGATCGATGAGATCAGGATCAATCTGTCGGCCGCCGAACGGCGTGTCGCGAGCCTGCCGGGCCGGCGCACGGTCAAGAAGGACGCGCAGGCGGCGTGGCTTCTCAAGGCGATCACCTGCATCGACCTGACGACGCTCAATGGCGACGATACGACCGAACGGGTGAAGCGCCTCTGCGCCAAGGCCAAAGCGCCGGTGCGCGGCGACCTTCTCGAGCGGCTCGGCTTTGCCGGCCGTGAGCTGCATACCGGCGCGGTCTGTGTCTACCATCGGTTCGTGGCGACGGCCGTCGACGCGCTCGAAGGATCCGGCATCCCGGTCGCTGCGGTCTCGACCGGATTTCCCGCAGGTCTGGTGCCGCACGATCTGAAGCTGAAGGAGATCGAGGCGTCGGTCCGCGACGGCGCGGAGGAGATCGACATCGTCATCACGCGCGAGCATGTGCTGACCGGCGATTGGCGGGCGCTTTACGCCGAGGTCCGGGATTTCCGCGCCGCCTGCGGCGACGCGCATCTGAAGACGATCCTGGCCACCGGCGATCTCAAGACGCTGCGCAACGTCGCCAAGGCGTCGATGGTCTGCATGATGGCCGGAGCCGACTTCATCAAGACCTCCACCGGCAAGGAAGGCGTCAACGCGACGCTGCCGGTGACGCTCGCGATGCTGCGGATGATCCGCGTCTATCAGGAGCGCACCGGCTACCAGATCGGCTTCAAGCCGGCCGGCGGAATCTCGACGGCAAAGGACGTGCTCAACTATCAGTTCCTGATGAAGGAAGAACTGGGCCGTAACTGGCTCGAGCCGGATCTGTTCCGCATCGGCGCCTCCAGCCTGCTCGCCGATATCGAGCGACAGCTCGAGCATCACGTGACCGGCCACTATTCGGCCTTCAATCGCCACCCCGTGGGATGAGACTCCAGCGATGAGCGTCGCAAGCTATTTCGAGACCATGGAGTATGGCCCCGCGCCGGAGGCGGACGGCGAGGCACGCGCCTGGCTGGCGCGGCATGGCGCCACGTTCGGGCATTTCGTCGCCGGCAAGTTCACGGCGTCGCACGCCGGTAAACATCTCACGACGACCGAGCCTGCCACGGGCAAGACGCTGGCGCGCATCGCGCAGGGCGCCGTCGCCGATATCGAGGCGGCGGTTAGCGCCGCGCGCACCGCGCAGACAGCGTGGGCGAAGCTTGGCGGCCACGGCCGCGCGCGTCATCTCTATGCATTGGCGCGCATGCTGCAGCGGCACGCCCGGCTGTTCGCCGTGCTGGAGGCAATCGACAACGGCAAGCCGATCCGGGAAACCCGCGATCTCGACGTGCCGCTCGCCGCACGCCATTTCCTGTATCACGCCGGCTGGGCGCAGTTGCAGGAGCGCGAATTTGCCGATCAGGTGCCGGTTGGCGTGATTGGGCAGATCATTCCGTGGAATTTTCCGCTGCTGATGCTGGCGTGGAAGATCGCGCCGGCGCTGGCCGCGGGCAATACGGTGGTGCTGAAGCCGCCGGAGTTCACCTCGCTCACCGCGCTGCTGTTCGCCGAACTTTCGGCCGAGGCCGGCCTGCCGCCGGGCGTGCTGAATGTCGTGACCGGCGACGGTGCCACCGGCGCGCTGCTGGTCGAAAGTCCCGGCGTCGACAAGATCGCGTTCACCGGCTCGACCGAGGTCGGACGGCTGATCCGCCAGTCGACCGCGGGCACCGGCAAATCGCTGACACTCGAGCTTGGCGGCAAGTCGCCGTTCATCGTGTTCGACGATGCCGATATCGACGGCGCGGTGGAAGGCGTGGTCGATGCCATCTGGTTCAACCAGGGTCAGGTCTGCTGCGCCGGCTCGCGACTGCTGCTGCAGGAGGGGATCGCGGAGACTTTCCGCCGGCGCCTGATCCGCCGCATGGAGACGCTTCGCGTCGGCATGCCGCTTGACAAGGCGATCGACATGGGCGCGGTGGTCGCGCCGGTGCAACTCGAACGGATCAAGTCGCTGGTCGAGACCGGAGTGCAGGAGGGCGCCGAGAAATATCAGGCGTCCAGTGCGATCCCGGCGGAAGGATGTTTCTATCCGCCGACCTTGCTCTGGAACGTGCATCCGTCCTCGACGGTTGCGACCGAAGAGATCTTCGGCCCGGTCCTGGTGGCGATGACGTTCCGCACTCCTGACGAGGCCGTGACGCTCGCCAACAACACGCGCTACGGCCTTGCCGCCAGCGTGTGGAGCGAGACGATCGGTCTGGCGCTCGATATCGCGCCGAAGCTCTTGGCCGGCGTGGTCTGGGTCAACGCCACCAATCTGTTCGACGCCAGCGTCGGCTTCGGCGGCTATCGCGAGTCCGGCTTCGGCCGCGAGGGCGGCCGTGAAGGCATGTACGAGTATCTCAAGCCGAAGGCCTGGAGTGGGCGCAAGGCGCGGGCTAAGGCATCGCCGCTGCCGGCGGCTTCCGGCGCCAGTGCCGGATTCGATGTGCCGCCGATCGATCGAACGGCAAAACTGTTCGTCGGCGGCAAGCAGGTGCGCCCGGACGGCAATTATTCGCGCCCGGTGCTCTCGCCGAAGGGCCGGCGCCTCGGCGAGGCAGGCGAGGGCAATCGCAAGGATATCCGCAATGCGGTGGCCGCGGCGCGCTCCGCCGAGTCCTGGGCGCGGGCGACGGCGCATAATCGCGCCCAGATCCTCTACTACCTTGCCGAGAATCTTTCCGCGCGCGGCGACGAATTCGCCCGGCGCATCGCCGACATGACCGGCGTGTCGGCTTCGAAGGCGCGCACGGAAGTCGATGCGAGCATCGAGCGGTTGTTCAGCTATGGCGCCTGGGCCGACAAATTCGAAGGATCCATCCACGCGCCGCCGCTGCGCGGCGTGGCGCTCGCGATGCATGAGCCGATCGGCGTGGTCGGCGTCGCCTGTCCCGACGAGGCGCCGCTGCTCGCCTTCATCAGCCTGGTGGCGCCGCTGGTTGCGATGGGCAACCGGGTCGTCGCCGTGCCCAGCGAGCGGCATCCGCTTGCCGCGACCGACTTCTACCAGGTGCTGGAGACCTCGGACGTGCCGGGCGGCGTGGTCAACATCGTCACCGGCGATCGCAGCGAACTGGTCAAGGTGCTTGCCGAGCACGACGACGTCGACGCGCTCTGGGCGTTCGGATCGCAGGACGCCTCGGTGACGGCCGAGCGGCACTCGATCGGCAACCTCAAGCGCACGCTGGTCGATCATGGCCTCGCGCTCGATTGGTACGACAAGGCCGCGAGCGAGGGCCCGATCCTGCTCCGCCATGCCGTGCAGGTGAAGAACATCTGGATTCCGTACGGTGACTAAAGGCGTCACGCTACGGTGATACGGATGGGGATCCGAACCGTCAGAGTTCGGCGAGTTTGAACACGAGGGAGGGACGCAACATGCTCAAGGGCATCGATCCACTGCTCAATGCCGACGTGCTCTATGCCCTGCGGGCGATGGGGCACGGCGATCGCCTGGTGGTGTGCGATACCAATTTTCCGGCCGACTCGATCGCGCGCCAGACGGTTCTCGGCCGGTTGCTGCGCATCGACAATGTCAACGCGGCCAGGGCGGTCGAGGCGATCCTGTCGGTGATGCCGCTCGATACGTTTGTCGACGATGCTGCGATCCGCATGGAGATTGTCGGCCAGGCTCAGGAAGTGCCACCCGTGCAGCGCGAGGTGCAGGCCGCGATCGATCGCGCGGAGGGACGGTCCTGGCCGCTGGTCGGTGTCGAGCGCCACGCTTTCTACGAGAAGGCCAAGACGGCCTATTGCGTGATCGCGACGGGCGAGCGGCGCTTCTACGGCTGCTTCCTGTTCAGCAAGGGCGTGATCGGGCCGGACGGGGAGTGACGAGATGAGCAAGAATGGCGTCGCCGTCCTCGGCGTCTTCGTCGTCGACCTCGCGTTCCGCGCCGGCAACATGCCGGCCATCGGCGAGACGATCGCCGGTTCGGGATTCGCGATGGGGCCCGGCGGCAAGGGATCCAACCAGGCTGTCGCGGCCGCGCGGGCGGGCGCCGGCGTGAGCTTCATCTCCCGGATCGGCAGCGACGCCTTCGGCGAGCTTGCGATCAGGACCTGGGAGGCCGAGGGAATCCGGCCGCGCGTGGCCAGAACGGCGGACGCGCCGACCGGCGCAGCCTTCATTTACGTCCATGAGACGCGCGGCGACAACGCCATCATCGTCGTGCCGGGTGCAGCCGGCGGTATCGGCCCGGCCGATGTCGACGCGGTGGCGGACGCGATCCGCGACAGCCGCGTGTTCGTGACGCAGCTCGAGCAGCCGGTCGATGCAGCGCGGCGCGGGCTCGAGATCGCGCGCGCCGCCGGCAGCATCACGGTGTTCAATCCGGCGCCGGCGATCCAATTCGACGATGGCCTGTTTGCGCTGTGCGATTATGTCGTTCCCAACGAGACCGAGGCCGAAGCGCTGACCGGGATCGCGGCGGGCGACCTCGCCGGAGCCCGCCGTGCCGGCGACGCCCTGTTGGCCAAAGGCGCCGGGACGGCGCTGATCACCCTCGGCGAGCGCGGCGCGCTATTCCATGCGCGGGATCGCTCGCTGCACGTGCCGCCCTTCGCGGCCGGCAAGGTCGTCGAAACCACCGGCGCGGGCGACGCATTCGTCGGCGGCTTCGCGGCGGCGCTCGCCGACGGCGTCGATCCGCTCGAGGCCGCGCGGTTCGGTTCGGCCACAGCGGGAATCTCGGTGACCCGGCCGGGCACCGCGCCCGCGATGCCGCGGCGCGCGGAGATCGAAGCGCTGCTGAGGGGATGATGCTGCGATGATGCGGAATGATCCGATCAAGCATGTCTTCATCTGGCCGGCGGTGCTCGTCGTGCTGGCGATCTCGATCTTTCCGCTGATCTATTCGCTGACCACGAGCTTCCTCAGCTACCGCCTGATTCCGCCGATCCCGCCGCGCGTCGTCTGGCTCGGCAATTATGCGACGTTGTTGCAGGAGCCGCGGTTCTGGAATGCGCTCTTCACTACAACGCTGATTGCGCTGATTGCGGTCGGGCTGCAATACGCGATCGGGTTCGGCGTCGCGCTGGCGTTGAACGCGCGTGTACCGGGCGAGCGGCTGTTCCGCGTCGCCCTGCTGCTGCCGATGCTGCTGGCGCCCGTCGCGGTCGCGCTGGTGGCGCGCATGATCTTCAATCCGACGATGGGACCGCTCAATCAGTTCCTGTCGAAGTTCGGCCTGGTGAACCTGCCGTTCCTCACCAATGGACATTGGGCACTCGCCTGCATCATCGCGGTCGAGGTCTGGCAGTGGACCCCGTTCGTCATCCTGATGATGTTGGCCGGGCTGCAAACGCTTCCCGAAGACGTCTACGAGGCCGCCGAGCTCGAGAATGCCAGCGCCTGGCAGCAGTTCTGGGGCATCACCTTTCCGATGATGCTGCCGATCTCGGCCGCCGTCGTCTTCATCCGCTTGATCGAGAGCTACAAGATCATGGACACGGTGTTCGTGATGACGGGCGGCGGGCCGGGCGTGGACACCGAGACGCTGACGCTGTTCGCCTATCAGGAAGGCTTCAAGAAGTTCAATCTCGGCTACACATCGGCGCTCAGCTTCCTGTTCCTGATCGCGATCACGATCATCGGCGTGACCTACCTGGCGCTGCTGCGGCCGCATCTGGAGAAGCGCCGATGAGCGGGCAGGGCTTGACGGGGCTGTCGCCATGGAGCCGACGCCTGGTCGCGGCCGGCGTTCTCATCTGGTGCCTGATCACGGTGTTTCCGCTTTATTGGGTGGTGGTGACCGCATTCAAGACGCCGCCCGGCGTCGTCGGCGGACCGACTTATCTGCCGTTCATCGACTTCACGCCGACCTTGCAGCCCTTCATCGATCTCTATCAGGGCATCCGCGGCGAGTTCTTCCGGACCTTCCTGAACTCGACCATCGTGGGCCTGGCCGCGGCGGCGATCGCCACGGCGATCGGCGCGATGGCGGCCTATGCGCTGGTGCGCTTCGAGTTCAAGGTCCGCTTCGGCGCGGGCCTGGTGTTCTTCCTGCTCGCGCTCGGGGGCTACCTGCTGTTCAACACGACGTTCGGGTTTACCCGCCCGCAGGCCCTGTTGCTGGCCTTTCCGATCGCGCTGATCGTGGCCGTCGTCGCCAACCGCCTGCCGCTGCCGGGACCGATCCTCGGCAATGAGGACATCCTGTTCTGGTTCGTCAGCCAGCGCATGTTCCCGCCCATCGTCACCGCCTTTGCGCTGTATCTGCTCTACAGCGAGATCGGCCGGCTCGGCTTCCAGCTGATCGACAGTTTTGTCGGCCTGACGCTGTGCTACGTCGCCTTCTCGCTGCCGATCGTCGTCTGGCTGATGCGCGACTTCTTCGAGGCTGTGCCGATCGAGGTCGAGGAGGCGGCGATGGTCGACAATGTGCCGAGCTGGCGCATCTTCTTCGGCATCGTGGTGCCGATGTCGATGAACGGGTTGCTGGCGACGTTCATGATCACGCTGGCCTTCGTCTGGAACGAGTTTCTGTTCGCGCTGTTCCTGACCAATTCCAGATGGCAGACGCTGCCGATCCTGGTGGCGGGACAGAACAGCCAGCGCGGCGACGAATGGTGGGCGATATCGGCTGCGGCGCTCGTCGCCATCGTTCCCATGATGATCATGGCGGGCCTGCTCAGCCGGATGATGCGGTCGGGCCTGCTGCTCGGGGCCATCAAATAGCAAAAAACCTTGTAGGGAGGACTAGACGATGTTGCGACGGACGTTCCTGATGCTGACCACCTCGCTCGCGATGGCCTGTGCCGCGAGCCAGGCGAATGCTGCCTGCAGCCCGGACTATACCGGCGTCACCCTGACGGTGGCGTCGCAGACCGGGCCGTATATCGCCTCCGCGCTCAAGCTCGGCGCGGACGAATGGGCGAAGAAGACCTGCGGCAAGGTCAATGTCGTGGAGTTTCCATGGTCCGAGCTCTATCCGAAGATCGCGACGTCGCTCACCGCATCGGACGCGACGTTCGACCTCGTCAGCTTCGCGCCGGCCTGGCTGCCGGATTTCGTGCCCTATCTCAGCGAGATGCCGAAGGAGATGCAGTCCGGCAAGGACTGGGACGATATCGAGCCGGCCTATCGCGAACGGCTGATGGTGTGGGAAGGCAAGATCTACTCGCAGTCGATGGACGGCGACGTCCACACCTATACCTACCGCACCGACCTGTTCAGCGATCCCAAGGAGAAGGACGCCTTCAAGGCCAAATACCGCTACGACCTCGCGCCGCCGAAGACCTGGAAGCAGTATCTCGACATTGCCGAGTTCTTCCAGCGGCCCGACAAGGGGCTGTGGGGAACGGCGGAAGCCTTCCGCCGCGGCGGTCAGCAGTTCTGGTTCTTCTTCAGCCATGCGGCGGCCTACACCAACAATCCGAACTATCCGGGCGCGATGTTCTTCGATCCCGAGACGATGGACGCGCAGATCAACAATCCGGGCTGGGTGAAGGGGCTCGAGGAATACATCAGGGCATCGAAGCTCGGGCCGCCCAACGCGCTGAATTTCTCGTTCGGCGAGGTGAACGCTGCCGTGGCCGGCGGCCAGGTAGCGGAATCGATCGGCTGGGGCGACACCGGCGTCATCGCCGCCGACCCGAAGCAGTCGAAGATCTCGGGCAAGGTCGGTTCGGCGATGCTGCCCGGCTCGGACGAGATCTGGAACGCCAAGACCAAGAAGTGGGACAAGTTCCCGAGCGTGCTTCCGGGCCCGTTCATGGCATTCGGCGGCTGGCAGATCGCGGTGCCGAAGGTCGGCAAGAACCAGAAGGCGGCGTGGGATTTCGTCAAGACACTGACAAGTCCTGAAGTGTCGGGCCAGGCGGCGATCACCGGCGGCAGTGGCGTCAATCCCTATCGCAAATCGCACACTGCCAATCTGCAACTGTGGAGCAATATCTTCTCGCCGGAAGAGGCCAAGGAATATCTCGGCGCGCAATCCGACTCCATCAATGCCAAGAACGTCGCGCTCGACATGCGTCTGCCCGGCTACTTCTCCTATACCGAGGTGGTCGAGATCGAGCTCGGCAAGGCGCTGGCCGGCCAGACCACGCCGCAGGCGGCGCTCGATGCTATGGCCAAGGAGTGGAATCGGCTGACCGACGAGTTCGGCCGGGCCAAGCAGCTCGCGGCCTATCGCGCGGCGATGGGCCTTCCGCCGAAGAACTAGCTTTCCAGTGAGACGTCCCGGATGATGCGCGAGCATCGTCCGGGACTTCACTTGCCGTCGACGAAGGGACGGAAAAGGATTCCATGGCGCACGTCGAGATCGAGAACGTCAGCAAGGCATACGGGCCCTACAAGATCATTGAAGGGCTCGACCTCAACGTGGCCGACGAGGAGTTTGTCGTGCTTGTCGGCCCGTCCGGCTGCGGCAAGACGACGACGTTGCGCATGATCGCGGGACTGGAGGCGGTGACGAGCGGAACCATCCGCATCGGCAATCGCGACGTGACGCAGTTGCGTCCCGGCTTGCGCAATTGCGCGATGGTGTTCCAGAACTACGCGCTCTACCCGCATATGACGGTCGGAGAGAACATCGGCTACGGCATGAAGGTGCGCGGCGAATCGCGCGCCAGCATCGAGAAGGCCGTCAATGACGTGGCACGCGTGCTTGACCTCGAACAATATCTGCAGCGCCAGCCCAAACAGCTCTCGGGTGGGCAGCGCCAGCGCGTGGCGATCGGCCGCGCCATCGTGCGCAGCCCGGATGTGTTTCTGTTCGACGAGCCATTGTCCAATCTCGACGCTAAGCTCCGCATCGAGATGCGGACCGAGATCAAGGCGCTGCACCGCCGTCTCGCCAAGACGATCGTCTACGTCACGCACGACCAGGTCGAAGCCATGACCATGGCCGACCGCGTCGTGGTGATGAACCGCGGCCGCATCGAACAGGCGGCCGATCCGATCACGATCTACGAGAAACCCAGCAATCTCTTCGTCGCCGGCTTCATGGGCGCGCCCAGCATGAATTTCATCCATGGCGAGCTCGTCGCCCGCGACGGCGTGCTCATTTTCACCGAGCCGTCGGGCACGGCGTTGAGAGTGCCGAAGTCACGCGAGGCGGCCTATGCCGGCAGTGTCGGCAAGCCCGTGGTGCTCGGCGTCCGGCCCGACCATGTGTTGCGGCAAGACGCGCCGGCGGGCTCTTCGATCCGGATCCTTGTGAAAGACGTGGAGCCGCTCGGGCCGCACACGCTCGTGATCGGAACCGTCGGCCCATTCGCATTCACGGCGCAAATGCCGGTCGGCGTCGCCGCGGAGCCGGATCATGTCATCGACGTCGCGCTCGATCTTGAGCGAACGCACTTGTTCGACAAGGCGTCCGGGACAGCTATTTGCTGATCTGCCGCAGCCTGGCTCGACAACCGCCTGCCTAGCTGCAGAACCCTCGCGCGCGCCGGACCGTATCGGACGGATACAGGCCGAAGGCCGAGCGGTACACCGCAGCGAAACGGCCCATATGCGTAAAGCCCCACTTCAGGGCAACCTCGCTGACCGGGAGCATGTTCTCCGGTCGCGACAGTTCGTCGTGGATGGCCTCCAGCCGAATTTGCCGCAAATAGGCGACCGGCGTCGTGCCGTGAATTTTGCGGAAGCCCAATTGCAGCAACCGGCTGCTGACCCCAACCGTTGCGGCAATATCCGATATCGTCAGCGGCAGATGCGGATTGGCCCGCATATACTCGACGGCACGGCGAATGTAGCGCGGCGGCGCATCCAGCGGGTGGCGGCTCAACCGGTCGGTCAACCGATGAGGGACGTTCTCGAGGATGAGCTGTATCGCCGCTTCCGATAGCAGCGCGCTGGCTTTCGGAGAGCGCACCAGGATCCCGTCATACAGGCCGGTGGTGCTCGTGCGGACAAGCTGAAGAAGGGTCTGTCCAACGCCGGTCGACAAGTCGACGATCGGCGTCAGATTGAGATCTTCCAGCGCCGTGCTCCCGAACGTCGCAGACAGCACCTTGGCAACTACGCCCGTATGCAAGGTGAGCGTGACGCTTGAGTATCGTCCATCGACCGCTTCGACCCGCTGCGCTTGCATCGTCGGAAGGGGCACGATGGCGATCTCGGAGGGGGTCCGCTGGATGCTCTTTCCTGCAATGAGCATTTCGGCCTGGCCGGCATTCAGCAGGCTTATTGCAAGCTCTCCGGCAGAATTCTCGTATGAATAGCGCCAATCCCAACCGGCCGACAGATCGGCCCGCACGACGTCAATTTCCGCGCCGATGGCTATGTCCGCATGCCAGCGAAACGATTCGTCAGGCCGCGGCGAGGAATGCGCATTGATCCCGTGGGGGTGGAGCATTTCAAGGAGTTCTTCGAACGAAGATCCCGATCGCGTGGGAGGTGCAGCGAGTACGTCTTCGACCATCAAATCCCAACCATCGGATGTTTGCTGTTCGCGGATTGCCCGATCCATCAGACCGGTTTTCCACTGTTCAGGGCGCCGTCCACACGCATAGACCGCATCACCACACTAACACAGCTTAGGTGATTTCGGGTCGCATGCCCTTTCTCACAATTTCTTCAATATCCGAATGTCGAACAGAATATCCAGATCGCGCAATCGAGCCGCGAAAGCTGGCATTTGATCGAATTCGCCCGCCGGCATCGCGCGACAGTTCCGATTCAATCCGCCGCGCCGACGTCCGAGAGCAGCAGCGGATGCACAGCATGCGCGATCGACTGTCTTAGCCACAATCCGAACGCCTCCATCCGGAATACGACGTCGTCCATGGACTCGTAGCCCATTTGGCCTAAATCGTCACGACCAACTCAAATGGGTTATGAAAGCATGCTTACAAGGATTACTTGCGTACTCGCGCTTACAGTTCTTTCGTCCATGCCTGCGCTGGCCGATGGTTGCGCAGATCACGTCCAGAGCACCGGCGTTCCCATGGTAACGGGCATGACGCACAAGACCTGGATGATCTTTCCGTCGGTCAATCCCGGTGCCGCCCTCGACAAGGTGTCCCGTGCCGTTCTGGCGGAGGGCTTTGTCGGCGTAAACGTCGACAAGAAACTCGGCACGCTGACCACCCAGCAGGAGACCACCGGATCCGGCCGCCCACAAACGCTGCAAGTCGTCGTCCGCAAGGACGGTAAAGGCAGCCGCGTCGCTGCGACCTTCAGCTTGCCGCCGGGACAGTTGGCTCCAGGTGTCGGCGATAACCTCTGCCGCGTCGTGAACGCAGCCGGCCAATGAACGCCGCCCATCCGCGAAGCAGGCTGACGCGCGAATTGTAGCCAGCCGCGCGGGTCCGGGTGTCGTCCGGTCCGGAACCGGACGAGCCCATCCATGTCGAGGGAATCGGGACGCGGGCGCCGGCCTGCGCCCACAGCAATGAAGCAGGAGATATGATGCGTAGGGCTCGCTTTGTGAAAGTTGTTTTGATAGCCGCCACCGGTGCCATGGTGTTTTCGGCCTCCGCTATTTCGGCTCCGTTGCAGCACGCTGCCCGCGTTGCGGCGGCAGTGCCGTCGTTGACCGAGAAGGTCTGGTGCCGTTAGGGGCAGTGCTATGACAATGGCGGCGGCGCTGCCGTCGGCGGACTGGTCGGTGGTCTCATCGGCGGCGTCATCGCGGCCGGCGCAGCCAACGCCGCCGCGCAGCAGGAAGCTGCCGCCGCCCAGCAGCACGCGGCGTCCTGCGCCCAGCGCTATCGCTCCTATGATGCGGCGTCGAATACGTTCCAGGCAAAGGACGGCCGGCGGTATCCCTGCCAGTGAGACTGCCGCTGGCTTGTGGCGCCGGAACGGGAAACTGAAACCGCCGCTCAAGGCAATAATCCTCGGCGCCGAGCTGAGCACGAACGGAGCTCCGGCCAGTGAGCCGGAGCAGGCGTTCGAGCGCCCCAGGAGCCGCAACGCGGCTTCTGCCGGCGAATTGGCCAGGACCTTTGACTGAACGGGTTCCCGCGCTGCGCCCGGATGCGCGGATCGGGCGGATTTGTCGGGAATCGCAGAGCGGGCGGCCCACGGCCGCTTCTGACGCGACCGTTTTCCATGCTATCACGCGATCCGTCGAAACTGCGCTCGTGGCAGGATCTGCCCGAACCTTACGAATCCGGATCTCGATGATGCTGTCGCTTCCCAAGACCAAAATACGCGTGCTGCTGCTGGAGGGCGTGAACGAATCCGCGGCCCGGATGTTCGAGGCGAACGGCTATACCGAGCTGCAACGTCTGCCCAAGGCGCTGGGACCAAAAGAACTCAGGCAGGCGCTGTCGGGCATCCACATGCTGGGAATTCGCTCGCGGACCCAGTTGACCGCGGACATCCTGGAGGCCGCCGACCGATTGCTCGTTGTCGGCTGCTTTTCGGTCGGCACCAATCAGGTCGATCTCGACGCCGCGCGGAAGCTGGGAATCCCCGTCTTCAACGCGCCATACTCCAACACCCGCAGTGTGGCGGAGCTGACCATCGCCGAGATCGTGATGCTGTTCCGCCGGATCTTTCCGCGTTCGGTCTCCGCACATGCCGGCGGCTGGGACAAGTCCGCCGAAGGCAGCCGCGAGGTGCGCGGCAAGACGCTCGGCATCGTCGGCTACGGCAACATCGGCTCGCAGCTGTCGAACCTCGCCGAAGCCATGGGCATGCGCGTGATCTATTTTGATCAGACCGACAAGCTCCGCCATGGCAATACCGAGCCCGCCGAATCGCTCGACGCGTTGCTCGCAGCCAGCGATGTCGTATCGCTGCATGTGCCGGAGACGCCGGCCACCGCCAACATGATTGGCGCCGCCCAGCTCCAGCTGATGAAGCCTGAGGCCTATCTGATCAACAACTCGCGCGGCACCGTGGTCGATCTCGATGCGCTGGCGAGCGCGCTGCGTGAGGGCCGGCTGGCGGGTGCCGCGGTCGACGTGTTTCCGGTCGAGCCGGTGTCGAACGAGGCGCGCTTTGTCTCGCCGCTGCAAGGTCTGCCCAACGTCATCCTCACGCCGCATGTCGGCGGTTCGACGGAAGAAGCGCAGGATCGCATCGGCGGCGAAGTTGCACGCAAGTTGATCGACTATTCCGATGTCGGATCGACCTTCGGTGCGGTCAATTTTCCGCAGGTGCAATTGCCGGCGCGACCGACCGGCACCCGTTTCATCCATGTTCATCGCAACGTTCCCGGCGTCATGCGCCAGGTCAACGACGCGGTCTCCCGGCACGGGATCAATATCCTGGCGCAATATCTGCAGACCGATCCGGAAGTCGGCTATGTCGTGCTCGAGACCGACGTGGTCGGCGGCGAGGGCGAGGGGCTGCTGGCCGATTTGAGAGCCATTGACGGCACGATCCGCGTGCGGGTGCTGTATGACGCGAACCGGCCGCAGGGGTGATCGACTTCGTCAATCCGCCGAGAAGCCGAACGGCACGCTCGAGGTCCTGAAATCGTCCGGAAGAATCTCGCGTCCGATCGGCGGCGCCGACCGCGCCGCGCATCTCGGCCGATGGCAGACCCGGCATGCGACGCCGATCGGCGTCGGCTCGTCGGCATTCGGTCCCTGTCCGTCGCGCGTGTAGATCAACTGGCCCGCATGTTCGGCGGCGCAGCCGATCGCGATCGCCCGCTCGACGCGGACGGCGCCGAACGCGCCGCCGCCGGCGGTCACGGTGCGGGCGATCGAAAAGAACCGCTGTCCGTCGGGCAGTTCCAGCCATTGGGTGACGATCTGGCGCGGCGTCTTGAAGATGTCGTGCACTGACCATAGCGGACATGCGCCGCCGTGCTTTGCAAACGGGAAGCCGGCGCCGTCAAGCAGCTTGGAAATGTTGCCGGCCGGATCGACCCGGATCAGGAAGAACGGGACCTTTTCGAGACCCGGCCGTTGCAGGGTCGTGACGCGGTGCGCGACCTGCTCGAAGCTGGTGCCGAATTGACGCGCCAGCGCCTCCAGATCGTAGCGGCGGGCCTCGACCGCTTTCGCGAACACCGAATACGGCATGATGAGTGCGGCGGCGGCGTAGGCCGCAAGCGCACGGCGTGCCAGCAGCTCGGCGCTTTTGGTCGTGAACTTGCCGGCTTCGACGGCGGCGCCGATCTCGTTTTCCAGTTCCAGATAGGCAAGTTGCTTGGCCAGCTGAAAATTGAGGCCCGCGGTATCGAGCGAGTCCTCCAGCAGCAATTGTCTGCGATGAAGGTCCAGTCGCCTGATCGAACCCAGCATGACGTTCGGCGGCAGATAGCGGACCTGGAGTTTATGTCGCTCCCGAAGCCGCTCGATAAATCCGGCGGGCCCGGCAGGTTCGTGGACGAGCCGCTCGGCGGCATCGTCGAGGCTGGCAAAATTGTTGCGGCGCGCGGCGAGAAAACGTCGGACCTCCGCAACGGGATCGTTGGCGTCAAAGTTCTCCTGGCCCGGTGAAGCGATCGCCATGTCCGGAGCCCTGCGCTCCGCAAGCGCCAGCTGCTCTTCGCGATAGGCCGTGTAGAGGCGCAGGAACGCCTCGGTCATTCCGGGATAGCTGACCGCGAGGTCGCTGACCTCGAGCGCGGGGATGTCGATGTCGGCAAACATCGGCTCCTTCAAGACGGACTGCATGCGGGCGGTGTGATCGGCACCGCCATCGCCAGCGAGATCGGCCAGATCGATCTTGTAGGTGCGGGCAAGCCGCAGCAGCATGTCGGCTGTCACCGGGCGCTGGTTGCGTTCCAGCAGCGCCACATAGGGGGCCGAAATTTCGAGATCGGCGGCCATGTCGGCCTGGGTCAGCCCGAGGTCGCGCCGCAGCCGGCGCAGCCGCGGGCCCATGAAAACGGAACGGGCGCTTGAGGTTACCATCACCTTATCCAAGGTTTGTAAGATTCTTACAACAATACATCAGTTTCTTGTAAGTTATGACAAGTTTTCCGCGCCAGGTCTAGCTCCCGATGACGCCGCGCGTCACAAACGGTGCAGTTATTTCGTCACCGAAGGGATCACGGACATGAACTTCCAACCGCGCGGGATCAGCGACCGGGCCATCCAGGGACCGGCTTCGTATCAGAGCGAGATCGAGGCGGCCGAAGCGCTGCTCAAGGGCAAGGACACCTGGAACGGCGTCACCGCCGAAGCCGTGGCGCGGATGCGCCTGCAGAACCGCTTCAAGACCGGTCTGGATGTCGCCCGTTACACGGCTGCGCTGATGCGCGCCGACATGGCGGCCTATGACGCCGACAGCACCAAGTACACCCAGTCGCTCGGCTGCTGGCACGGCTTCATCGCCCAGCAGAAGCTGATCTCGGTCAAGAAGCACTTCGGCAATACCGACCGCCGCTATCTGTATCTTTCCGGCTGGATGATCGCGGCGCTGCGCTCCGAGTTCGGCCCGCTGCCCGACCAGTCGATGCACGAGAAGACCTCGGTGCCGGCCCTGATCGAGGAGCTCTACACCTTCCTGCGTCAGGCGGATTCGCGTGAGCTCAACGACATCTTCCGTGCGCTCGATGCGGCTCGCAAGGAAGGCGACAAGGCCAAGGAAAAGGCGCTGATCGAGAAGATCGACAACTTCCGGACCCACGTCGTGCCGGTCATCGCCGACATCGACGCCGGCTTCGGCAATGCCGAGGCGACCTATCTGCTCGCCAAGAAGATGATCGAGGCGGGCGCCTGCGCCCTGCAGATCGAGAACCAGGTTTCCGACGAGAAGCAGTGCGGCCACCAGGACGGCAAGGTGACCGTGCCGCACGAGGTGTTCATCGCGAAGATCCGCGCCTGCCGCCATGCGTTCCTCGAGCTCGGCGTCGAAGACGGCATCATCGTGACCCGCACCGACTCGCTCGGCGCCGGCCTGACCCAGCAGATCGCCGTGAGCCACAAGCCCGGCGACATCGGCGACCAGTACAACAGCTTCCTTGATTGCGAGGAAGTGACGGCTGCCAACGCGCGCAACGGCGACGTCATCATCAACCAGAACGGCAAGATGATGCGTCCGAAGCGTCTGCCCAGCAACCTCTACCAGTTCCGTCCCGGCACCGGAGCGGATCGCTGCGTGCTCGACTGCATCACCTCGCTGCAGAACGGCGCCGACCTCTTGTGGATCGAGACCGAGAAGCCGCATATCGAGCAGATCGCCAGCATGGTCGATCGCATCCGCGAGGTCATTCCGAATGCGAAGCTGGCCTACAACAACTCGCCGTCGTTCAACTGGACCCTCAACTTCCGTTGGCAGGTCTATGACGCGATGAAGGAAGCCGGCCAGGACGTCAGCAAGTATAACCGCGCCGAGCTGATGAAGGCGGAGTACGACGACACGCCGCTGGCGAAGGAAGCCGACGAGCGCATCCGTACCTTCCAGGCGGATTCGGCCAAGCGCGCCGGCATCTTCCACCATCTGATCACGCTGCCGACCTATCACACGGCTGCGCTGTCGACCGACAATCTCGCGAGGGAGTATTTCGGCGAGCAGGGCATGCTTGGATACGTCAAGAACGTGCAGCGCGCGGAGATCCGTCAGGGCATCGCCTGCGTCAAGCATCAGAACATGGCGGGCTCCGACATCGGCGACGATCACAAGGAGTACTTCGCCGGTGAGGCTGCCCTCAAGGCGGGCGGCGCCCACAACACGATGAACCAGTTCGGCTGATCGATCGAACGGATCATTCCGACATCGGCTGGACAGGCTGGCGCGCGAGCAGCCTTGCCTGTCCGCCTTGGCGGGGCGATTTTCGACCACGGTAACGCGGTCGAGATCGCCCCGCGACGTTTTTGGGCCGCTTCCCCTCGACCCCCGGCCATTTGCAGAGGTTCGCGCGTTGCACGCCCGTGTGGTAATGCGTCGCTGCGATCTCGAGGGCATGCCGCGCGATGAGTGTCGGGCACTACGCATCCGCCGTCACCAGCTCCGCCGTGATGGAACTGCTGAAGCCGTTCGATCCCCGTATCGTCGGAACGCTGCCGCTCGGCCTTGCCGTGCCCGGCAGCGACATCGATATCGTCTGCCATGCGTCCGACCCGAACGCATTCGCGGACAACGTTTGGGCTCACTATCAAGCGTGCGATGATTTCGTCCTCTTCCGGTGGACCTCGGGGACGCGGCCGGTGATTGCCCGCTTTGTGTGCGACGGCTGGCCGTTCGAACTGTTCGGTGATCAGCGTCCGGTGGAGCAGCAACGGGGCTGGATCCACTTCGAGGTCGAACGGCGGCTGCTTGCACTGGATGATGGACGGCTGCGGCGAGCCGTCAGCGAATTGAGGGCAGGCGGTCTCAAGACCGAACCTGCGTTCGCTATCGTGCTCGGGATATCGGGCGATCCCTATCGTGGATTGCTTGAGCTCGCGGCCGAAACGGACGCAGAGTTACACGCCCGGCTCGCGGCGTGCGATTTCGCTGATCGCCAAAATTGATGAAACGGCTTCATTCGCCGGGAACGAGGTGGCCGACCGGCTGCCGTGCCAGCCGCCGGTGCCTGCGGCGGGACAGATAAAGCAGCAGGCCGGTTACGGCGAACAGCGGCATCATGGCGGCGGCCAGCATGAAAGCGAGCTTGCCGGGCCATCCCAGGATGGCGCCGCGGTGGATGTCGAGCACGCTGGCGAGGACGCGTTCGCCAAACGTCTTGTCGGCGTAGCGATCCGATGAGATGACGCGGCCGGTGAGGGCATCTATGCGGAATTCGTCACGCACGCTCTCGAGCGTCGAATCCTGCGGCCATGACCGCACGCGTACGGCCGTGCCCGCGCCGGGCGGCAGCGTCATGAGGGCTCTTCCGTAACTGCTGTTCTCCTGCTGCAGGAACGCCGACCAGACGTGATCGAAGGCAAGCGGCCTTGCCTCGGCCTTCGTTTCGGTCTTGGCTTCACCCTTGCTCTCGGCAGCCGCGCCGCCGCGCGGCGGTTTGGGCTGCGTCGCGTTCGCCGCGGCCTGAGGCCGCGCGAACAGCCAGTTGGCGCCGGCCTTGTACCACTCGAACGAATACCACAGGCCGGTCAGCGTCATCACCAGATAGACCGGCAGCACCCAGGTCCCGATCACGGCGTGCAGCGAGCGATGCAGGCCGCGGCCGCGCAGTCCCAGATTCGGCTTCAGCCACATCTTTACGCTGCGCGCACGACGCGGCCAGCGCAGCACGAGGCCGGTGATCAGCATCACGATCAGGCAGATCGCGGCCGTCCCGGTGACCTTGCGGCCGATGCCATTGCCGTCACCCGGCAACAGCAACCAGCGATGCAGCTTGCGGACGGTTGCGAAAAAGTCCTCGCCGCGCGGCGAGCCGAGCACGTGCCCATCATAGGGGTCGACATAGACCGAGGACGGCCGCGTGCCGCCCTCGCTGCGAGCGAAACGGATGCGGGTCGCGGCGGATGGATCGCTCGACATCGTCACGGCCGAGACCTTGCCGAAATCGCCCGCCGCCGCTAGCCGCGCGATCAACTCGTCCGGCGTGAGCCGCGGGGTCGCGCTGGCCTCGACGCGCATCATCTGACTGTTCAGGCTGGCCTCGATCTCATCCTCAAAGGCCATCGTCGCGCCGGTGAGGCCGATCACGGCCCACAGCAGCGCCAGCACGAGGCCGACCAGGGAATGGACCTGCAGCAGTGCAGCCTTGATTGGGCGCCAAACGTCACTCATCAGAATTTCACCGTCGCCGAGAGCGAGAAGCGCCGCGCGTCGCCCATCGCGACCGTCAGGATGCTGTTGGCCGAAGGGTAGTAGACCGTGTCGAACAGGTTCTTGACGTTGAACTGGTAGATGACCGGGAACGACTGGACCTTGGTCTCGTAGGTCGCAAACACGTCAGCGACCGTGTAGGCCGGCAGCACGAAGCTGTTCGCGGCATCGCCCGGCCGGTCGCCGACATAGCGCGCGCCGCCGCCGAGGCGAAGCCGGCCGGGCAGGGTGGTGCCGAAATCATAGACGAGGTAGAGCGATGCGGTGTTCAGCGCGACGTTCTGCAGGGCCTTGCCGGCGAGCGTCGGGTCCTCGGTTACGCGTGCGTCGGTATAGCCATAGCTGCCGATCATGCTCCAATTGTCAGTCAGCCTGCCGGTGACGTCGAGTTCGACGCCGCGCGAGCGAACCTTGCCTGCCGTACGGTACTCGACGATACCAGTCGCGGCGTTGAGCTGCGAAACCAGCACGTTCTTCTTGTCGATGTCGTAGAGCGCAAGCGTGCCGGAGATCTGTTTGTTGAAGTCGAATTTGACGCCGGTCTCCCACTGGATGCCCTCCTCGGGCGCGATGTTGGAGCCGATCACGACGCCGCCGGTAAGCGGCGCGATGGTCGAGGTGGGTTTCAGCGATTGCGTGTAGCTCGCATAGAGCGAGAGCTGGTCGGTGAGCTTGAAGATGGCGCCGCCGAGCGGCAGCACCTTGTCGGCCGAGACATTGGTATTGGTGATGAACGGGCGGCCCTTGCCGGCGAGCTGGTCGTAATCCATGTAGCGTACGCCGCCGACCAGCGCGAAGCGCTCGGTCAGATGCAGCGTGTCCTGGAAAAACAGCGACCACTGGCCGAGCTTGTCGGTCTGCGCGCTATCGGCGGCCGACACCGTCGTCCCCGGCGTGATCAGCCCATAGATCGGATTGTAGAAGTTGAAGCTCGGCGTCGCCTGCCGGATCAGGTTGTCGCGATAGATCGTGCGGTACTGGCCGTCGCCGCCGAACAGCACCTCGTTGCGGATGTTGCCGAGCCAGACATTGCCCTGGAGATAGGAGGTGCCGTAGCTGGCATTGCTGAGCGAGCCCCATGTGCCGTCATTGCTGCGGGTCTCGACGCCGGTCTTGGCGTTGACGCCGGTGATGCGAAGCTGGTTGGCGCTGAAGGTCTCGGTGTTGTAGCTGTAGGCCGCGAACAGCTTCCAGTCCTGGTTCAGCCGGTGCTCGACCGACGCCTGCATCAGGTCGGAAGTCCCCCACATGTTGTTGAACGGCTCGTCGAGCCGGCGCGTCGCCGGGATCGCCAGCGGTGCCTTGGTCACGGAATCGAATGCGGTACCGCGGTCGAACGGCGTGATGAATTCGCGGTGCTCGTAGTTGAGCTGGATGGTGGTGTTCTCGCCGTACCAGGCCAGCGACGGCGCGACCAGCATTTCGCGATGGCGGCCGAAATTGCGCCAGTAATCCTCGCTCACGCCATAGCCGATAAAGCGATAGGCGAGACCGCCATCGCCGATCGGGCCGGTGATGTCGATGGTGCCGTCGGCGCCGGTCTTGTTGTTGGCGTAAGTCGAGCCGAGCAGGGTCACCGAGCCGTGCTGATAGAGCTCGGGGCGCTTGCTGATCGTGTTGACGATGCCGCCGGGATCCATGATGCCATAGAGCAGCGAGGCCGGGCCCTTCAGCACTTCGACGCTTTCGACCGCGGCGTTGAGGCTGCGGCCCTGCACCAGCGGCATGCCGTTGCGCATGATCGAGCCGTCGCGGTTGTCGCCGAAGCCGCGGCGCATCACCGCATCCTGGGTGCCGGCCAGCGTGTTGGACTGGGTGACGCCGCTGACATTGGCGAGCGCATCGTCGAGATTGCGCGGCAGCTGATCCTTCAACACCTGCTCCGGCACAACGTTGACCGTCTGCGAGGTGTCCAGCGGCGAGGCGCCGCTGCGCAGCGTGGTTGGGCTTGGCATCGCGCGGTAGTGCAGCTTGGCTTCGTTGAGCGCCGCGGCGGCAGCTGCCGCGCGCTCCGATAGTGTCGGCGGCGCCGGTTGGGCATTCCGGCTGCGCTGCCGTGCCGCGGCGGCCGCCAGCGTTCGCTGCGCCGGCTTTGCCGCGGCGGCAGCCGGCTTGCGCTTCGGCGTCGGCTGGTCGACCGAAACAGGCGGCAACGGGACGCTCGACTGGGCGTTTGCCGGCGTTGCCGGGGAGGCGACATCGGCGAGCAGGAATGCTGCGCCGATCAGCAGATGGGTGCGGCCCTTGTCGGCGGCATTTCGACGGTCGCCGACAACCCGGCCATCAGCATTCACAGGCACTCTTGGACTTCCGATTCACGCGAACTCGTTCACGGCGCGCCTCTAGCAGTCGGCGTGCGCGAAAAGAACCGGAGCAGACTTGAATCTCTCTAACCGGAATGGATTTGAATCATTCTAAGACACGACAGGGCTCGCGCGTGTGCGCGAGCCCTGAACCTCGTGACCTGCTTGTCGCGTCTGCGCGTCAAATGGCCGTGCGATCGTTGCCTGAGGCTGCAGCCGTCGTCCTGTCACATCTCAGGTGTACGGTTTGCCGTAGGCCGCGCGATGCGCCTCACGACAACGCCAGGCTGACCGGCGTCTTGCCGACCACTCCCGTGCTCACGCCGTCGCGGGCCATGGATTCGATCGTGCCCCAGTTCTCGCGAAAGATCCGCGCCGCCTCGTTGGCGCTTTCCGCCTGGATCGTCAGACTGCACGCGCGCCTCGTGCCGTTGCTGGCGAGCTGGAAGTAGAGAACATATCCAGACGATTCCGCACTCCGTGCGGCCAGCGGTGCCTGCTGCATGTAGGTTTTCCCCAAAGTGTTTTTGTTGCGCCACCCGCAGGCAGGATTTGACAGGGATGCGGCACAGTCGTGGTCGCGATCGAGCTAAGCTGAACGTTTGTTCATTTTGTTGGCCGGTGTTGCCAGGATTCAACACCGGGTGGAACTTGCCGTAGCTCGGCACTGCAACTAAGCCGCGATCGTGGCATCAGCTCAACCGTCGTGGCGTCTACGCATCGCCCTCTGGATGGACCATCAGCGTCTCTTGGATCGCGGTGGCGAGCATCGCGCCGTCACGGTCGTGGACGCGCGCGATCGACAGCCCGCGGCCGCCATCCGCGCATGGGCTCTCGGTTTCGACATGCATCCAGGCGTCAGGCGAGAATACGCGATGAAACCAGATGCAATGGTTGAGGCTCGACAGATAGAGCGGCGCACGCGCCTGCAAGTCGCGGAGATGGCCGCCGACGCTGGAGAAGTTGAGCCACCAGTCCGAGAGATAGGCGAACACCGCGGCCTGGGCGCGGGAACCGGGCTCGAGCGGCTGCCGGCATCTGATCCAGAAGCGCAGACGTGGTTCTGCCGTCGCGGCCGAAAGCTGACGTTCGATCTCGGGGATGCGGAAATCCATGCTGGGCTTGATGTGCTGGGAATAAGGACCGAGCGGTCGCAACTGCGCCATCAGCCCGTCGGGGATCATGCTCAGATCGGGCAGGCTTTCGGGATCCTCCGATCGTGCGAACGGCACCGCGTGCCGCGGGCCCGGCTGCGGCGCGCAGAATGTGGCCTGCGCGCTGAGCACGGTACGCCCGTCGCCTTGCGTGCCGACGATATGGCGGGAGGAGAATCGCTTGCCGTCCTGCAGAACCTCCGCGTCAAGCGTGATGCGCCTGACAGGATCGGCGCCGCGCAGGAACAAGAGCTGCAGCATTGCCGCAGGGCGATCTTCGGGCGCGCTGAGTGTTGCGGCCATCATGGCCTGGCCGAGGATCTGGCCGCCATAGGACCGGCCGTTGAGGTTGCCGTCGCCGAACCGGCTACGATAACGCAATGGGGCGATGGTCTCGAGCGAGACCAACGCCTCGGCGGCCTTGTTGTCCCATGGTTCGCACGTGGATTCGCTGCCTTCCGCGACGCGCTTGCGTTGCCCGTCCATCCGATCACATCGCCGGGAATTTCTGTGGTCCGGGATAGAGCGGATAGCCGGCGGCGACACCGTATTCGCTGATGCCAAATCCGGTCTCGTTGCCGCTCTCGAGCCGGACGACATGATCCGACAGCGTCCGTGCGATGGCGCGCGTCGCCGCATCGTCGAGGTTCCAGATGTCGTGCCCGGCATAACTCTCGCCGCGGTCGTCGCCATGAGTCCAGCCTTGCAGGCCGCCATACATGCCGGCCTTCAGATAGAATCGCGTCGGCAGTCCATGCATCCTGACGCGGCGCGGCTCGCCGCGCTCGAAAGTGAAGGTGAAGTCGGCCACCGCGATGGTCTGGCCGAGCGGATCGTCGGCCCATTCGATCGCGTGCTCGACCGAGGTGACTTCGCGATGCGAAACCGATCCGTCGGCTTCGCGGCGGAACTCGGTGCCCGAGAGGTAATGCGGCTTGCCCGGCGTGCGCTCCTTGATGAAGATCGACAGCGCCGACTCGGGGAACTGGAACATCGACCAGGTCCAGAAGAAATTGCGATGGGTCGCGACCGGCGGCCTGGTCTCGTCGGTGCGCATCTCGGATCGCAGGCCCCAGGAGCGGTCGCGCTGCCCCCACCACAGCTCGGGCTCGATCTCGTAACGCTTGCCGTCGGCGACGATCCAGCCGCGCCAGCGGCCGAATTGCGAGACGCGCGCGAGGTCTTCCTCGACGACACCGTTGCGCTCGCGAAAATTCTGCTTCTCCTGCGCCGCCGGAAAGCTCGCCTTGAATTCGAGCGCGAAGCTGATGCCGGACGGATTGTCGGCGAGCGAGATCCTATGCAGGCTGTTACCCTCGACGATCTCGATCCTGAGCCCGCCGACTTCCGTCTCCAGCGGACGGGTCCCGAGCCGGCGCGAGGCACGGAAATTGTGCTGACGCCGGCCGATGGTGATGCCGGCAAAGCCGTCGATCACGTTGCGGTTCGGGTAATAGCCGAGCCCGATGTCGATCAGCAGTTCGCTGCCGTCGATCGGATGCGCGGTGTACCAGTAGCGTTCGGTGAACCTTGCATCGCCGCCGCCTGCCTTGGCAAACGGCTGCGGCGTCTGGTGGCCGATGAGATCGTCCTGGGCTGTCAGCATTGTTCTTGTCCTTGTGTTTGAGCCGGTTCGGTCGGATGGGTAGCGCGGGATCAGTCCTTGGCCGGGCCGGCGCCCACGATGTCGCCGAACAGCACCCAGGTCTTGCCGTCGAAGCGGGCGAAACGGCGCTCGGTGATCGCCGCGTAGTCCTGCGGCGTGGTCTGGATCGTGATGCCCGGGAGCAGCATCGGCAGCTCGATGCCGCTGAGATTGGTGGCCTGCTTCAGCACGTTCTCCCGCGTGAGGTTGTCGCCGCAGCGCTGCAGGATGATCGCGCCGAGCTGGGCCGTGGTGTAGCCGGTCACCGCGATCACGTCGTTCGGATCCATCCCCGGCATATATTTCGCGGCGAAGGCGAGATAGTCGGTCATGCCCTTGTCATTGGCCCAGGCCGGATCGTTCGGCGTCTTGTAGGAAGTCGTGGTCAGGATGCCGGTGGAGGCCTCGATGCCTGCCGGCACCAGCACGCCGGCGATCGAATTCGCGGTCGAGCCGAGGAAGATCAGCGGTTTCCAGCCGAGCTCGTGGATCTTGCGGATCGCCATCGAGGCGAACTTGTTCTGCGCGGCGATCAGGATGGTGTCGGCGCCCGATGCCTTCAGGTTCACGATCTGGGAGTCGATGGTTGGCTCGGTCGACTGATACATCGCCTCCTTGACGATCATCGTCTTGGCCTTGGCGCCGAGCCCTTCCTTCAGGCCAAGCACAAAGTCCTTGCCGATGTCGTCGGCCTGCAGCAGCACGCCGATCCTGGCGTCCGGCTGCTCGCGCAGGACGTAACGCGCGATGATCCGGGACTCGTTGACGTAGGTCGGCGAGTAGGGCGTTGTCCAGGGAAACTGCTTTGGATCGTTCCACCGCGTACCGCCGCTCTGCACCAGCAGATGCGGAACGCCATTGCTGTTGAGATATTTCTGGATCGCAGCGTTGGTCGGCGTGCCGAACGGCGCCATGATCGCGAGCACCTTGTCGTTCTCGACCAGCGCGCGCGTCACCTCGACGGTCTTGGGCGGGCTATAGGCGTCGTCGCGGGTCAGGAAGTTGATATGGCGGCCGTTGATGCCACCCTTCTCGTTCAGCATCGTGAAATAGGCGAGCATGGTTTTCGGGAAGCTCGCATAGATCGACGCCGGTCCGCTGTAGGGCGCGTTGGCGCCGAGCAGGATCTCGCTGTCACTGACCCCGGGACCATAGGCCTTCTGGGCGTTCGCAGTTCCGAGCGCGCCGGCGAGCGCGAACGCCCACACGGCAAGCGTGACGATTGGCTTCCGCATCTTCCCCTCCCATGACGCCCTCTTTTGCGGGGCTGGTTGATCCGGCGATGGAAGCCTTGAAAGGCTTTACCCCTCGCATCGGCCATGCAATAATAGACCGTCTGTCCGGATTATCAACTGGAATCTCCGGACGGCGTATCGGCCTCATGCGTGACGGAAACATCCGCAGGCGTGCGCGGCCGCATGGCGGTTGAGGAGGAAACATGAAGCTGACGCAGGCGCTGATAGCGGCGGTGCAATTGCGCAAGGACGCACCCGGCACCATCCACGCCGGACGGTCGCGGAGCTGGAAGGAGATCGGCCATCGCGTTGCCTGTGCCGCGGGCGGGCTGCGACGGCTCGGCGTCGATGCCGGCGATCGCGTCGCCATCCTCGCGCACAACAGCGACCTCTATATCGAGGCGCTCTATGCCATCGCCTGGGCCGGTGCGGTCGCGGTGCCGCTCAACACGCGCTGGGCGGTCGCCGAGAACGCCTATGCGATTAACGATTCCACGCCAAAACTGTTGCTGGTCGACAAGGCCTTTGCCGAGATTGCGTCCGCGCTGCGCGGCACAAAATCACTCGCCGCTATGGTCTATCTCGACGAGGGGCAAGTGCCCGACGGTATGCAAAGCTATGACGAACTCATTGCGCATGCGCCGATCGAGGACGCCTCCGGCGCCTACAACGATCTCGCGGGCATCTTCTACACCGGCGGTACCACCGGGTTTCCCAAGGGCGTGATGCTGTCACATGCCAACATCATCTATGAATCGCTGGTCTGGATCTATGCGCTCCGGTTCCGTGAAGATACCCGGTATCTGCACTCGGCCGGCATGTTCCATCTGGCCGGCACTTCGCCGATGATCGCGCTCACGCTCGTGGGCGGTACCCACGTCACCATCCCGAAGTTCGAGCCCGAGCTCGCGATGAGGACCATCGCCGAACACAGAGTGGACTACTGCCTGTTTGTGCCGACCATGCTCAACATGATGCTCAATCATCCATCCTTCGGCACATATGACCTGAGCAGCGTCAAGGATTGCGAATATGGCGCCTCGCCGATGCCCGACGCGCTGCTGGTCAAGCTGATGCGCGTGCTGCCGAGCTGGCGCTTTCACCAGGGCTACGGCATGACCGAAAGCGCAGCGCTGGCGACCATCCTGCCGTGGGAGTATCACGCGCTGGAAGGGCCGCTGGCGGGCAAGCGCAAATCGGCGGGGCGGGCAGCGCCGGGCGTTGAAATCCGCATCATCGATCCCGCGGGCAATGAGGTGCCGCGCGGGACGGTGGGCGAGATCGCGATCCGCGGCGCCGGCGTGATGCTCGGCTATTGGCGCAAGCCCGAGGAAAGCGCGCGCGTGCTGCGCAACGGATGGCTGCACACCGGCGACGGCGCCTGGATGGACGAGGACGGGTTTGTCTATATCGTCGACCGACTGAAGGACATGATCGTCTCGGGCGGCGAGAACGTCTATTCCGGCGAGGTGGAGAACGCCATCTTCCAGCACGAGCACGTCAAGGAATGCGCCGTAATCGCGGTGCCCGATCCGCAATGGGGCGAAGCGGTGCACGCCATTGTGGTGCCGAAGGACGGCAGGAGTCTCGATTCCGAAATGGTGATCGCGCACTGCCGCACCTTGATCGCCGGTTACAAGTGCCCGCGTTCTGTCGATATCCGCCTCGAGCCATTGCCGCTGACCGGCTCCGGCAAGATCATGAAGTCGGCGCTGCGCGAGGAGAAGTGGCAGGGCTATACGAGGTCGGTCAATTGATGCCGGAGGCTGCGAAACGATCCGATCAAGATGTGCCGGGTGATGTGCCGGCTCCTGTTCGCCCGGTCGTGGTCAATGACGACGCGGTGCGGCCAGCACTCGCGCGGCATCTGTCGCGGATATCCGGGAGCCGGACGGAGATTGTCGGCTTCGGCCGCAAATCATCGGGTTTCTCCTGGATCACCTATGCGTTCGTGGCCCGCACTGCGGCTGAAGGCGACCGCGAACTGATCCTGCGCGTCGGTCCACCGAGCGGGCTGTTTGCGCCTTACTCGGTGCTGCCCCAGGTTTATGCGCTACAGTCGCTGGCCGGCAGCGGCGTACCGGTGCCGGCGTTGGTGTCATCAGAACAGGATGGCGCCGAGATCGGCTTTCCGTTCTTCATCTGCGCGCATGTCGAGGGCGACGTGCCGGCGCCCTGGGCGGCGAGCGAACTCGATCCGGACCACAAGCGCGCGGTCGCCCGGCAGTTCGTCGAGATCCTCGCGTCGCTGCACCGGGTCGACGCGGATGCGACGCCATTCGCATCGCGGCATCACAGCGGAGAACGTGCCGAAGTCCGCGCCATCGCCGGCTGGCGCGCCTCGCTGGCGCGGCCGACGGCGCGTTACTATCCGCTGCTCGACTGGGGTGGAAGCTGGCTGCGCGACAACTGTCCGCAGCCGCCACGCCGGACCATCGTGCACGGCGACTACCGGATCGGGAACTTCATCGAGCACAACGGGCGGATCACAGCCATCCTCGATTGGGAGCTCACGCACCTGGGCGATCCCCACGAGGATCTGGCTTGGGCGCTGATGCCGACCTTCAATGCCGGGAGCCGCAAGCTCTATGGCGTGCTCGAGCGCACGGAGGTGATTGATCTCTATCAGCGCGCCTCCGGCATTCCGGTCTCGGACAAGAGCCTCGCCTTCTACGAGGCCTATGCGCTGTATCAGGCGGCAGCGATCCAGATGTGCGCGGTGCGCGCCTTCGAGGTCGATCGCTTCAACGACATGCGGCTCGCCGTGATGGCAAGCCAGATGCCCTCGATCGTGCGGGCCTTCGAGCGCGCATTGGAGGCCGCGGCATGAGTGCATCCTTCGAGCGGTTGATCGACGGCATAATCGATGCGCTGCAAAGCCACGTCGTGCCGAACAGCAGCGATGATTTCGTCCGCGGTCAGGTGTTCTCCGCGATCTACGCGCTGAACGGGCTGAAGCTCGCAGCCGACTGGAAGGCCGGGCCGCTGCTCGAGCAAGTGCGTCTGCAGGACGATACTTTCGCGACGGTCGAACGACTGGCCGGCAGCATGGCGCATCCGGAGGTTCCTTCGACGCCGCGCATCCAGGGCGGCCCGTCCGACGTTGCCGCGATCGAGGCATTGCGCGACGATGGCGACCGGCGGCTGGGGCAACTTCTGCTCTGGGCGAGCGGGGAGCACGCACGGGCGGCTAATCCCAATGCTGCGACCGAGATCGAGCGCCTGCTGCGGCGGGCGATTTGCGACCAGCTCAAGATCGAGCTTGCGACGACGCCGAAGTCGATGCTGCAGCAGATCGCGGGTGGCGAGCGCGACGGTGGTGCGGCGCAGGGCTAGCGTGGTTTCGTCGCCGACCGCCGCCGGGATGCATCGTTGCACGCCTTCCGCGACCAGCGGCGACGCTCACGAAGAAGCTTGCCGGTCCATGGCGCTTATGCTATTAATTCACAAAACGGTCGTTCGGATTATTATTGAATGGCCGATAGACATCCGCGGCAAGCGGCCGGCGAGGGAGACGGAGCGATGAACATGATGACCGGCGTCCCGCCATGGGAGCGGCTGATCCGGCCCGACCGGGTGCACGGATCGCTCTACACCGACCCTGACATCTTCGAGGCCGAGCTCAAGAACATCTGGTACCGCACCTGGGTCTATGTCGGGCATGAGAGCGAGGTCCCGAACGCCAACGACTACGTCGTCAAGTCGATCGGCCCGCAATCCGTGATCATGACGCGCGACGAGCAGGGCAAGGTCAATTTGCTGCTCAACCGCTGCTCGCATCGCGGCAACCAGGTCTGCTCCTATGACCGCGGCAATGCCCGCTCGTTCACCTGTCCGTTCCATTCCTGGACTTTTGCCAATGACGGCCGCCTGGTCGGTTATGCCTTCCCCGACGGCTATGAGGGGCAGGACAAGTCGCAGCTCGCGCTCGGGCGGGTGACGCGCGTCGAGTCTTATCGCGGCTTCGTGTTCGGCTCGTTCGCGGCCGATGGCCCGACGTTGAAGGAGCATCTCGGCGGCGCCGCCGAGACCATCGACCGGCTGGTGCGCACCTCGCCGGAGAGCGAGGTCGAGATCACGGCGGGCTTCCTCAAGCATCGCGTCAAGGCGAACTGGAAGTTCATCCTGGAGAACGAGTGCGACGGCTATCACCCGGCCTTCGTGCACACCTCGATCTTCGGCGTCGCCGACAGCATGATCGGCAAGCTCTATGGCGGCGCCTCGACCGCGCTGACGCGCGACTACGGCAACGGCCATACCGAGATCGACCTGCGGCCAGAATTTCGCAAGCGCAATGCGCCGATGAGCTGGTTCGGCACCAGCGAGGACCGGCTGCCGGACTATACGGCGCGCATGAAGGCCGCCCATGGCGACACCGCCGCGCGGGAGATCATGATCGACGGCACGCCGCATGTGATGATCTTCCCCAACCTGTTCATCGCCGAGATCCAGATGTTCGTGATCCAGCCGCTCGGCGTCGACGACAGCGTGCAGCACGTCACCGCGTTGCAGTTCAAGGGCGCGCCCGATCTGAACCGAAGGCTGCGCCAGCAGACCATGGGCTCGGTCGGCCCGGCCGGTTTCCTGCTGGCGGACGATTCCGAAATGTACGAGCGCTGCCATCGCGGCGTGCTGGCGCGCAACCCGGAATGGATCTTCCTCGGCCGCGGCGAGAAGCGCCAGCGGCGGGACGAACTCGGCTTCACGGTCGGCCACGTCACCGACGAGGTGCCGTCGCGCGGCATCTGGACCCATTATCGCAAGTTGATGGAGCCTAGCTGATGCTGTCGCGCGAGAGCAGCGCCACGTTGATGAGCGCCATCACCGCCTTCCTCTATCGCGAGGCGCGGCTGCAGGACGAGCATCAATACGAGGCCTGGGAAAAGCTCTGGACCGACGACGGCGTCTATTGGGTGCCGGCCAACGGCGCCGACATCGACCCGGAACGGCAGATGTCGATCATCTACGACAACCGCTCGCGGATCGCGCTGCGGGTCCGGCAGCTGATGACCGGCAAGCACTTCACCCAGACGCCGCAGTCGAATTTGCGCCGGCTGATCTCCAACATCGAATTGATGGACGAGCAGCCTGACGATGGCGACATCGCGGTCGCCAGCAACAGTCTCATTTTCGAATCGAGCCTGCGCGACGACACGCTGTGGGCGGCGCGCAATGAATACCGGCTGCGCCATGTCGATGGCGAATTGCGGATGGCCAGCAAGAAGGTCATCCTCGTCAACAACGACAAGGCGATCTACACGCTTTCGTTCCTGGTCTAGAGGAAAACGCGCCATGATCGACAAAGGCCCCGTTCTGCTCGACATCACCGACGGCATCGCGCGGCTGCGGCTCAACCGCCCCGATGCGGCCAACGGCATGAGCGTCGAGCTGCTCCGCGCGCTGTGCGACGCCATCATGGTCTGTCATGGTCATCCCGATTTGCGCGTCGTGCTGCTGAGCGGCGAGGGTACCAATTTCTGCGCCGGTGGCGATGTCCGCGCCTTTGCCTCCAAGGGCGAGAAGCTGCCGGACTATATCCGCCAGGCCACCGCCTATCTGCAGAATGCGGTGACCGGATTGCTGCGGCTGGAGGCGCCGGTCATATCATCGGTGCAGGGCTTTGCGGCGGGCGGCGGTGGCTTCGGTCTGGTCTGCGCTTCCGACATCGTGATCGCGGCGGAGTCCGCAAAATTCCTCGCCGGCGCGACGCGGGTGGCGATGGCGCCGGATGCCGGCGTCTCCGTTACGCTGTCGCGGCTGGTCGGCTTGCGGCGCGCGATGTCGATCCTCCTGACCAACCCGGTGATCCCGGCGGCGGAGGCGTTGCAGATGGGTATCGTCACCAGGGTCGTGCCCGATGCCGAGCTCGCCGAGGCATCGCTCGCGCTGGCGCGCGAGCTTGCGGCCGGCGCGCCGAAGGCTCTGGCGGCGACCAAGCGACTGGTCTGGGCCGGCACCGGCACCAGCATCGAACAGTGCCTGTCGGAAGAGGCGCGCACCGTCGCCGAACTCTCGGGGATGGCCGATGCACGCGAAGGGCTCGCCGCGGTGATCGAGCGGCGCAAGCCTGTCTTCACGGGGCGCTGAGGTGGCGAGCTTGCCATTCGGACGTCTCGATGGCCGCCGCGCCTTCGTCTCCGGCGGCGCGCGGGGCATCGGTGCTGCGATCGCGCGCAGCTTTGCCGGCGCGGGCGCCAGGGTTGTGATCGCCGATCTCGATGTCGCCGCGGCCTCGGAGCTGGCGCGCGAGACCGGCGCCGGCGTTGCAGGATTAGACGTCAGCGATGCTACGGCGGTGCAGGCTGCGATGGCGCAGGACGGCCCGTTCGACATTGTCGTCAACAATGCCGGCATCGATCAGCATGCCTTCTTCACCGATACCACGGCGGACGATTGGGCGCGGCTGATCGCGGTCAATCTCACCTCGGTCTTGGCCTGCACCCACGCCGCGTTGCCGGCGATGCAGGCGGCGCGCTTTGGCCGCATCATCAACGTCACCTCGGAAGCGGCGCGGCTCGGCTCAAAGGGCGGTGCGGTCTACTCCGCGGCCAAGGGCGGCGTGATCTCGTTTACCCGGAGCATCGCGCGGGAGAATGCACGCTATGGCATCACCGCGAACGCGATCGCGCCGGGACCGATCCGCACGCCGATGCTGGAGCAGGCCGTGGCAAAGGGCGGCGACAGGATCCTGCAGGCAATGACCGGTGCAACGCTGCTCGGCCGCCTCGGCGAGCCGGAGGAGGTCGCGGCTGCCGCGCTGTTCCTGGCTTCCGACCAGGCCGCCTATATCACCGGCGAGACGCTCGGCGTTTCCGGCGGCATGGGCATCGGCGGCTGAAATGGACAGCGCGGACGACGATATCGCAATCACGCCGGTCGATCGCGCAATCGAGCGCTTGCGCGCGATCTATCGCGGCTGGACCCGTGATACGACCGTGGCGCAGATGCGCAGCGATTGGGACTTGGCTTTTGCCGGCTGCTCGGTGCCGGTGACGCGCGAGCCGGTTTCCGCCGGCGGGGTCGACGGCGAATGGCTCGTGCCGTCGGATGCTCCGCGCGACAAAGCGGTCCTCTATTTTCACGGCGGCGGTTTCCGTATCGGCTCGGTCGCGTCGCATCGCGACCTGGCCGCACGGATCGCCGATGCATCCGGCTACCGCGTGCTCTCGATCAATTACCGGCTTGCCCCGGAGCATCGTTTCCCCGCGGCACTCGAGGATGCGCTGATTGCCTATCGATATCTGCGCGATCAGGGGCTGCATCCGGCGGATATCGCCTTCGCCGGGGATTCGGCCGGCGGCAATCTCGTGCTGTGCGCGATGCTGGCGGCGCGCGACCGTGGCTTGCCGCTGCCCGCCGCCGCCGCGCTGATGTCGCCCTGGACCGATCTCACCGCGAGCGGCGCGAGCTATCAGAGCAGGGCCGAGGCCGATCCGATCCACCAGCGCGCGATGATCCTGGCGCTGGCGAAGAACTACCTTGGCAAGGACGGCAATGTCCGCGATCCGCTGGCCTCGCCGCTTTATGCCGATCTCACCCGTCTGCCGCCGCTGCTGGTGCAGGTCGGCGACCGCGAGACCGTGCGCGACGATGCGACGGAACTGGCCGCCCGGGCGCAGGCTGCCGGTGTCGACGTCAAGCTCCAGGTGTGGGACGGCATGATCCACGTCTTCCAGATGTTCCCGGAGATTTCGCAGGCGCGCGAGGCGACCGCATCGCTGGCAGCTTTTTTGCGCAACCATCTTCACATCGGCCATGAGAGGGCGCCACAATGAAGGTCATGACGTCGGATCCGCGCCAGCTCACTGAGGCCGAGTTCCACTTTTCGGAGCAGCCCAATCTGCCCGAGGAGCTGCGCATGCTGCGCGAGCAGGTGCGCCGCTTCGTCGAGAAGGAAGTGGTGCCGCATGCCGAGGCGTGGGAGCGCGACGGCAAGATCCCGCGCGAGATCTATCGCCGCATGGGCGCGCTCGGCTTTCTCGGCATGCGCCACGCGGTCGACCATGGCGGCACCGACATGGGGCCGCTGGCCTCGATGGTATTCGCCGAGGAGTTGGGGCGCTCCAGCTTCGGCGGTTTCACCTCGTCGATCCTCGTGCATACCGACATGTCGGCGGTGCACATCTCCTTGCGCGGTACGCCGGAACAGAAGCAGAAGTATTTGCCGGCGATTATCCGCGGCGAGACGGTCTGCTCGATCGCGGTGACCGAGCCCGATGCGGGCTCCGACGTCGCCGGCCTCAAGACGCGGGCGCGGCGCGACGGCGATTTCTGGGTGATCAACGGCACAAAGATGTTCATCACCAACGCGGTCTATGGCGATATCCTGATCGTCGCCGCGCGCACCGACCCGCACGCCAAGGGCAGCCGCGGCATCTCGCTGTTCATCGTCGAGCGCAACACGCCGGGCATCACGGCGACCAAGCTCGACAAGCATGGCTGGCTCTGCTCGGACACCGCCGAGATCGCGTTCCAGGACGTGCGCGTGCCGGCGGAAAACCTGCTCGGCGAGGAGAACAAGGGCTTCTATGGCATCATGGAGACCTTCCAGAACGAGCGCATCTGCATCGGCGGTATCTGCGCGGGCGAATCCGCCAAGTCGATCGAGTTGACGACGAATTACGTGAAGACGCGGCAGGCATTCGGCGGCCCGCTCTGGAATCAGCAGGGCGTGCGGTTGAAGCTCGCCCAGCTTGCCGCGAAGGCGGCGGCGGCACGGGCGCTGGCCTATCAGGCCGCCGAGCTCGCGGCGGCTGGGCAGGATTGCCTGCGCGAAGTGTCGATGGTGAAGGCGCTGTCGCCCGAGGTGCTGCACGAGGTCGTGCATGGCTGCCTGCAACTGCACGGCGGCTCAGGCTTCATGCGCGGCACCCCGATCGAGCGCATGGTGCGCGACGCGCGGGTGCTGACGATCGGCGGCGGCGCGACGGAGGTCATGCTGGAGGAAGTGGCGAAAAGGATGTGACGCCGGCGCTCTTTCTTACCTCGCCCCGCTTGCGGGGAGAGGTCGGATCGCATCGTGAGATGCGATCCGGGTGAGGGGGAGTCTCCACGAGCGTTTCTGGCAGCGCGTCTGCGGATGCGGCCCCTCACCCCGACCCTCTCCCCGTAAGAACGGGGCGAGGGAGCAGACCTACGTCCGGGGCATGTCATTTCTGGGCACGAGCGCCCTGGCCGACAGTCTGCGCCGCAATGCCCGGCTTCAGCCGCCAGTCCTCGCCAAAATCCGCAAGCGGGTGGAAGAACAGCGGCTCGGTGGTCTCAAGCTGCCGCAGCCGTTTGGCATAGGCGTCGAGATAGCGGTGCCGCGTGGCCTCGTCGACGAAGTTCACTGAATACGACACGAACGGCGGCAGCACCTTGCAGCCGGCATAGGCGAGCATGCCGTTCTGGATCGGCCACAGCACCACATCGAGCGCGCCGACCAGCCCGTCGGGCGCGCACATGCCGGGATAGGCGGCGGTCGAGGTCACGACCATGGCGCGGCGGCCGTTGAGGCCGCCGGTGTCGTAGCGGCGGCCGCTGCCGTAAATTGCGCCGTTGACGAACACGCGGTCGATCCAGCCTTTCATGATGGCGGGGACCGAGAACCACCACAGCGGAAACTGCAGGATCAAGAGGTCGCACCACAGCAGCTTCTCGATCTCGGCGGCAATATCGCCGCTGAGCGCCCCGTGCTGCAGGTTGTATTTCTGCTCACGGTCATATTGCAGCCGGTCGGGAAACCGCCGCGCGCCAAAGTCTTCGGCGGTCGCCACCGGGTTGAACCGCATGGCGTAGAGATCGGAGATCCTGACCGTGTGCCCGAGCGCGGTCAGTTCCGCCACCGACCGCGCCAGCAGTGCAGCGTTGAACGACTGCGCCTCCTGATGGGCAAAGACGATCAGGACCTTCATCTCTCTATTTCACCGGCTTGAAGCTGAGCGTCTCGGCATCGGCCTGCATGATCTGCAGCTTCTGGTTGGAGAAGCGGACGCCGGGACCGAAGCTGATCGGCGCCATCACGCCGGTCTCGACATTCTTGGTCTTCTCCAGTTCCGAGATGGTGCAGGCCCAGGTTGGCTGCTTGCCGCAGCGCTCGATCGCCGCGATCAAGACCTTCGCGGCGGCATAGCCGGTCATGGTGTAGCGGTTGATGCCCTTGAACTCGGCCTCCGACACCAGCGGCTTGGCCTTCTCGAGGAACGCCTTGCCCGCCTCGCCGGCGAACGGCTCGACATAGTCGACCGCGTAGATGCCGTCGCCCGCCGGGCCCATCAGCTTCAGCACCGGCTCGATGCGGCCGGGCCAGAAGATGCCGGTCACTGGCTTGATGTTCAATTTCTCGAGCTCTTTTGTCATCGCGATGTTCTCGGCGATGATGCCGCCGGCCAAAAATACCTCGGCGCCGGAATCCTTCAGCTGCAGCATGTCGGACGAGAAGTCCTGCTGGCCTTTCTTGTAGTTGCCGCTGTAGACGACGTTCAGCTTCTTGCCCTTGACCACGGAATCGAAGCCGTCGCGCACGGTGATGCCGTAATCGTCGTCCTGGGTGATCAGGCCCCATTTCTTGCCGGGGTTCTTGTCGGCGAGGAAGTTGACGAGGTGGATGATGCCTTCCTCGTAGGATTGCCCGACCACGAACACGTTCTTGCGCGGCGGCTCCCACAGGAATTTGACCGGCGCGACGTCGATCACGGTCGGGATACCGGACTTCTCGAGCACCGGCATCACAGCAATCGACTGGCCCGAACCGGAGATGCCGAGCATCGCAAACACCTTGTCGACGTCGATCACCTTCTTGACGCCCTGGATGGTGCGCGCGGTAACGTAGCCGTCGTCCTCCAGCACATATTTGATCTTGCGGCCGTTGATGCCGCCGGCGGCGTTGGCTTCGGCGATCGCGATCTTGTGGCCGATCGAGGCGGCGACGCCCAGCAGCGCGGGCGGGCCGGTCAAGGGCTCGACGTCGCCGATCAGGATCTCGCTGTCGGTGATCCCGGGATCGGCGGCAGCAGCGGGGCCGATTGCAAGACAGGCCGCGGAAAGCAGCAGCGTAGCCGCCGCCAGGTGTTTGATCATTGTCTCCTCCTCATGGTGTTGCGTCTTTTTTTGTTAGTAGCGCAGCGGCCAGTGCACCCAGGCCCGCCTGATGTCGTGCCAGGCGCCGACCAGCCCCCTCGGCTGGAAGCGCAGGAACAGGATGATGACGAGGCCGTAGAGCATGCTCTTCAGCTCCTGCGCGCCGGTCGTGAAGGTCGCGTCCATCTGCGCGCTGAACAGGCTGAAGACGATCCGTGTCGCCTCCGGCAGCAGCACGATCAGGGTGGTGCCGAGCACCGCGCCGAGCGCGGAGCCGAGTCCACCGACGATCAGGATCGCCAGCGCCTCGATCGAGAGCAGGAACGGAAAGCCCTCGACGCTGACGAAGGAGAGATAGATGCCGTACAGCGCGCCGGCGATGCCCGTGATGAACGCCGAGGTAACGAAGGCGAACAGCTTGTAGGCATGCAGGTTGATGCCCATGACGCGCGCCGCCGTGTCGTTGTCCCTGATCGCGACAAAGGCGCGGCCGACCCGGCTGCGGCGGATGTTGAGGGTGGCGAACAGCGTCAGCGCCGCGATGCCGAGGCAGAGATAGGTGAAGGCCGCGTCGCCGTCGAAGCTGATGCCGAGGATCTCGGGCCGCTGCACCTGAATGCCGCGTGCGCCGTTGGTGAGCCAGCGCATCTCCAGGATCACGGTGTTGATGATGAAGGAGAAGGCGAGCGTGGTGATAGCGAGGTAAAGTCCCTTGAGCCGAAGCGACGGCGCACCGACGATCAGGCTCGCCAGCGCCGGCACCACGCCGGCGCCGAGGAAGCCGACCAGCGGCGGCATGTGATATTTCGAGACCAGCACCGCGTAGGCATAGGCGCCGGTGACGAGGAAACCGACATGGCCGAGCGAGATCAGACCGGTGTAGCCGGTCAGGATGTTGAGCCCGAGTGCGCCGGTCACCGTGATCAGGATGATCATCAGGAACGACAGGGCGTAGGAATTCAGAACGTAAGGCGCTGCGATCAGCGCCAGCAGCAACACCGCTGACCATAGCCACACTGGCGGGGAATCGATCAGCGCAACCAGCTCGCCATAGCTCTGCTTGTAATCGCCGGTGCGCATCACACCCTCTCGATGTCGCGTTCGCCGAAGATGCCGAACGGCCGGATCATCAGCACGATGATGATCATGGCAAAGCCCGCGACCTCCTTCATGCCGGAGCCGATATAGCCGCCGGCAAGGTTCTCGGTGATGCCGATCAGGAGGCCGCCGAGGCCGGAGCCGAGCACGGCGTCGAGGCCGCCGAGGATGGTGGCCGGAAACGCCTTCAGCCCGAGCTGGAACATCGCCGGCGACAGGTCGTAGGACAGCGCGAAGAACACGCCGCCGATGCCGGCGATCACTGAAGACGCGGCCCAGGCCAGCGCATGAACTCTTGTTGCGCTGATGCCCATCAATAGCGCGGTGCGGTCGTCGGCCGCGACCGCGCGCATCGCAACCCCGACCTTGCTGTAACGGAAGAACGCCCAGATCGCGGCGAGCAGCAGAAGCAGCGTCGCGATGACGGCAATCTGCCCGGTACGCACGCCGATGCCGCCGAGATGCACGATGCCGCGGCCCATGCCGATATCGAGGCCGTGTGGATAGGCGTCCCAGATGAAGTTGATGGCGGAGCGCAGGATCACGGCGAGCCCGATCGTGACCATCACGGTTGCGAATACCGGCTCGCCCAGCATCGGCCGCATCACGAGGCGCTCGATGATCAGGCCGAGCAGGACAGCGGCAAGAATCGCACCCACCGCGACGACGAACACATTGCCGCTGACCGTGGTCGAGATCGTCCAGGCGATATAGGCGGTGATCATGGTCATCTCGCCCTGTGCGAAATTGACCAGCCCGGTGGACTTGTAGATCACCGCAAAGCCCATCGCGATCAGCCCGTAGATCGCGCCGATCGCGAGCCCCGAGATCAGCAGCTGGATGAGATACTGCATTCAGCCCTCCGCCCGGTAGATGATGGCGAGCTCGCGGGCGAACTTCTTCTCGATCATGGCGCGGCGTACCTTCTGGGTGGCGGTCAGCTCGCCGTCGTCATGGTCGAGCTCCTTTTCCAGGATGGCGAACCGCCTGATGTTCTCGACCCGGGCGAACCGCTTGTTGGTCTCGTTGACGACGCGCTCGACCAGCTCATTCACTTCGGGAAGCTGCGACAGCGATTTGTAGTTGGTGTAGGCGAGCGCTCGGTCGCGCGCCCATCGGCCGACATTGTCGTAGTCGACCTGGATGATGGCGCCGAGATACTTCTTGGCTTCGCCGACCACGATCGCTTCCTTGATGAACTCGGAATCCTTCAGTGCGTTCTCGATCTCGGACGGCGCGATGTTCTTGCCGCCGGCGGTGATGATGATCGCCTTCTTGCGGTCGACCACGGCGATCTCGCCATTGTCGAGCACATCGATGATGTCGCCGGTGCGCAGCCAGCCGCCGGGCTCCAGCGAGGCGGTCGAGGCCCTTTCGTCGAGGAAGTAGCCCTTGAAGACGCCGGGGTTGCGCAGCAGGATCTCGCCGTCGGTGTCGCACTTCCATTCGGTCTGGGGCAGTGGCACGCCGCAGCCGCCGATCCGATGATGGCTTGCGGTCTGGATGAAGGCGACGCCGCCACTCTCGGTGAGGCCATAGCCTTGCGACACCGGACGGCCGATGATGTCGAAGAAACGCAGCGTCTCCGGCGAGATCGAGGCGCCGGCGCAGAGCCGGTGCCGGCTATAGGCGAAGCCGAGATGGCGCTGCAAATTGCGGAACATCAGGAGATAGAGCAGCCCATAGGCGGCGCGATCGAGCACATTGGCCTTGCCGGCCTGCCGACGGTCGGACAGCGTGCGGCCCCAGGCGAGGCAGGCCCTGGTGAAGCTCTGGCGCAGGCGGCCGCTCTCGCCGAGGCGGAACAGAAAGCCCTGCTGCAGCTTCTCATAGATGCGCGGCACGCCGACGAAGAAGGTCGGTGCGATCTCGCGGATGTTGATCGCGACGGTGTCGATCGATTCGGCAAAGGAGACGGTGCCGCCGAGCACCAGATGGGTCACGGTGCCGTAGCAGCGCTCGGCGACGTGGCACAGCGGCAGGTAGCTCACCGCCTCGAACGGCTTGTCGGCAATGCCGACGGTCCTGGCGTAGGCATAGGCGGCGTAGACGAGATTGCGATGGGTCAGCATCGCGCCCTTGGGCGGACCTGTCGTGCCCGAGGTATAGACGAGGATGCAGACGTCGTCGGGTGCACGTTGATTGATCAGGCGGTCGAGCGTCGCGTCGGCCTCCGGGTTCTGCTGGGCGTAGGCCTTGCCGCGCTCGCACAATGCGGCGAACGACATCAGCTCCGATTGCCGGTAATGCCGCAGGCCCTTCATGTCGACGCAGACGATGGCCTCGAGGTCCGGCAGGCCGCCATTATTGGCCATCGCGTCGAGCACCTTGTCGGTCTGCTCCTGGTCGCCGGTGACGACGATGCGGGCGCCCGAATGCTTGACGATATATTGCAGCTCGACCCAGGGATTGGTCGGATAGATGCCGACCGCAACCGCGCCGATCATCTGCGCACCAAGATCGGCGTAAAACCATTCCGGCGTGTTCTCGCCGGCGATGGCGATTCGGTCGCCCGGCTTGATGCCGAGCGAGAGCAGGCCGAGCGCCACCGCGCGCGCGGTGTCGTAATAGTGCCGCCAGGAATAGGGATTCCAGATGCCGTAATCCTTGTCGCGCAGCGCCAGCGCCTCGCCATGCATGGCGGCGCGCTGCCGTAGCAATTGCGGGATGGTGATGGCGGCATCCGCAAGCGCGGTTTGGAACGCGTCGGCGCCGGTTACTGGCGGGTTGCGCGGCGCGCTCGCTTGCAGCGGCGGATGAGCGGTGCGCAGGCTATCCAGCGTCGACATCACGCGCCCGCCTTTGCCATCGCTCCAGTGCGCTGGCCGCCGAGATAGGCTTCCGCGACTGCCGGATCGCGCCTGATCTCACCGGGTGTGCCTTCGGCGATCTTGCGGCCGAAATTCAGCACATGGACGCGGTCAGAGATGTCCATCACGATGCGCATCTCGTGCTCGATCATCACGACGGTGATGCCGAGCTCGTCGCGGATGTCGAGCACGAAGCGCGCGATGTCCTCGGTCTCCTCCTGGTTCATGCCGGAGACCATCTCGTCGAGCAGCAACAGCTTCGGCTCGCAGGCGAGCGCGCGGGCGAGCTCGACGCGCTTTTGCTGGCCGTAGGACAGCGTGCCGACCACGGCGTCCCTGATATGCTCGATCTCGAGAAATTCGATGATGTGCTCGACGCGCTGCCGTGCCGCGATTTCCTCCTTGCGGGTACGCCCGTAGAACCACACCGCATCGAGCACGGTCGAGCGGAGGTGGGTGTGGCGGCCGGTCAGGATGTTCTCGACCACGGTGCCGTGCTTGAACAGCGCGAGATTCTGGAAGGTGCGGCCGATACCGACGGCGGCGAATTTCCACGGCGAGATCGTCGAGAGGTCGATGCCGTCGAAGCCGATCCGGCCGCCGCTCGGCCGCAGCACGCCCGAGATCATGTTGAACAGCGTGGTCTTGCCGGCGCCGTTCGGGCCGATCACGCTGCAGATCTCGCCGGGCGCGACGCGCAGGCTGACATCGGCGACCGCCTGCAGGCCGCCGAAGCGCTTTGACAGATTCTCGACTGTGAGCAGCGCCGTCACGACAGCCACCGCTTGCGGCGCTTGTAATGCTTGACGTCGCGCAGGCTCTTGCGGCCGGCGGAGGAGACGCCGAGATAGAATTCCTGGACGTCCTCATTGGCGGTGAGCCTCGCTGCCGTGCCGTCGAGCACCACGCGGCCGGTCTCCAGGATGTAGCCATAGTCGGCGATGTCGAGTGCGCGCTGCGCGTTCTGCTCGACCAGCAGCACCGTCATCTTCAGTTCGTCGCGCAGCCGGACGATCACCTCATAGATGCGGTCGATGATCAGCGGCGCGAGGCCGAGCGACGGCTCGTCGAGCGCCAGCAGCACGGGATCGGTCATCAACGCGCGGCCGATCGCGAGCATCTGCTGCTCGCCGCCGGACATGTAGCCGGCGATCTGGTCGCGCCGCTCATATAGGCGCGGAAACAGGGCAAACACCTTGTCGCGGCGCTCGCGCGCCTCGGCGCTGGTCCTGGTGTAGCCGCCCATTTGCAGGTTCTCGTCGATGGTCAGTGCCGCGAACACGCGGCGCCCCTCCGGCACCTGCACGATGCCGCGGCGGACCAGTTCGTCCGGCGCAAGGCGATGCACTTCGTCGTTGCGGAAGCGGATGCTGCCGTTCTCGATCACGCCTTCCTCAGTATAGAGGATGCCGGACATCGCCTTCAGCAGCGTCGATTTGCCGGCCCCGTTGGAGCCGAGCAGGGCGACGATGTTGCCCTCGGGCACCGCGATCGAGACGTCGCGTATCGGCTCGATCGCATTGTCGTAGACGATCCGGATGTTGCGGAATTCAAGCAAGCCATCCTGCGTCGGCGCGGCCTGCGGCGCTGCTTGCGGCATCGGATGCGGGATGGTCGTCGGCATCGCGCTCAGACCCGGCCTGCCGATAAGCGCGGGCGCGCGGCGAGGATCGCATCGGTCACGATCTTGGCGGTCTCGGCGCAGGCTTGCGTGCCGCCATTGCCATATTGCTTCACCGCGTCGCCGACGCACCACAGGCCACCGATACCGGTCTCGCGCGGCAAATCGTAGCCGGCGCAGCTGCGTTGTGCCGGCCAGTCGTCGCGCATCACCCGGATCGAGAGGATTTTGGCCTGGTCGAAATTCGCGAACTGCTCGCGCAGATCCTCGAGCGCGAGCTGGACTTCTGCATCGGAGTCAAAGTCACCGAGGGCGGGCACCGGCACGGCATAGGCGACATAGAGGTGCCAGCCGGGCGGCGCCAATTCCGGACAGGTGGCAGAGAGGTTGGCCATGTTGCAGAGCCGACGCGTCTTGCCGAAGGTGACGATGCCGGGATGACTGATCAGCGGCTCGCGGCTCGCGACATTGATGACGATGTTGGCGGCCGGGCGAAGGTCGTTCTTCACCCTGGCGATATAATCCGCCGGGAACGCCTCGCTGCCGGCGAGCGCGACGGTGGCCTTTGGCCCGGCATTGCTGATGACGAGATCGGTGTCGATCCGCACCAGTTCACCATTGCGCAGAACGGTGACGCCTTCGACGCGGCCGTCTGATGTGTGGATCGTGGTCGCCGGCGTTTCCAGCCAGATGTCGCCGTTGCGCCTGATCGCGCTGCCCAGGCTGTTCCAGACCCCGATCGTGCCCTGCGGGCAGAAGCCGAATTTCTTGAAGGCGCCCTTGCTGGTGAAATAGGTGAGGAAGGCGCGGGCCGGTAGCTCGGCGGCGTTGCAGGCGAAGATCGCCGCGCAAAGATTGCGAAACAGCGCGTGCACGGTGGCGTTGCTGGTGTAGCCCTTCAGCCAGTCCTCGGTCGATTGCCGCCCGTCGGGCAGGTTGCCGGAGCGGGCGTCGGCGAATTTCTCCAGGATGCGCGAGGCCTGCTTGGTCAGTTGCCCGAGCAGCAGAGACCAGCCGCCGCGGCCGACATCGATCACCTTACCGTCGATGAAGAACGAGCTCGCGGGCTCCGGCGCGCGGATGTCGAGCGGGGCGCCGACGGTGTGGAAGGTTTCCTCGAACACGCCACCGAACTCGATCGCGATCGCCCCGATATTGACCTTGAATCCGTCGATCTCCTCGGTCGAGGCGCGCCCGCCGAGCCGGTCCTTGTCGTCGACGACGAGCGTATGCAGCCCGCCATGGGCGAGACGCGCCGCGGCACACAGCCCGCCGGCACCGGCTCCGATCACGACAGCATCGATCCTCTGAGAATCCACGCGCAACCTCCCGCGATGCCGCCGGGTTGCTCCCGGCGTGCGCAATCCGCTTGCTTGATGGGAGGCAGTCTAATATAATCCGACCGGTCGTTCAAATTATTTTTTGACGCAGGTCGCGTCATCAAGGGCGATCGAAGAGTTCTGGTGGATGGTGCCCGCAAAGGGGAGGAGAGCGTGCGGCGGCGGTAGTATAGAGAGACGGCAGTCGCCCGATTCCGGCGGCGCCGATGGTGCATGAGAGAGACGGCAATGGCGCGGACGCGCTCAGAGAATTACGACGAGATTCAGCGGAACATTCTCACCACCGCCTGCGGCCTGTTCGCGCGGCAGGGCTATATGCGTGCCTCGATCGCCGACCTTGCGGATGCCTGCAAGCTGTCGCGCGGTGCGCTGTACCATTATTTCGACTCCAAGGAAGCGATCCTGTTCGCGATTCTCGACGCCCATATCCGCGAGATGATCGCGGACGTCGAGGCCGCGATGGCCGCAAAGGCGACGACGCTGGAGCAGTTCCGCGCCGCGATCCAGGCCATCGTCGCGCTGAATGCGCGTTCGAGCGACGAGCAGCGCGTGATCCTCAACGACCTCTCGTTCCTCGGCGAGACCGAGCAGGATGCGATCAAGGCGCTGGAGCGCCAGCTGGTCGACACGGTCTCGGATCTCTTGGTCAAACTCGACAAGGAAGGCAAGATCGTCAAGCGGACCAAGAAGATCTACAGCATGATGCTGTTCGGCATCCTGAACTTCAGCCACACCTGGTACGATCCGAAGGGCGGGATCGATCCAGGGGAGTTCGCCGACATGGTGGTGGATCTCTTCCTGTACGGTTTCACCATGCCGGTGCCGGCAAAGGACGCCGCCCGGCCGCTGCGTCAGCGCGCGTGAGACCGACGCGGCGCGCTCTGCGGCTGCGCGCCGAAGACATCTCTCGCAGCGATTATTCCTCATCTCATCTGCACATCATCGTGAAGGCCGAGACGCTGTCCCGCGCGTAACGAACGCGCGGCGCGCGGCGTAGTTCTGCCACGAACGCCGCATCAGCGGCTGATGATGACATCGCAGCGAGGGAAGAAACATCCACATGAATCTGTCGTTCAACATCGCCGAACAAGGCGAGGGGTCTTATCGTGCGCTCGCGATCCTGCGCTGGGTTATGGTCGTGATCTTCGTGTCGTTCGGCATGCAGAAGTTCACGCTGCAATCGGCGCAAGGCATCGCGCAGTTCATCAGCAACAGCCCGTTCATCTCGTGGCTGTCGGTGTTCGGCCTCCGCGGCGAGGCCTACGTGCTCGGCGTCACCGAATTCGGCATCGCGGCGCTGCTCGCCGCCGGCGCGTTCAGCCCGCTTCTCTCAGCGATCGGCGCGATGATGGGCGTCATCACCTTCGCGGTGACGTGGTCGTTCTTCTTCACGACTCCCGGGGTGGTCAAATGGAGCCTGTCGACCGATCCGATGGCCTGGAACCTGGCCGGCGAGTTCCTGTTCAAGGACATCGTGCTGCTGTGCGTCTGCCTCGTGCTGCTGTTGGCGTCGTTGCCCCGGTCGATCGTCCGCTCGCGCGCCACATAGGTGTCGCGCCGCGCATCGATGGTTAATCGATGTTTAACGAGGCATCGCGCGTATCCCGCATCTGGAACAGGACAAAACGTCGCGGACGACTGTGTCTTGAAAATCGAATCCAACCAGCTTATGCAACCTTCGATTGACGAATTGTTGCTAGGAAGAAACGTCCCCGGTTGGGAGCGGAATGTGACGAAGTCAGAAATATCCTTGGCCCGATCGGCAAGCGCCGATCTTGCCGTTTCGTCGAAGCCCACTCCCGTCATTTTCAAACGTCCCGCATTTTTTAGTTCGATTGCAGTTCCCGCACCGTGGCTGGAGTGGGAGGGCGGTCGCGATCGCGGCTTCCGGAAGTGACCACCGGAACAGCGATCGGGCCGCCCCGTCCCCAGCCGGGCGGGTAACGGCGCAAGACGCGCAATCGTGAATTCGGACGCTTGGGTTCCACCGCTAGGATCGTGATGTCGCCATCTCTCGATGGTGAACAGATTGTCTGCAGGTCGCATCGCAACATCGTGCCGATTTCGTTCTTCATGAGACAATGGCTCACCGTCCGGATCGCGGCCGTCCTGTTCGTGGTCGCTGGTAGCGTGCTTGGGGTAGCGCGCGCGGATTCCGACATGGACGCGCAGATCAGGGACATCGTCACGACGGAACTCGCGCCGACCGCGACCGCGACCGACCCGGGCGGCCTCGCCGCGGCGGTCTATGCCGGGGGCCGGGTCGCGTTCTTCAACTACGGTTTCGCTGATAACTCAGCGAAGCGGCCGGTCACCCCGGACACGCTGTTCAATCTCGCCTCGTTGCGCAAGCTGTTCGAGGCGACGCTGGTCGCGCTCGGCACGGAGCGCGGCGAATTGCGGCTGGACGATCCGGTCGGCAAGTATCTGCCCGAGCTCAACGGCAACTACGTCAGCCGCGTCACCATCGGCGAGCTCGTCAATCATACGTCGGGGCTGCTGCTGCCGACCGATCATCCGCCATGGCCGGTCGGGACCTTCAGCCGTGATCAGTTCATCGCGATGCTCAATGCATGGACGCCGCAGGCAGGCGAGCGGCCGGGCAAGCAGCGCATCTACAGCCATGCCGGCTATGTCCTGCTGCAACTGGTGCTGGAGCGGCGTTATGAGATGCCGATCGCGATGTTGATCGGGAGCCGAATCCTCAAGCCGCTCGGCATGACGTCGACCTTCGTTCCGGACCGCAGCGAGGACAACCGCGCGAGGATGGCGCCCGAGATGATGCAGCGTGTGGTTCAGGGCTACTCCCACGACGGCACGGCGATCGGTCCGCCGGGCAATCAGCAGCGCTATTACGATTTTCCAGGCACCGGCCAGATATTCTCATCGGCGCGCGATCTCGGCATATTGCTGGGCGCCTGCCTCGACGGCGCGGTGATCGATCCGGAATTGCGCGCGGCCTTGCAGATGACCGAGCGGGAGAGTTTTCGCGTCGACGAAAAGTTCGGCCAAGCGATGGCGTGGGAGCATGTGCGGCTGGACGGCGTCACCGTGATCGACAAGCCGGGCGGTCTCAATAACGCCTCAGCCTATGTCGGGCTGGTGCCGGCGCGCAGGCTCGGCATCGTGCTGCTCGCCAATCGCGGCGACTATCCGCACGAGATCGCGCGCTACAGGATTTTGCCGGCGCTCGCGCGACTCTAGTCGCAGGACATGCCAGTCCAATGACACGGCCTGCGCGGCAGGGCAGGGGAAGCATGCAAAAATCGCGATGGCGCGGAACCATGATCGGCTGTATAAGCCGGTAGCTTCTTCTCCATTTTGAAGAGGCTGATATGACCGATCTGTATCCTGATTTGCACAATTGGCTTTCGCAACAGCCCCATGGGCTGCGAACCTTCAGGACCTTCCAGCAAAAGCTCGAGATTCTGAGCAAGGACGACCCGGAGCAACGCGGCGTTTGCCGGCTGCTGAGCGGACTCGTCGGCAACTACGTCGAGACCTTCGACGAGGAGCCGCTGCCCGTCGCGGTCGCCGACCGCGCCTATGGCCGGCTGCTCGATCTCGTCGCAAGCCTTGATCTCAAGGGAAATCCCGACCGGCGCCTCGCCGACATCAACCGCATCGCGTCCTGCGATCTGCTGAACTGATCGCGGCGGCTTAGCGCCGCGTCGTCGCGAGCTCGCGATAGAGCGCGGCGTAGCGGCCGGCGCGATTGTGCCAGGAGACATCGGTGGCCATGCCGGCCTGCTGCAGCCAGCGCCACGTCACCTTGTCGTTGAACAGCAGGTTTGCCTTGCGCAAGCTATGGGCGAGCGCATCCGAAGTGACGGGTGCGAACTTGACGCCGGTCGGCGCATCGCCGGTGATCGCGACTTCGTCGAAGTCGAGCACGGTGTCGGCAAGACCGCCGACATTGGCGACAACAGGGACCGCACCATAGCGCAGCGCGCACAGCTGGGTGAGGCCGCACGGCTCGAAGCGCGACGGCACCGCGAGCGCGTCCGCGCCGGCCTGGATCAGATGCGCCAGCGCCTCGTCGTAGCCGATCACGACCGCGATCCGTCCGGGATTGTCGCGCGCCAGCGCGGCGTAGCGGTCCTGCAGGTCGCGATCGCCGCTGCCGAGCAGCGCAAGCTGAATGCCTTCGCCGAGCAGCGTCGGAATGTTCTCGAGCAGCAGGTCGAGGCCCTTCTGCCATGACAGCCGGCTGATGACGCCGAGCAGCATCGCATCCGGCATTGGATCAAGCCCGAAGCGCCGCTGCAGCGCCGCCTTGTTCACCGCGCGATCCGCCGGCTGCTCGGCGCTGAAGCGCGCCGCGATGTCGGGATCGGTGGCCGGATTCCACACCGATATGTCGATGCCGTTGAGGATGCCGCTCAGCACGTCGGCGCGTTCGCGCAAGAGGCCGCCGAGCCCCATGCCGCCCTCGTCGCTTTGAATCTCCCGCGCATAGGTTGGCGACACCGTGGTGATGCGGTCGGCGAATTGCAGGCCGGCCTTCAACAGGCTGATGGTGCCGTAATATTCGACGCCATGCAGCGCGTAGGATTCGCCTGGCAGGCCGAACGCGGCAAGCATGTCCGGCGAGAACTGGCCCTGATAGGCGAGGTTGTGCACGGTCATCACCGTGCCGGGCCGCGGTTGCCCGGCATAATGCAGGAGGGCGGGTGCGAGGCCCGCCTGCCAGTCATGCGCATGCACGATGTCGGGGACGAAGGAGGTGATCGCGCCCTGGCCGATCTCCGCCGCCATCCGCGACAGCGCGGCAAAGCGGATGCCGTTGTCCGGCCAGTCGCGTCCGTCCGGGCCGACATAGGGATTGCCGGGCCGCGCATAGAGATGCGGCGCGTCGAGCGCGAACAGATCGAGGCCATCATGCGTGCCGCCCAGCACGCGGATCGGCCCGCCGTAGAATTCCGGCCAGTGTAGCAGCGTCTCCGCCGAAGCCAGCGCCTTGAGCACGTCGGGATAGCCGGGCACCAGCGTCCGCGTCGTGACGCCGTGCTGCTTCAGCGCCGCCGGCAGCGCGCCGACCACGTCGGCGAGGCCGCCGGTCTTGACGATCGGGTAGACTTCAGAGGCGACTGCGAGGACGCGGATGGGCGTCATGTCCCCAGCCTGTCGATCATCGACTGCGTGATCAGCGTGATGCCGTTCTCGGTGGTGCGGAAGCGCTTGCCGTCGAATTCGGGATCCTCGCCGACCACGAGCCCTTCCGGAATCCTCACCCCGCGATCGATCACGACGTTTCGGAGCCGTGCTCCGCGTCCGACATTGACATAGGGCATGATCACCGCATTCTCGATGTTGGCGTAGGAATTGACGTGCACGCCGGTGAACAGCAGGGAGCGGCGCAGCGACGCGCCTGAGATGATGCAGGCGCCGGAGACAAGCGAGGTCACCGCCTGGCCGCGCCGTCCGTCCTCGTCATGCACGAACTTGGCAGGCGGGGTGATCTCGGCATAGGTCCAGATCGGCCATGATCGATCGTAGAGGTCGAGCTCGGGCACCACGTCGGTGAGATCGATATTGGCGCCCCAGTAGGCATCGACGGTGCCGGCATCGCGCCAGTAGGAGCGGGGATCGTCGCCGGAGCGGACGCAGGAATCGTTGAACTGATGCGCGATCGCCCGGCCGTGCTTCACGATATAGGGGATGATGTCCTTGCCGAAATCGTGGGCCGAGTTCGGGTCAACGGCATCGCGGCGCAACTCGTCGAACAGGAATTCCGAATTGAAGACATAGATGCCCATGCTGGCCAGCGACTTGTCGGGCTTGCCGGGCATCGGCGGCGGATCGGCCGGCTTCTCCAGGAAGGACTGGATCAGGCCGGTCTCGTCGATATGCATGATGCCGAAGGCAGAGGATTCCGCGCGCGGCATTTCAAGGCAGCCGACTGTGACATCGGCGCCGCTTTCGACATGCTGCTTCAGCATGATTTCGTAATCCATCTTGTAGACGTGGTCGCCGGCGAGCACCAGGATGTACTTGGTGCCGTGCGCTTCGAGGATGTCGATGTTCTGGTAGACCGCGTCGGCCGTGCCGACATACCACATCGTTTCGGAGACGCGCTGGCTTGCGGGCAGGATGTCGAAACTCTCGTTTCGCTCCGGCCGGAAGAAGTTCCAGCCGCCTTGCAGATGTCGGATCAGGCTGTGCGCCTTGTACTGGGTCGCCACCGCGATGCGGCGGATGCCTGAATTCACCGCATTGGATAGCGCGAAATCGATGATGCGCGACTTGCCGCCGAAATAGACCGCGGGCTTGGCGCGTTTGTCGGTGAGCTCCTGAAGTCTGCTGCCGCGTCCGCCGGCCAGCACGAAGGCGAGGGCGTGACGCGACAAGGGTTCATTTCCGACGGATCTCATGGTCATCCTCCCAGAACTTCAGGCTGGCCCCGCTACCTTCTCTTGTCCGGAAGGCCTGATCGGGCGCCAACGGGGCCGATTGGGAACGTAGCAAGTGCATCCCGGTTGAGCAAAGCGGGATGGCGGGCTTTCGTTCCCCGGACCCCCGCTCGTGAAGATCGGGGTTGCGGGCCGGTTAAAGCTATTGACGAGACGTGATTTCGGCCTAGAGCAAGCCTGCCGTTTTCTTCTGTCAGGCCAGCATTCCATGACACTTGCTTCCGTCACGCCCCAGGACATCCGCGCAACGCTGCTGCTGCGCCGGGAGATCGCGCTGCTCGACGTCAGGCATGAGGCGGAATTCGCCACCGGCCATCCGCTGTTTGCCGCCAACATGGCGGCCGGCCGGATCGCGCTGGAAGCCGAGCTGCGATTGCCGCGCAAGGACGTGCCGATCGTCCTTTATGACAATGGCGAGGGGCTGGTCGCTGCCGCCGCGGAGCAGTTGATGGCGCTGGGCCATGGCAATGTGGCCGCGCTCGCCGGTGGCTTGCAGGGCTGGAAGGCGGCCGGTTACGAGGTGTTCGAGGACGTCAATTCCTACGCCAAGGCGTTCGGCGAGCTGGTCGAGTCGCGCAGGCACACGCCGTCGCTGAGTGCCGACGAGGTCGCCGCGCTGATCTCGGACAAGGCCAACATCGCGATCCTCGATGTCCGCCGCTTCGACGAATATGCCACCATGAACATCCCGGGCTCGATCAGCGTGCCCGGCGCCGAGCTGGTGCTGTGCGCCGGCGGCGCGGCGCCGGATCCCGACACCACCATCATCGTCAACTGCGCCGGCCGCACCCGCTCGATCATCGGCACGCAGTCGCTGATCAATGCCGGACTGCCCAACAAGGTGCGGGCGCTGCGCAACGGCACGATCGGCTGGACGCTGGCGAAGCACGATCTCGAGCACGGCGCCGGCAAGCGCGGCGGCATCGGTCCGTTCGAGGGCGCAGGCGACAATGCGCGCGACGTCGCCTATCGCGCCGGCGTCCGTCACATCGGGATCGATGAACTCGCTGCGCTGGACGAGGACGCACACCGTACGCTGTATCGCTTCGATGTGCGCGATGCCGAGGAATACACGGCCGGTCACCTTGCCGGCTTCCGCCACTATGCCGGCGGTCAGCTGGTGCAGGAAATCGACATGGCCGCTCCCGTGCGCGGCGCGCGCATCGTGCTGAGCGACGACAAGAACATCCGCGCCGACATGACGGCGTCCTGGCTCGCGCAGATGGGCTGGGAGGTCTATGTGCTCGGGGGCGGCTATGACGGCCGGCTCGAAGTCGGACCACCGCGCATCGTGCCCCGGCCCGATCCCGCGCACCGCTACCGGCGACCCTATGAAGGCACCGGCGTCGCGGAAAAGGCGATGCAGGCCTATCTCGATTGGGAGTACGGCCTCGTCGAGCAGCTGCGCCGCGACGGCACGCACGGGTTCTATGTGATCTAGCGGATGACGTGGTGACGGCGGTGCGACCGCATCGGTCGGTGCCGAGTCGCAGGGGCACTGCCAAAATATCGAAAACAACCCCATGCAAAGGAGCCGGTGGCTGCCGGCGGACACGGCAACTTGACTCGTCGGGCAAATCAGTGGTACTTTTCCATTATTCAGAAATCGTGCCGGCATGGTCGTCCCTGCGAAGCAGGGACCCATAACCACAAATGCCAATTGCTGGGCGATGCTGGAACGACGAATTCCTTCAACAAGGTCCGCCGCGGAGTATGGGTCCCTGCTCCCGTGCGCAATTGCGCACTAGGCAGGGACGACGTGTTGGAGGAGCCGCGGGCTCTCATTTCTCCGGTGCCATGCCCCGCACAGGCATCCAGTACGGCGCGGCCTTTAAGCACGAACGCCGTGAGGAGTCGGATCGCATCTGTCGATGCGACCCGACCTAACAGCGAGCTTCGCTCGTCTCGACCCCGCAAGCCGGGGAGATGCACCGAGTTTGCTGCGAAGCGTAACCCAGCCCGCCGCTATTTCGGCAACGCCACCGGCATCAGCTTGAACGGACCGGGCTCCTTGCCCTTGTTGTCGCCGATCACGTAGGACAGCTTGCCCTCGGCGACCCAGCCGACATCGCCGACCTGCGTCACCGAGACCGGCTCGGCGAGGCCATCCTTGATGGTGTCGATGGTCGCCTCGCTGCCCTTCACCGTGACCTTGTCGAGCTTGCCGTTGCCCTCGATCAGCAGGAAGCCGCCGCCATGCGCCCGCAGCGCGTCGGCGTGGTCGAGCGGCCGCGACGGCTTCAGCTCGGTCACCGCGCCGGCCTTGCCGTCCTTCATCTCGATCTTGAACAGTTTTGCCGGAATGAAGGTGGTGACGTAAAGATTGCCGTCGGCGCCGATCGCGATGCCGTCGAGCCCGACGCCGTCCTTGGCGGGCGCGAGCTGCGGATCGGTCGCGAACGTCGCCAGCGCCGTGCCGCCCGCCTTCAGGCTGTAGACGAACGGCGCAAAGGAATCGCTCACATAGGCGGTGCCGTCGGCACCGACCACGATGTCGTTGCAGAACGATTTCGGATCGCTCAAGGCAAAGCTGCCCTTCGGCGCGCCGCTCTTGAGATCGAAGGTTTTCAGCCAGGCGCCCTTGGTGTCGCTCGGCCCCGCCACGCCCATCGCGCTGATGTCGTTGGAGCAGACATAGAGCGTGCCGCTCTTCTCGTCGGCGAGCACGCCCAGCGTCGAGCGGCTGTCGGCGGCGCCCGGCTTGACCAGCTGCTCGGCCTTGCCGCCCGAGATCTTCGTCACGCCGCCATGGTTGAAGCTGCCGACGTAGAGCGTCCCGTCGGAGGTCGAGGTCACGCTCTCCGGAAAACTCTTGTCGGGAACGCCGACCGCAGCTGTTTCGGCGCGCACTGCGCCGGCCGCACCGAGCGCAAGGATGATGGCCGCTAGCGATGCGCGGCGGATCTTGAGCAGTTCTCCCGTTGCGCGCGGACGTCCCGCGGCGCCATTGTTTTTTATCATGATCGCGTTTCCTCGATGAACCTGGTTGGACCAGGCAGGATTTTCTTGGCGATCGTCTCCGGTCGATGGTTGTTGTCTGCAGGGTTCCCGACCGGATTGTTCACCCGCCTGCCTTGTCGTTGCGGTATATACGATAGTATATAGCGTGAGGGAAGCAGCGTCCGCTGGAGAGCGCGTCATGGAACGGGAATTGGCGTCGTACAACCAATGCGTGTGTTGCGGTGGCATTATCGAGGGGATCGTCGACGATGATGCGATCGGCCTCGATGCACGGATCGGCCTGTTTACGGATGAGTGTGCGTTCGTCTGCGACGAATGCACCGCGAGCCTGATCGCGGCCGCAGCACGGCGCAGGCAGGAACCGGTTCGGCGGAAGTCGTAAGGCGGGAAGGTTTCCGCGTCATTGCGAGGAGCGCAAGCGACGAAGCAATCCATCTATCCCCATGCGGAGAGATGGATTGCTTCGCTGCGCTCGCAATGACGGTGGGAGCTCAATCCGGGCTGAACGCGTCGTAGACCAGCTTGCGGAACGCGGGCGTAATGCGCTGGCGCTCGTTCTGGGTCTGCTCGAGCATGATGTAGATCATGTCGAGCTTGGGATCGACGCCGAAATAGGTTCCGCTGCCGCTGTCCCATTTCAATTCGCCGATCGAGCCGGGCGGCGGCGGCTTGGCGATGCCGGGATCGGTGCGCACGGCGATGCCGTAGCCATAGCCGAAGCCGTCGCCGGGGAAGTACCAATAGTCGCGGCCGACGCCGGAGCCCGGCCCGATATGGTCCGTCGTCATGGTCTTGAAGGCTGCGGGGCTGAGATAGCGCTTGCCGTCCAGCTCGCCGCCGTTGAGCAGCATCTGCGCGAAGCGCGCATAATCGAGGATGGTCGACACCAGGCCGCCGCCGCCGGATTCCCACTCCGGATGCGCGCGCCGGTCGTTCTCGCCCTCGATCAGGATGGTGTCCGAGGGCAGCGGCTCCGCCAGCCGCGTCCGTTCGGTCTCGGCATCGAGCACGTATGAGGTGTCCTTCATCCCCAGGGAATCGAACAGGCGCTCCTTCTCGAACTGATAGAGCGTCTTGCCCGAGACGATCTCGATCACCCGGCCGAGCACGTCGGTGGAATGACCGTAGCGCCACAGCGTGCCGGGCTGTCGCGACAGCGGCAGCTTGGCCAGCCGCGCCACGAATTCCTCGTTGTCGAACTTGCCGTCGAACAGGTGTCCGGCACGGTAGATCTTCTGGATCCAGTCGGCGCCGATATATTCGTAGGTGATGCCCGAGGTGTGCCGCATGATATCTTCGATGGTCACCGGCCGGATCGGCGGCACCAGCTCAACCTTGGCCGGATCGTTTCCACCGTCCGGTTCGATGGCGACCTTCACGTCGGCGAAGGCCGGAATGTATTTCGACAGCGGGTCCTGCGGCGACAGCTTGCCCTCGTCGACCAGCATCATCGCGGCGGTGTTGGTGATCGGCTTGGTCATCGAATGCAGCGCGAACATCGTGTCCGGCCGCATCGGCGACTTGGTCGTTACGTCGCGATAGCCGAAGGTCTTCAGATAGACCGGCTTGCCGTGCTGCTGGATCAGGATGACTGCGCCCGGAATTTTTCCTGTCGCAACCTCGTTGTCAAAGAATGCGGTGATGCGTTCGAGTTTTTCCGGCACCGGGGCAGGGGCATCGGAGGCGCGCGCCGCGCCTGATATGACAACTGCAAGACAACCGATCGCGGTCACTGCTCCGCGAAGCGACAGCACAGCACGGTGGACTGCCCGATCATACCCGCACGACATTGAAAAGCCTGCCCCTGCCTGATGCCCTGAGCGCAGAGTTTTAGCGGCGCGCGCTCCCGCGCACCATAATCATTTTGGAGCGAGTTTATTCCCGGCGATCGCCGGAATTATACGATTTGGGTAGCGCCGACGGGCGTGCGCACCGCATTCGACAGCACCTGCAGCGCCTGGCTCAGTTCGGCGCGGTTGCGCGCCGCACCCAGCGACACGCGCAGGCCACGCGGCGCGGCTTCGCCCGCCGCAAAGGCGTCTTCGCCGACCACGGCGAGGCCGTTGCGCATCAGATGCGACAACAGGTCGGTGCCGTCGAAATGCTTCGGCAGCGGCATCCAGAGATGATGGCTCGCCGGCCGCGCCGCATAGCTGACGCCTTTGAGGAAGCGGGTCGCAAGCTGCTGGCGCGCCGCCGCCTCGTTGCGGATGGCGCGGATGATGTCGGCGGCGACGCCGGAGCGCAGCCATTGCGTAACCAGCGCGACCATCAGCGATGGCGGCATCTGCATGGTGGCCTGCATGCCGGCGCGCATGCGCTGCTCGGCGGCGGCATCGGGCGCCAGGAGATAGGCGACGCGCAGGGCGGGCGCGATGCACTTTGCGATGCTCGCGGCGTAGTAGGTGCGCTCCGGAATCAGGGTTGCGATCGGCGCCATCTGCGGTTCGAGCGGCCCGTAGACGTCGTCTTCGATCAGGACGCAGCCGCGCTTGCTGATGACATCGGCGACCGCCTTGCGTCTGATCGCGCTCATCGTCGCCGTGGTCGGGTTTTGCTGCGTCGGCACCAGATAGACCGCCTTCGGCTTGTGCTTGCGGCAGGCTTCGTCGAGCGCCTCGGGCCGCGCGCCCTCGGCGTCCATCGCAACCCCGACCAGGCGGACATCAAGCCGCGCTGCCGCGGCCTTGATGCCGGGAAAGGTCAGCGCCTCCGTCACCACGACATCGCCCGGCGATGTCAGCGCCAGCAGCGCGTTGAAGATGATCGCCTGCGAACCCGGATAGATCACGATGCGGTCGGCCGCCGCCTGCGGCACCCGCGGCGCGAGCCATGCGGCGCCGGCCTCGCGCTCCGCAGTGGTGCCGCCCGGACGCGTGTAGCCGAGATAGGCGGAGAACCCGGCTTCGGAGCGGATGGTCGCAAGTCCCTGCGCGATGCGCAGGTCGAGATTGGCCTCGACCGGCTGCGGCGGCAGGTTCATCGACAGGTCGATGTTGACGGGCGCGGGCAGGTCGGACGCGGCGCGCGCGGTGGTCTCCGAGACGAACGTACCCTGGCCGACACGGGCGTCGAGCAGTCCGCGCCGCCGCGCCTCGCCATAGGCGCGCGTCACCGTGGTCAGATCGATATCGAGCGCCGAGGCCAGCGCGCGATGGGTCGGCAGCCGCTGGCCGCGCACCAGCCGGCCGCTCGCGATGTCGGCGGCCAGCGCATCGACGATGCGCAGGAACATCGGGCCGTGCCATTCTGAAACTGTAGGGATCCAATCCATGCAATCCGACACTTTGTCTTTGATTGTAGGTGCTTGAATGCATATTGTATGGATCATCCAGGTCAGGTCAAGGACGACGGCGAAAGGAAAACGACGATGACCGAGACGGTTTCCCTGCCAAAGGCGATGTGGCGCGGCTTTACCATGAAGTGCCCGAACTGCGGGCGCGGCCATCTGTTCGGCCGTTTCCTCAAGGTCGCCGATCACTGTGAGGTCTGCAGCGAGGACTTCACCCCGCAGCGCGCGGACGATTTCCCGGCCTATCTCGTGATCGTCGTGGTCGGCCATGTCGTGGTGCCGGCGCTGCTGTGGCTCGAGATGAACTACGCGCCGCCGGCCTGGCTGCAACTGGCGATCTGGCTTCCATTCACGCTGTTCAGCGCGCTCGCGCTGCTGCAGCCGACCAAGGGCGCGATCGTGGGCCTGCAGTGGCAGCTGGGGATGGAGGGATTTGCGGCGACCCGACGGCGTGCGGTGGCGCCCGCCCGGGCGCAAAGCAGCGTCGGACGGGCTCGCGAAGCCTGAAGCGATCTCAGAATTGTAGCCCGGATGAGCGAAGCGACATCCGGGAACAGTAGCCCCGCATATCGCTCCGCTCATGCGGGCTACAGTGATGCAACCAGTCAGAATTGTAGCCCGGATGGAGCCAACGGGTCGCGCGAACGCGCGCCCGATGACAAGCTCCGCGTAATCCGGGATCCTGTCGCCCGCACGATGAATCCCGGATTGCGCTGCGCTGCATCCGGGCTACGGATCAATCAAATCGGATGATGATGCGGCCGGAACATCCGGCCCTTCTCCGTCACCAAGACGACGGCGAGCGCGGCCAGCGTGCACAGGAAGAAGCCGGTCGCGAACGGCGCCAGCGTGCCGTTGTAATCCTGGCCGATCGTGGTGCCGACGCCGATCCCGAGCAGCGTCGTGATCGTGCCGTACAGCGAGGAGGCGGTGCCGGCGATCTTGCCCTGCGGCTCCATCGCGAGCGCGGTGAAATTCGCCATCATCAGCCCGAACGCGAACATCATCAGGCCCGACAGCACCATGAACAGCGGCAGCGACAGCGTGTCGGTCTTCACCGCCAGCAGCAGGGCGCCTGCGACGACGGCAAAGCCGGTCAGCGCGGCGTGCGAGATCACGCGCATGCCGATGCGGCCGACGATGCGCGAATTGAGGAAGCCGGCGATCGCGACGCCGACCGCGCAGGCCGCGAAGGCGACCGGGAAGTAATGCCCGAGCTTGAAGATCTCGGTGAAGATCTGCTGCGAGGAGAACACGAAGGCAAACAGCGAGCCCTGCACGCCGCCGGCGGCGAGCGCGTAGCCGAGCGTCTGGCGATTGGTGACGGTCTGGCGAAACGCGGACAAGACCTCCGGGATCGCCAGCGACTTGCGCAATTCCAGCGGCAGCGTTTCCGGCATCCGCATCGCACTCCAGGCCAGCGCGATCACGCCGTAGATCATCAGCAGCACGAAGATGCCGCGCCAATGCGTCAGCAGCATCACCGCCTGGCCAAATGACGGCGCGATCACGGGGACTGCGATGAACACCATCATCGCCAGCGACATCACGCTCGCCATCCGCCGTCCGGCGTAGCAGTCGCGCACGATCGAGGTCGCGATCACGCGGGTTGCCGCGGTGCCGAGCCCTTGCAGCGCGCGCGCCAACAGCAGCGTCTCGAACGAGGGCGCCATGATCGCGAGCAGGCCGGCGATGGTGTAGACGGTCATGCCGCCGAGCAGCACCGGGCGGCGGCCGAAGCGGTCCGACAGCGGGCCCATCACGAACTGGCCGACGCCGAAGCCGACCAGGAAGATCGACAGCACCATCTGCGGACGGTTGGCGTCGGCGATCTGGAACGCGGAACGGATGTTCGGCAGCGCCGGCAGCATCATGTCCATCGCCAGCGGGTTCAGCGCCATGATCGAGGCGATGACGACGACGAATTCCGGAAAGCCCATCGGGCGGTGGCCTGAGGAAACCCAGGCATCGGCATTAATGTCAGACACTTAGCAACCTCTTGGGAATCCTTGCATCGTAGCGGCCTTGCTGCGATGCACAATCGGCGTTTCGGGATAGCTGCCCGCCGATCGCGGTCGAGGTAGCGGGGTCGGGAACCGGGGCCAAAAGCACAATTCGCCGAATATCGTTGCGACTGCAACTATTTCGCTCGTGTGGCACGGAAACCTCTGCTAATCCCGGGCCCAGCATCCGTGCGGGGCAGGCGCATCGCCGCCGACCACGCCCGCGCGGCCAAGAACAGGTTCAAGAACGGGTTTTGGGGAGGCGACATGTCCATCGAAATGTCCGCGCGCTCGCGCGGCGCTGAACTGTCGGATGAGGAGCGCAAGGTCCTCACTGCAACGCTCGTCGGCACCACCATCGAGTGGTACGACTTCTTCGTCTACGCCCAGGCGGCGGGCCTGGTGTTCGGCGCGCTGTTCTTCGCGCCGATGAACGCGAACAATCCGCTGCTGGCGCAGATCGTCTCGTTCGCGACGCTCGGCCTCTCATTCCTGTTCCGCCCGTTAGGCGCCATCGTCTGCGGCCATCTCGGCGACCGCTTCGGGCGCAAGAACATGCTGGTCGTCACGCTGCTGTTGATGGGGGCGGCGACCGCGCTGGTCGGCCTGCTGCCGACCTACGCGCAGATCGGCGCCTGGGCGCCGGCACTCCTTATTCTCCTGCGCATCCTGCAAGGCTTCTCGGCCGGCGGCGAGTGGGGCGGCGCGGCGCTCATGGCGGTGGAATCGGCGCCCGTCGACAAGCGCAGCTTCTTCGGCTCGTTCCCGCAGATCGGCACGCCGCTCGGCATGATCCTGGCGACCGGCGTGCTGTGGGTGCTCACCGCGACGCTCGGCAAGCAGGCGATGATCGAGTGGGGCTGGCGGATTCCGTTCCTGCTGTCGATCATGCTGATCGTCGTCGGCATCGTGATCCGCCGCACCGTGGAAGAGTCTCCGGTGTTCCAGGCGATGCAGCGTCGGCACAGGGAATCCTCTGCACCGCTGCGCGACCTGATGCGCAATCACAGCAAGGAGATCCTGCGCACCGCGTTGATCTTCATGGCCAACAATGCGGCCGGCTACATCCTGATCGCGTTCATCATCAGCTACGGCGCCAACACGCTGAAGATGCCGTCGGAGCAGCTGCTGCTGATCGGCACGCTCGCGGCGGTCAGCTGGTTCATCTTCACGCTGCTCGGCGGCATCCTCGGCGACAAAATCGGCCGCGTGCGCTGCTTCCAGATCGGCTACACCCTGATGGTGCTGTGGGCGGTGCCGATGTGGTTCCTGATCGACAGCAAGAACCTCTTGCTGTTCTTCGTCAGTGCGGTCGGGCTCACGGTTGCGCTCGGCCTGTCCTACGGGCCGCAAGCGGCGCTCTATGCCGAGCTGTTTCCGGCCAAGGTGCGCTATTCCGGCGTCTCGATCGGCTATGCGCTCGGCGCCATCTTCGGCGGCGCCTTCGCGCCGATGATCGCGCAGTGGATCATCGGCACCTACGGCCAGTCCTGGCGCGTCGGCGTCTACATCGCGGTGCTGTCGCTGATCTCGCTGATCACGGTGTCGACAATCAAGGATCCGCAAGGCGTCGATCTGAACGTGCACGACGCGGGGGCGTGAGCCGCGACCTTGTGTCATTGCGAGGAGCTCGCGACAAAATTGCGAAGCAATTTTGCGCTGAAGCGACGAAGCAATCCATCGATCCGCGCATGCATGGATTGCTTCGCGGAGCCTGTCATCCGGCGGTGCTTCGCGCCGACCGGGTGGCTCGCAATGACGGAGATCAAACCCCCAGCATCGCCTTCAGCTTCTTGACCGCGCTATCAGGCGTCGTCAGCACCTCGCGGCCGGTGACTTCGGCGACGCGCTCGGCCGCCGGCGCCATGCTGTACTGGGCGAGCGCGATCAGGTCGCAGTTGCGCAGCTCCTTGGACGCCTCGACCACAATGCGGTCATGCTCGGCGCGGTCGCCGCGGTCGAGCGCTGCCAGCGCGCCATCGGCAAGTTTCGGCACCAGCGTGACCTGTGGCGGAAATTCCGGCGGCATCGACACCAACGTCGGCGGGAAGGTCGAGAGCAGGCCGATCCGCTTGCCCTTCGCCACCGCCTGCTCGATCATCGCCTCGTTCGGCTTCAGCACCGGCATCGGCGCGTGCGCGCGCGCCACCGCCTCGATGCACGGCCCGAACGCCGAGCAGGTGAACAGGATGCCATTGGCGCCGGTGCTTGCCGCATAGCGGCCCATGGTCAGAAATCGCTCGGTCATGCGCTCGTCAAGCTTGCCGTCGCGCGCGAGGTCCGCCGACAGGCTATCGTCGAGCAGGTTCATCAGCCGCGCCTCCGGCCAATGCCGTGCGAACGATGCTTCGATCGGGACGATCGAGTGCTTCAGGGCGTGAATAAGGGTGATGCGCATCGATATTTCTTGCTCTCCCTCTCCCCGCTCTTTCGCGGGGAGAGGGTTGGGGTGAGGGGCTCTATCGTCGTAACAGGTGAGAGGAGGGTATGCGGAGGCTCCCCCTCACCCGGATTGCTTCGCAATCCGACCTCTCCCCGCAGGCGGGGCGAGGTGACTTCACTTACTTGAACGGAATCGCGTACATCAACCCGCCCTTGCTCCAGGTGGCGTTGAGGCCGCGCTCGAGCTTCAAGGGGCTGGCCTTGCCGACATTGCGCTCGAAGATTTCGCCGTAATTGCCGCCGGCCTTGATCGCGGCGAGCAGCCATTTGTTGTCGAGGCCGAGGCGCGAGCCGAGATCGCCCGACGCGCCGAGCAGGCGCTGGATCGCCGGGACCTGCGACTTCGCCATCTCGTCGGCATTGGCCTGGGTGACGCCGAGCTCTTCGGCCTCGATCAGGCCGTAATGCAGCCAGGTGATGATGTCGCTCCACACTTCGTCGCCGTTGCGGGTGAACGGACCGAGCGGCTCCTTGCTGATGGTCTGCGGCAGCACGACGTAGTCGTCGGCCTTCGGGGCTGCGGTCGCGACAGCGCCCGCGAGCGCGGAAGCGTCCTGGGTCATGGCATCGCAGCGGCCGCCGAAGAAGGTCTGGTACATGGTGTCGACGCGGTCGAACACCAGCGGCTTCCAGTCGATGCCGTTGGCGCGGCCGTAGTCGCCGAGCGTCACTTCATGCGTGGTGCCCTGGGCGACGCACACCGTGGCGCCCTTGAGGTCCTTCAGCTCCTTCACGCCGAGGTCCTTCTTCACGACAAAGCCCTGACCGTCGTAGAAATTGACCGGTCCCTGCCGCAACCCAAGCGTGGTGCCGCGCAGAAAGGTCTGCGTCGAGTTGCGGTAGAGCACGTCGATCTCGCCCGACTGCAGCGCGGTGAAGCGGTTCTGCGCGGTCAGCGCGACATAGCGCACCTTGGCGGGATCGCCGAGCACGCCGGCGGCAAGCGCACGGCAATAGTCGACGTCGAGGCCCTTGAAGTTACCTTGCGAGTCCGGCGCCGAGAATCCGGCAAAGCCGGTCGAGACGCCGCACACCAGCGTGCCGCGCTGCTTGACGGTGTCGAGCGTCGCAGCGCTCGCGCCCGCGATGCCCGCGGCGAGAACGGTTAGAGTGATGATACCCCTCAGCATGTCTTCCTCCTCCTAATGTTTGCGGATGATCCCCGCGCAAATGCTTCGCGTTTGTCGCGGGAAAACCGGTGCCCACTTTTCCGGATCATGCTCCGTGACCAATATCCTTCAACGCGCTGTCGACCGCAGCGCCGAGTCTTTCGACGATCATGTCGATGTCGCCCGAAGTCGCGATATAGGGCGGGGCGAGCAGCACGTGATCGCCGCGCTGGCCGTCGGCGGTGCCGCCCGACGGATAGCAGCCGAGCCCGGCGGCGAAGGCCGCGGACTTGATCCGCTGATGCAGCTTCAGCTTGGGATCGAACGGCTGCCGCGTGGCACGGTCGGCGACCAGCTCGAGCCCCCAGAACAGGCCGCGGCCCCTGATGTCGCCGACATGGCGATGATTGCCGAACCGTTCGGTGAGCCGCTGCTCGAGCTGGCGGCCGCGCTCCTTGACCTGGTCGAGCAGCTTCTCCTCAGCGATCACCTTCTGCACCTCGAGCGCGGCGGCGCAGGCCAGCGGATGCGCCAGATAGGTGTGGCCGTGCTGGAACGCGCCGGAGCCGTTGCGCACCGTGTCGACGATCGTGCCGCTGGCAAGCATCGCGCCGATCGGCTGATAGCCGCCGCCGAGCCCCTTGGCGATCGCCTGGATGTCGGGCGAGATGCCTTCCTGCTCCCAGGCGTGCAGCGTGCCGGTGCGGCCCATGCCGCACATCACCTCGTCGAGGATCAACAGCGCGCCGTGGCGGTTGCAGATCTCGCGCACCGCCTTGAAGTAACCCTCCGGCGCCGGCACGCAGCCGGCGGTGGCGCCGACCACGGGCTCGGCGATGAACGCCGCGACCGTATCGGGGCCGAGCCGCTGGAATTCGGCTTCGAGTTCGGCGGCAAGGCGTGCCACGAACGCCGCCTCCGATTCATCGTCGCGCTTCTCGTGATAGGCGAAGGCCGGCGTGACATGGCTGAACGAGGGCGACAGCAGCGGCGCGTAGGGCTCGCGGCGCCAGGCATTGCCACCGGCCGACAGCGCGCCGAGCGTGTTGCCGTGATAGCTCTGGCGGCGCGCGATGAAGCGCGCGCGCTTCGGCTCGCCGCGCTCGATGAAATATTGCCGCGCCAGCTTGATCGAGGCCTCGATCGCCTCCGACCCGCCGCTGACGAAATAGACATAGCCGAGGCCGCCGGGCTCGTGGCCGACCAGCCGCTCGGCGAGCTCTTCCGCGGGCTCGGAGGAGAAGAAGCCGGTATGGGCATAGGCGATCTTCGAGGCCTGCTTGACGATCGCGGCCAGGATCCGCGGATGCTGATGGCCGAGGCACGACACCGCGGCGCCGCCGGAGGAATCCAGAATCCGGTGGCCATCCTCCGCGATCAGCCAGACGCCGTCGCCGCCGACCGCTGTCGGCGGGGTCTCGCGCAGGCTGCGATGCATCACGCGGCTCTTGTTGGCTGCCATGACACTCATCCTTTCTCGACGAAATATTGCGACATCTCGGCAAGCCGGCCCTCGGTCTCCTCCAGCTTGCGCTTTGCGTTCGCGCCGCCCAGCGTGAAAGCGACGGCCGCCAGCGACTGGGCGACTGCGATCGCGCCGGTCAGGCTCGGGAAGAAGCCGGGCGAGGAGGCGGCCTCGAACAGCAGCAGATGATCGGCACCTTCGGCCATCGGAGCTGTGATAGTGTCGGCGATCGCGATCAGCGCGGCGCGCGCCTGATGCGCCGCGCGCGCCGTTTCGACGCTGACCAGGGTGTAGGGCGCAAAGCCGATCACGACCACGGCGTCGCCCGAGCGGAAGGCGCCGTGGTCGAGATCGAACGGGCCGGAGCCGCCGACCAATTGCACGGCATCGGGGCGGAACAGGCGAAGCTGATAGGTCAGCAGCTCCGCGACGCTGCGGCAGCTGCGAAACCCTGATATCCAGATCCTGTCCGCGGAGTGCAGCGCACGCGCGGCTTCCGCGATCGCGCTCGCTGAAATCCGCGCAAGGCCCGCGGCCTCGGCTTCCAATTTGTCGTGCACCAGTTTGACATCGGCATTCGGCCCGGCGCGGCGGCTCCTGGCGCGGCCGGAGAACGGCGAGCCCTGCGCCGGCCGGCGCGCCTCGGTGAGCGCGGCGCGCAATTCGTCCCAGCCGGAATAGCCGAGCGCCTTGGCAAGACGGGTGAATGAGGCTGGATCGGCGCCGGCGACGGAGGCGAGCTCGCGCATCGAGCGGGTGGTGGCGTCGTAATCATTGGCGGCGACGAACCGGCCGACCTCCTGCAAGCGCATCGGCAGCGACGGTAGTGCGCTGCACAATTCGTTGAGGGGCGATGGTTTCGGCTGAGCCTGGGCCATGAAACATATGTTGCATGAATCTTAATTTGGTGCAACATATGAAGTGCGCAGGGTTTGAGGTTGACGCGTCTTCCTCACGCGAACCGGGTATCCACTTCGCTCGAAAACGCTCTTGCGCATGGCAGAAGATCGCTTCTCACTGGGGTCCTTGTGCTGTGACGACATCGACGCCGAAACGCCCTCCCGCCCGGCCCTGGCGGCTTTCGCTCAGCGATCCCCGCGTCGCGGGCCTGTTCTGGCAGATCCTGGTGGTCGCCATCGCGGTCGCCGTCGTCGCCTGGCTGTGGTCCAACGCGGTCCATAACCTCTCGGTGCGGCGCATCTCGACCGGCTTTGCCTTCCTCGGCCGTGAAGCCGGCATGCCGATCGCCGACAGCTGGATCGACTACACGCCGAAGAACACCTATCTGCGCGCGTTCATCGTCGGCGTCGTCAACACGCTGCGCGTCGCGGTCATCGGCATCGTGCTGGCGACCGTGATCGGCACGCTGGTCGGCATCGCGCGGCTGTCGTCGAACTGGCTGCTGGCGCGGCTCGCCGCCGTCTATGTCGAGGTGCTGCGCGACCTGCCGCTGCTGCTGCAACTCCTGTTCTGGTACGTGCTGATGCAGGGCCTGCCGGCGGCGCGCCAGGCGTGGAGGCCGGTCGACGGGGTCTATCTGTCCAACCGCGGCCTGGTGCTGCCGTCGGTGCCGCTGCATGAGGCCAATGGCTGGACGCTCGTTGCGCTGGTCGCCGGCGTGATCGTCTTCATCATCGTCAGGCGCCGCCTGATCGCGCAGCAGATGCTCGATGGCAAGGCGCGGCCGGTCTGGCCCTACGCGCTCGGCCTCATCATCGCGCTGCCGGCGCTGGTGTCGTGGCTTCTGGGCGCAAGCTGGAGCGTCATGCTGCCCGAGCTGCGCGGCTTCAACTTCGTCGGAGGGCTGACCCTGGCGCCGGAATATTTCGCGCTGCTGATCGCGCTGGTCACGTATACTTCGGCGTTCATCGCCGAGATCGTGCGCAGCGGCATCCAGGCGGTGCCGCGCGGCCAGTCGGACGCGGCCAAGGCGCTCGGGCTGAAGCGCAGCTTCGTCCTGCAGCACATCGTGCTGCCGCAGGCGCTGCGCGTCATCATCCCGCCGATGACCAGCCAGTATCTGAACCTGACCAAGAATTCGTCGCTCGCGGTCGCGGTCGGCTACCAGGACATCGTCTCGATCGCCAACACCACGCTGAACCAGACCGGGCAGGCGATCGAGTCGATCGCGCTGATCATGATGGTGTTCCTCACCATCAGCCTCGGCATCAGCCTGTTCATGAACTGGTACAACGCGCGGATCGCGCTGGTGGAGCGCTGACATGAGCTCGGTCGCACATCTCCCGCAGGATCCGCTGCCGATCGGCCGGCGCCGCACGCAGCGCACGCTCGGCGGCCAGATCGTGGCCTGGCTGCGCGCCAACCTGTTCGCGTCCGTGACGTCGAGCATCATGACGCTGCTGCTGCTGTTCGTTCTCGGCAAGGCTTGCATCGGCCTGTGGCAATGGGGCATCGCCAACGCGGTCTGGATCGTCACAGGCAACGACACCAATGCCTGCCGCGCGCTGCGCGGCGTCGGCGCCTGCTGGGCGGTGATCCCCGAGAAGTACCGCTTCATCCTGTTCGGCACCTATCCGTTCAGCGAGCAGTGGCGGCCGGCGCTCGCGGTCGTGATCTTCATCGCGCTGTTCGTGGTCTCGAGCCGCCGCAGCTTCTGGCGCAAGGAGCTGTTCCTGCTGTGGGCCGCTTCCTTGATCGCGATCGGCTGCCTGATGTGGGGCGGCTTTCTCGGCATGTCCTTTGTCACGCAGGACCGCTGGGGCGGGCTGCCGGTGACGCTGATCCTGGCGACGTTCGGATTGGCGTTCGGCTTCCCGCTCGGAATCCTGGTCGCGCTCGGCCGCCGCTCGAAGCTGCCGGCGATCCGCTCGCTCTGCGTGCTCTATGTCGAGCTGATCCGCGGCGTGCCGCTGATCAGCCTGTTGTTCATGGCGAGCGTCATGTTCCCGCTGTTCATGCCGGACGGCGTCAACATCGACAAATTGCTGCGCGCGCAGATCGCCTTCATCCTCTATGCCGGTGCCTACCTTGCGGAAGTGGTGCGCGGCGGTCTGCAGGCGGTGCCGCGCGGACAATATGAGGCCGCCGACGCGCTCGGGCTGTCCTACTGGGAGAAGAACGCGCTGATCGTGCTGCCGCAGGCGATCCGCCACGTCATCCCGCCGCTGGTCAACACCTTCATCGCCTTCTTCAAGGACACCAGCCTTGTCCTGATCATCGGCATCTTCGATCTCCTGACCACCGCCAAGACCGCGATCGTCGATCCGGCCTGGCAGGCCTTCAGCGTCGAGGTCTATGTGTTCGTCGGCGTGATCTACTTCGTGTTCTGCTTTGCGATGTCGCGCTACAGCCGCGGCCTCGAGGCGCAGCGCGCGCACGGCTGAGCGATCCGGATTCTCCGTCGCTTGCCTCCCTCACATGCTGCATCCTTCGGTGCCGGCATGTTCGCATCCGCAGCCGTGTGCTTTGATTTCTGGAGCGGCCTGTTCTGGCCTTAACGATGCGGCAACCAAGACTTGGCCGATGGTTGGCGCAAAGGCGCGGCTGGCACAGAGTGCACTAGGCGATGTTCCGCCCGTAACTTATCTTGAGCGCGATTGGATTCGCGAGCGCGCGCGATGACAGAAATCATTGTTCGCGCGGGCATCGTTCGATCTGGACTGAACGCAAATGCTGCCGTTGATTTGTTGATTTGGTTCGGCCCTGACAGGGCGTTACTTTGATTTTTGCCGTACGCCAATGGCCGAAGACAACGCCTCCTATCCCGAGAGTACCCGAAACCAGGTCCACGATGCCCTGCAAGGGTTTTCGACCGATGAGCTTCGCCAACTCCTGGCGGAGATCGAGCAACTCCTGAATGTTGAAGCCAAGCCTCGCCGACCGAGACTGCGACTGGCGGGAGGCACATACGTGAACGAGTATACCGCGCGCGCAAACATCGACCACTATCTGGATCTGCTGAAGCGCCCGGACGTTCCAACCAACACGAGATCGATGCTCAACAAGCGGCTGCTTGAGGAAGAAGACAAGCTCGGCCGCCGACACGAGCAACTGGAGTTTGCCGAAAGCAGGGCCGCAGCGTGCCGGGATCGCGCAGATCGCCAGCGGCGTCTGGCGGAATCGTTTGCCCCTGGATCGGTTGACCGGGAGCAGGCCGAAAGGCTGCTGGTCAATTTCGAGGCGCTCGCGCAGTTCGTGGAGGGCTTTTGTCGCCAGATGCGCCACACCGTGAACCATAGTCCGCTTTAAGCGAGACGCCGCCTCGGTTCCGCGGGCTCCTCGTCATCACCATCGTCCAGCGTCCGGTCGCCCTTGACCGCGTAGGCGCTTTGCCTCGGGGCGATGCCAAGCGACCGGGGGGTACGCTGTTCGTCGGCGTGATCTACTTCGTGTTCTGCTTTGCGATGTCGCGCTACAGCCGCGGCCTCGAGGCGCAGCGCCTGTCGAATTGAGGAGGCGTGATCATTCTTGGCAACAGCGCGGAAAGTCCCTGCCGCACCCGAGTTGCTCGCGCTGCTGTTTCCAAGCCGTAAAGCCCAGCCTCAAATGGCAGTCCTCGTAGAAATACGCTGAATTCGCCTGCCGTCCGCCAAACCGGCGCAGTTTCGGTCCGGGCACTGTCCACGGCAGCGGACGACCGCTGGCCTCCCGGCGCGCCACGAACTCGTCGTAGTATTGGACGTCGGACGGCTGAATTGAGGGCTGCAATTCATTGCGCAGATAATGTCCGCGTTGCCAGTTGTCGGCCACGCGCTTCATGAGATGCCATTTGCGCCGATAGCCGGAACTGAGTTGCGCCGGCTCCTCGTTGGCGAGCCCCAATGCCGCGATGAAAAAGTATTGCGCGGCCGTGCCGAGGTCGCAGTTCGGCTGCTCGAAGATCCATTCGATCACGCTATCCCGATCGTCGCTGTTGTGATCCCAGCTGTCGACGATGACGTGCCAGGTGTCGGGCGTCTGATCCTTGATCCAGAGCAGGAAGTCGTCGGGCTCGGTACTCAGCGCCGCATGCGGACACGGCCAATATTGCGACTTGAGTTCTTCGTCCGGCGCAGCCGCTTTTTTTCTGGCCTCTTCCTGCTGTTGCGCCACGGCCTGCATGGCGTGAACGGCATGCCGGCGCTGCCGCATCCGCTTTGCCGTCGCGGCGTCCAGCGGTCGCAAGAGGTAATCGACGTGAGCCTCGCTCTCGGGCTCGGGAGGCAGGAAGTAGACGGAAAGCGCTGCATCCAGGCGGACGATCGCGGCCGCAGGCAGCAACTGTATGGTGTCGCAGTACGACCCGATGGTCGTGTCGCGCATCCAGATGCGCGCAGCGCGCGCTTCCAGCTCGACATCCGCGAGGAAGTAGTCCCACGACAGCCCCTCGAATGGCCGGGTCGCAAGGCCTTGAAACGTAATGCGGCTCTGGATGGCGCTTCGGTGGAGCGCAAGGTTTTCGTCGGACAGTCCCACGCCGCCACCGGATTGAGCCTGATCTCGAACTTCGTCGCCTGTCATGCCGGCCTCATTGGAATTTGCCGTGGCATTCTAGGCACCAGATGTTGATCGATCCTGAGTCCGCAGCGTCGATTTCTGCGTTTCCTGGAACGGGAGTATTGACCGATGTAGCCCGGGCGGCCGGCGGAAACGTCTTGCCATACCGTGCCGGACCTATTTATGATCATAAAATGGATAAATCGGCTCTCCCGTCCCTCGACCCTTCGCGCCGCGCCTCGATCAAGCGCAAGCGCTCGGACGCGGTCGCGGACCTGATCCGCAGCCACATCTTCCAGGCCGGCTTGCAGCCAAATGATCGGCTGCCGCAGGAGGGCGAGCTGATCGAGATGTTCGGCTGCAGCCGCTCGACCATCCGCGAGGCGCTCAAGTCCCTGGAGGTGCAGGGGCTGGTGCAGAACACCACCGGACCCGGCGGCGGCGCGCGGGTGGCGCCGGTGTCGATCAACCGGATCGTCGGCCTGCTCAGCAACTACTTCTACTTCCAGTCGGTCTCTACCGCGCAAATCTACCAGATCCGCCGGCTGATCGAGCCGGAGCTCGCCTTCAGCGTGGTCGGCCACCTCACGGCGGAGCATTTCGCTGCACTGGAAAAGGCGATCGCGGTCCAGGAGCATCATCCCCACGGCGATGCCGATTGGGAACATCATCGCCACGCCGAGATCGATTTCCACGACATCCTGATCGAGGCCTGTCCCAACCCGCTGCTCGGCCTGATGTGCCGGTTCGTCAACGAAGCCATCAGGCATCTGATCGGCAAGCTCGGCGTACAGGAATTCGCATCCAGCTTCACCTGCGAGAATATCGAGTTTCACAAGCGTCTGCTGGCCGCGTTCCGCTCCGGCAATGCCGCGCGCGCCCGGCGCGTGATGCTCGATCATGTGCTGAGCGCCGAAGCGGTGGTCGTTCCCGCGGAAGATCGGCGCATCGATCTGCCCGTCTTTCATCAGCCGTTGCGGCTCGATTGAAACGCATCGGCCAACTGCTGCATCACGCCCTGGAGAAAACGACAATGGACACGCGGCGCGAGAATGAGTTGTGGAGCTGGTCGGCCGTCGATCTGGCGCGTGCGATCGCGACGCGCGCGATTTCCAGCCGGGAAGCCGTGCGATCCAGCCTCGATCGCATCGCCGAGGTCAATCCGGCATTGAACGCCATTGTCGCTGTCCTCGCCGATGAAGCGCTGGCCGCCGCGGATGCGGCGGACGCCGCGGTGAAGTCAGGCGCGGAGCTTGGCGTGCTGCATGGCGTTCCGGTCACCATCAAGGTCAATGTCGACCAGCGCGGCTGCGCCACCACCAATGGCGTCGTGGCCTTCCGCGACGTGATCGCCACCGAGGACAGCCCGGTGGTCGCGAATCTTCGCAAGGCGGGCGCGGTCATTGTCGGGCGCACCAACACGCCGGCCTTTTCGCACCGCTGGTTCACCAACAACGATCTGTACGGCGCGACCTACAATCCGTGGAGCCGTCGGCTGACGCCGGGCGGCTCCAGCGGCGGCGCGGCGTCGGCGGTTGCCTCCGGGATGGGCGCGATCGCGCACGGCAATGATTTCGGCGGCTCGATCCGCTATCCGGCTTACGCCTGCGGCGTCGCCGGCCTGCGTCCGACGCCGGGGCGGATCCCCGCGTTCAATCCGTCGGCAACCGGCGACCGTCCGATCACCGCGCAGATGATGTCGGTGCAGGGGCCGCTCGCCCGCTCGGTCGCCGATCTCGGGCTCGGCCTCGCCGCGATGGCCCAGGCGGACGCGCGCGACGGCACATGGCTGCCGGTGCCCCTGCAAGGTGCGCCGCTCAAGCGTCCGATCGGCGTCGCGATCGCGCCCGCGCCGTTCGGCGACGAGGCGCCGGAGGTGAGCGCGGCGGTGCGCGCCGCCGGGCACTGGCTCGCGGAGGCCGGCTTTGCCGTGGAGGAGACCGTGCCGCCGCGGCTCGCGGAGGCCGCCGATCTCTGGCATCGCCTCGTCATCAATGAGGAGCGGCGCGTGCTGGCGCCGATGATCCGCAAGTTCGGCGACGATCGGAGCCGCTACAATCTCGAGTGCCATATCGCCTACGCGCCCGAGCTCGACGGCGATCAGGTGCTCGCCTGCTTCGAGCAGCGGCTGGCGATCGTGCGGGCCTGGCAGCTGTTCCAGGAGCGCTATCCCGTCATCATCCTGCCGGTCTCGGCGCAACTGCCGTTCCGTTTCGATCAGGATCAGGAAGACGCGGCGGTGGTCCGCGCGCTGCTCGACGCGCAGCGGCCGCTGCTCGCGGTGCCCGCGCTCGGCTTTCCGTCGGTCGTCGTACCGACCGGGACCGCCGAGGGCGTGCCGGTCGGCGTGCAGGTGATCGCCGGCCGCTTCCGGGAAGATGTCTGTCTCGCAGTGGCCGAGCTGATCGAGGCGCGTGCATCAAAGCTGACGCCGATCGACCCGCGAGACTGAACCAACAACAAGCACTGACCATCATGGGAGAACATCACGTGACGAATGCACCGATCTGGCACTGGTCCGCCGTCGACACGGCCGCGGCGATCCGAAACAACCAAGTGACGTCGGAGGAGGTGGTTCGCGCCCATCTCGACCGCATGCAGGACGCCAATCCGGCGCTCAACGCCGTCGTGGTCGATCTCGGCGCGTCTGCGATGCAGGCGGCGAAGGCCGCGGACGAGGCGCTGGCCGCGAGCAAGCGCGGAGGCGGCGCCGTCGGGCCGCTGCACGGCGTGCCGGTCACGATCAAGATCAACATCGACGTCGAGGGCCAGGCCAATTCGAACGGCGTGGTGGCATTCAAGGACAACATCGCGCCGGGCGACTCGCCGGTGACGGCCAATCTCAGGAAGGCCGGCGCCGTCATCATCGGCCTCACCAACACGCCGGAGTTCTCGCTGCGCGGCTTCACCGACAACCCGCTGCATGGCCTGACGCGCAATCCCTGGAATGCCGACGTGACCTGCGGCGGATCGTCGGGCGGCGCCGGCGCGTCGATCGCGGCCGGCATCGGCACCATCGCGCATGGCAACGACATCGGCGGCTCGCTGCGCTGGCCGGCGCATTGCAACGGAATCGCCACCATCAAGCCGACCCAGGGCCGCATCCCGGCGTTCAATCCGAGCGCGACCGCGGAGCGGCCGCTGATGGCGCAGTTCATGTCGTCGCAAGGGCCGCTGGCGCGCCACGTCGCCGACGTGCGCCTCGGCCTCGAGGTGATGGCGAAGCGCGACCCACGCGATCCCTGGTACGTGCCGGCGCCGCTGACGGGGCCGAAGCCGGCTGGGACGATCAAGGTCGCGCTCGCAAAGATCCCCGAGGACATGGCGACCGATCGCAGCGTGATTGCGCTCCAGCGCAAGGCGGCGGATCATCTCGCCGATGCCGGCTATGCGGTCAGCGAGGTCGAGGTCCCCGACCTCAACAAGGTCTGGCAGCTCTGGTGCGACCTGATCATGACCGAGGTTCGCGTGTTGCAGCAGGACCAGATGCTGGCGACCACCAGCGCCGACTTCCAGAAGACGTTCCGCGGCTTCATGGCGCTGGCCAACCCGCTCGACCAGGCCGGCTACATGAAGGCGATCGCCGAGCGCTCGCGCCATATCCGGAACTGGATGACGTTCCTCGAGCAGTATCCGCTGGTGCTGATGCCGACCACCGTGCGCAAGACGCCGGAGGTCAACGCTGATCTCGGCGGCGATCAGCGCGTCAAGGATTTGTTCTGGAACGACCTGCGCTTCATTTCGTCGATGAACGTTCTGGGGCTGCCGGCGGCCGTGGTGCCGGTGGGTCTCGATGAGGGATTGCCGGTCGGCGTCCAGATCGTCGGCTCGCGCTATCGCGAGGACATGTGTCTCGACGCCGCCGAGGCGATCGAACGCAAGGCCGGCGTTCTGGCACGGCAATTGTGGCAGCAGCGCTGAGGCGATCCCGACGCCACCACGCATTATCCATTCGCATGATTCAGCGCACGCCGCGGCGAAATTTCGTCGCGGCGTTCGTACGATCGGAAACGCGAGCGTGCTGGCAGTCGAGCTGTGTTCCTTCTCCCGGAATTTCTGAGCGGAATCGCAGAGCGCCATGCCGGCGACGGGGTTGTCGGCGATCCCTGATTGCTTCAGGAGATCGTCCGAAACGTCGAAACCCCTGGGAACGAAATGTCCATCACGAAACGCTCGCATGTCCTGGTCGCAATTGCCGTGTGTCTCTCATTTGCGGCCGGCGCTGCCCGAGCGGAGGATGGCGTGCTGCGGGTCGGCATCATCACCGACATGAGCGGGCAATATTCCGACGGCAATGGCCCGGGATCGGTGATCGCGGCGCAGATGGCCGCGGAGGAAATCGGTGGCACGGTCGCCGGACGCAAGATCGAGATCATTTCGGCGGATCACCAGAACAAGCCTGATGTGGCGACCGGCATCGTGCGCAACTGGATCGACAACAAGGGTGTCGACGTGATCGCCGAAGGCGTCAATTCCGCGGTGGCGCTCGCGATCCAGACCGTGACGCGCGAACGCAAAAAGCTGTTTCTGATCTCGGGCTCGGGCTCGTCCGATCTCACCGGCAAGCAATGCTCGCCGACGAGCGTGCAGTGGACTTATGACACCTATGCCTCCTCGAACGCGACGGCGAAGGCCGTGGTTGCGCGCGGCGGCACGCCCTGGTTCTTCCTGACGGCGGATTATGCGTTCGGCCAGGCGCTGGAGCGCGATGCCAGCAAGGCCGTGACATCGGCCGGCGGCAAGGTGCTGGGCGCGGTCCGCCATCCCTTCGACACCGCCGATTTCTCGTCCTTCCTGCTGCAGGCCCAGTCCTCCGGCGCCAAGATCCTGGCGCTTGCCAATGCCGGTTCCGACTTCCGCAACGCGGTCTCTCAGGCCGACGAATTCAACATCCGCGCCAGCATGCAGGTCGTCGCGCTGCAGGTGACGCTCACCGACGTGCCGGCCCTTGGCCTCGCGCATGCGCACGATCTGCTGTTCACCGATTCCTTCTATTGGGATCGCACGCCGGAGACGCGCGTCTTCGCCCAGGAGTTCTTCAAGCGGCACGGCGCGATGCCGACCGCCTATCAGGCCGGCGTCAACTCGGCGCTCAGGCACTACTTCAAGGCGGTCGCCGCCACCAACTCGGTCGATTCGGAGATCGTGATCGCGCAGATGCGCAAGACCCCGGTCAATGATTTCTTTGCCCAGAACGGCGTCGTGCGCGAGGACGGCCGGATGGTGCACGACATGTACCTGATGCGCATCAAGAAGCCGGAAGAGTCCAAGAGCAAATGGGACCTCTACGAGTATCTCGCGACGGTGCCGGGCGACCAGGCCTTCCGTCCGCTCGATGAAGGCGGCTGCCCTTACGTCGCCAAATCGCACTAGCCTCGCCAGAAATTTGCATCGAGCCTTCGCGTGAGTTTTTCTGGCATCATGCGCGAGTTTTGATCGATTGTCCGGCGCCGATCCTGAAGATACGTTCGTATTGAGATCAGTCTCAGTCGGCAGATCATGATCGTCGCGCAGGTCGCTGCGCGGTTCCGAGCGAACTGCGGGCTTGCTGTGCGTTGACGTCGCTGAGAACGTTTCTCGTCCGCCCGGCAGGACCGGGCGCAGAAGGAGACGCAGCAACATGACGGGCGACACGGGTGTTCGGGCTGGCCAGTGCCATTGCGGCGCGGTGCGTTTCGAGGTGACGCTCAGCGACGGCTTCAATTCGATCCGCCGCTGCACCTGCTCTTACTGCCGGATGCGGGGCGCCGTCGTTGCCATGGCCGAAATGGGCGGGATCAAGATCCTGCACGGCGAGGATGCGCTAACAAGCTACCGCTTCCATACCGGATCGGTGCAGCACTTCTTCTGTTCGCGCTGCGGGATCTACACCCATCATCAACGGCGATCGAACCAGAACCTGTATGCCGTCAACGTGGCCTGCCTGGATGGTGTAAGCCCGTTCGACTTCCCCGAGGTGCCTGTGATGGACGGCGTCAATCATACGAACGACACCGGCAAGCCGACGCGCCGGGCAGGCACACTCCACTTCATCCCGGCCGACTGACGATCGCTGTCGGCCGACGACCGCCCGGCTCGTCGCGGGACGACGGTGAGAGGGAAGGGAGCCCTTCCACCGGTGGTCGTGCAACAAGTTCAGTGTCGTCCCTGCCTAGTGCGCAATTGCGCACGGGAGCAGGGACCCATAACCACCGATCGTCATTGTTTCACGACGCCGAAATGACGAGTCCCTTTAACAACCTCGGCCGCGGAGTATGGGTCTCTGCTTTCGCACTAGCGTATATACATATCCTCCGCAGTCTTTGCGGAGTCTTCTCAAAGAGTTGGCCGAAAACCGCAGAGAACTTACTCATCTGCACTAGGGTTGCGCCCGCCGATTTCGGCTCTCGCCTAGTAGCTAACCCCTTGATGATGAGTCGGTTTTCTAGCCTCGAAGAGATGTGTAAATGCCCTAGTGCGAAAGCAGGGACCCATAGCCACCGCTACTGATTGGCTTGCGCCGGTGGGGCCACAGTTCACTTTAACAACGCAACCCTGTGGTTATGGGTCCCTGCTTCCGCACTAGCGTATATACATATCCTCCGCAGTCTTTCCGGAGTCTTCTCAAAGAGTTGGCCGAAAACCGCAGAGAACTTACTCATCTGCACTAGGGTTGCGCCCGCCGATTTCGGCTCTCGCCTAGTAGCTAACCCCTTGATGATGAGTCGGTTTTCTAGCCTCGAAGAGATGTGTAAATGCCCTAGTGCTTTCGCAGGGACGACAGCTGTGGTGAAATCAAGCGAGGCGTCATCGCGACGGCCCCATCACCGTGTTCACGAGGCACCATGACCAACACCATCGAGGCTTCCGACGGCGGCTACCGCTTCATGCCCGGCGTCAGCCAGTATTCCTGCGGCATCGCTGCGCTGCCCGGCTTTGCCATCGAGCGCGTCAGGTTCTCTGAACCGGTGCCGTTGGGCGCGGGTTTTGCAAGGATTGCCGACATCATCAAAGCGGCGGGTCGTCCGCTGACGTCATTTGGCGCCTGCGAACTGCGTTCCCCGGCGCCGTTCACCGAGGACGGGTTCAGGGCCTTCAACGAGATCTACATCAAGACGCTCGTGGCCTGGGGTGCGATGCGGGACGGCGTCAATCCGGTGGCGCGCAGCAATGTCTGTCCGAAGCTCGATCCGCCCGGCGAGCCGAGCTTCCACGCCTTCTGCTACACGGTGCCGGCCGCCAAGGATGAACCAGCCAGCTTTGTCGTCGCCGGCAGCGGCGAGTCGGTCGAGGGCAAGGCCAATTACCGCGATCATACCGTAGCCCTCGGCGACACCAGCCCGGCCGGCATCCTGGCGAAGGCGAGATTCGTGGCCGACGAGATGGAACGCCGGATGAGCGCGTTCGGCGGCCGTTGGCAGGACACCACCGCGGTGCAGCTCTACACCGTGCACGACGCCTATCCGGTGCTCGAAAGCGAGCTCGGCCGCCGCGGCGCGCTTCGCAACGGCTTGACCTGGCATTTCGACCGGCCGCCGGTGGTTGGCCTCGACTTCGAAATGGATTGCCGGCGCGTGCATCGCGAGCGCGTGGTGTGACGTGGCGGTCGCGTGATGCATCAAAAGCGCGTGTGGGTGGATGTGGAAGCGTGCGCCCTTTCTTGACACGGATCGCGTCAACCGTTTCCCTTCGCCATCGACGTCAGCGGCTGGGTGAGCGCGGGTGCAGAACGAATCTGTGATCAGGCGGCGTGATCTGCTGGCGCTGATTGGCACCATTGCCGGCAGTTCGGCGATGTATCACGCGATGACGAGCCTCGGCTTCGCGTCCGAATCCGCCTACAAGGGGCCGCTGAAGCTCGCGGGCGACGTGAAGGGCGCCTCGGTGCTGGTTCTCGGCGCGGGGCTTGCCGGGATGACGGCGGGGCTGGAGCTGCGCAAGGCCGGCTACAAGGTCCAGATCCTCGAATTCAACAGCCGCGCCGGCGGCCGCAACTGGTCGATCCGCGGCGGCGACAGTTTTGTCGAGCTCGGCGGATTCAGGCAGACCAGCCAATTCGAGCAAGGGCTCTATCTCAATCCCGGCCCGTGGCGGATTCCCTATCATCACCGTGCGCTGCTCGACTACTGCCGCCGGCTCAATGTGACGCTGGAACCCTTCATCCAGCTCAATCACAACGCCTATCTGCACGCGACGCGTGCATTCGGCGGCAAGCCGCAGCGCTTTCGCAGCATCAAGGCGGATTTCCAGGGCGGGGTTTCGGAGCTGCTCGCAAAGATCACCCAGCAGGGCCGGCTCGACGAGACCGTCGGCAAGGAAGATCAGGAGATCCTGCTGCAGTCGCTGCGCGACTGGGGCGCGCTGGATCGCGACTACAAGTACAATGCCAACCTGGTGTCGGCCGAGTTCCGCGGGTATGCGCGCGATCCCGGCGGCGGCCTGATGGGCGATCCGCTGCCCAGCGAGCCGATCCCGCTGCAGGAGCTGCTGCGGTCGCGGATGTGGCGCTATCTGCAGACCTTTGCGCGCTACGATTTCCAGACCACCATGTTCCAGCCGGTCGGCGGCATGGACATGATCGGCAAGGCGTTCGCGCGCGAGGTCGGCGATCTCATCCGCTATGGCGCCAAGGTGACGCAGATCCAGCAGAACGGCTCCGGCGTCACCGTGAGCTATGTCGACACCGCCAGTCCATCGACGGTGCAGCAGGCGACCGCCGACTGGTGCATCTGCACCATCCCGTTGCCGATCCTGAGCCAGTTGCCGGTCGATGTCAGCGCGCCGATGAAGAGTGCGATCGACTCCGTGCCCTATGCCGCCTCGGTGAAGATCGGCCTGCAGTTCAAGCGGCGGTTCTGGGAGGAGGATGACGCGATCTATGGCGGCATCAGCTACACCGACCTGCCGATCCGGCAGATCGCCTATCCGAACTATGGCTTCAACCGCGGCGGCCGCGGCATCCTGCTCGGCGCCTACATGTATGGCGGTGCCAATTCGTTCGAATTCACCGCGATGACGCCGGCCGAGCGGGTCGCCAGCGCGGTCGAGTTCGGCGCCGCAATCCATCCGCAGTACAGAAACGAATTCGAAAACGGCGTCGCGGTGGCCTGGCATCGCGTGCCGTTCACGCTGGGTTGCGCGGGCGAATGGACCGAGGCCACCCGGGCGCAGCATTACCGCAATCTCTGCCAGATCGACGGCCGTATCGTGCTGGCGGGCGAGCACGCCTCGCAGCTGCCGGCCTGGCAGGAGGGCGCCATCCTGTCCGCGCTCGACGTCATGTCCCGGCTGCACGAACGCGTGGTGAAGACATGATGATGCGGACCGCCACATCCGTCGTCGCCGCCCTGGCGCTGCTGTCGGCGACGGCAGCCCTTGGGCAGGACAGCGGCGCGGGCAAGCGCACCTTCTCTTCGGGCTACCGCTTCGTCGAGATGACCGGCGAGGAGCTGTTCGCCAATGTGTGCCAGGGCTGCCACATGCCGGATGCGACGGGCGCCAGCGGGGCGGGCACTTACCCGTCGCTGGCCGGCAACAAAAATCTCGAGGCCGGCAGCTATCCGGTCTTCCTTGTCATCAATGGCCGCCGCGGCATGCCGGCGTTCGGCGACATGATGACCGATGGTCAGATCGCCGCCGTTGTGAATTATCTGCGGACGCACTTCAGCAACAACTATGAGGACGCGGTGACGACCAAGGATGTCCAGGACGCCCGCCGCTAGAGGCGCCGTTTCCGTCATTCCGGGGCGTGGGCAAGGACCGCGAACCCGGAATCCAGAGGTGATGTACTCGGAGTTCCGCAACTTCGAGATTCCGGGTTCGCGCTGCGCGCGCCCCGGAATGACGAAATGAACGATGTGTGCCGCACGAGCTTCTATCGAGTAATGGAGAAATCATGAGATTAGCAACTATCGCACTGGGCGCGGCGCTATCCGCGGTTGCAACTGCCGCCTGTGCTGACGTGGTCAGGCATCCGATTCCCAACTCGACATTCCCTATCGCGCAGGCCGTGACCGTCACCGGCAACACCACGACCGTCTATGTCAGCGGCCAGGTGCCGCCGGCGATCAACAAGGACGCCGATCCGTCGAGCCCGCAGGCCTATGGCGATACCAAGACGCAGACCGTCGGCGTGCTCAACCGCATCAAGACCATTCTGGAAGGCCAGGGCCTTGGCATGGGCGACGTCGTCAAGATGCAGGTATTCCTGGTGCACAGCGCGTCCGCGCCGATGGACTTCAAGGCCTTCATGGAGGGCTACACCCAGTTCTTCGGCGGCAGCCAGCCGAACCTGCCGGCGCGCTCGGTGGTCGGCGTCGCGGCGCTCGCCAATCCCGGATTCCTGGTTGAGATCGAGGTGATCGCGGCCAAGGATTCGAAATAAGGACTGCAAATAGCGTGCGCGAAACCGCGGAGCATGCGCGCGGAAATTGAAGGGCTCGCCGTCTTGCCAAAGCGCGTGTCGCCTGTCTGAATTCGCTCCAATCAGGTGGCGGAATTCTGGGAGAGCATGATGTCGCACAAGGCTAGAGACACGGTTCGATCGCTGCGGCTCGCGGCAGCGCTTGGTCCGGCGCTGCTGGCAACCGGCGCCGCGGCGCAGGGGCTGACCGAGCAGCAGCAATTCGCCCGCGGCATCTACCAGGAGCTGGTCGAGATCAACACCACCACCGCGACCGGGGATACCCAGAAGGCGGCGGAGGCGATGGGCGCGCGGCTCCGCGCGGCGGGTTTCCCCGAGGCCGACGTGCACGTGTTCTCGCCGGCGCCGCACAAGGGCAATCTGGTGGCGCGGCTGCACGGTTCCGGCGCGCGCAAGCCGATCCTCCTGGTCGCCCATATCGACGTCGTCCCCGCCAATCGCGAGGACTGGTCGGTCGATCCGTTCAAGCTCACCGAGCAGGACGGCTATTTCTACGGCCGCGGTTCCAGCGACGACAAATGCATGGCATCCGCCTTCATCACCAATCTGATCCGCTACAAGAAGGAGGGCTACAAGCCCGATCGCGACATCATCGTGGCGCTCGAGACCGACGAGGAGATCCTCGATGCCAACGGTCTCGGCATGCAGTGGCTGATCAAGAACCACCGTGACCTGATCGATGCCGAGTTCGCGCTCAATGAAGGCGGCGGCGTCGGTCTCAAGAACGGCAAGGCGATCCGCAACAGCGTGCAGACCAGCGAGAAGGTCTCGATCGGCTACCAGCTCACGGTGAAGGATCGCGGCGGCCACTCGTCGCTGCCGCGCAAGGACAATGCGATCTATCACCTCGCCGAAGGCCTGGTGCGACTCTCCAAATACGACTTCCCGATGAATCTCAACGAGACCACGCGAATCTATTTCACCAAGACCGCCGAAGTCGACACGTCGCATGCCGACGATATCAAGGCCATTTTGGCGCCGCAGCCCGACCCGGCGGCGCTGGCGCGATTGTCGGAGAATCCGGGTTATAATGCGCAGCTCCGCACCACCTGCGTCGCGACCATGCTGGAGGGCGGCCACGCCATCAACGCGCTGCCGCAGCTGGCGACCGCCAAGGTGAACTGCCGGATCCTGCCCGGCGAGCCGGTCGAGGGCGTGCAGGCGACGATCGAGCGCGTGCTCGCCGACAAGCAGATCGCGGTGGCTCCGACCGGCAAGGCCGTGCTGAGCCCGCCGTCGCCCCTCAACGAGGAGATCATGGGTTCGATCGAGAGGCTGTCGAAGGAGTTCTGGCCGGATGCGTCGATCGTTCCGGTCATGAGCACCGGCGCGACCGACGGCAGCTATCTGCGCAATGCCGGGATTCCGACCTATGGTCACTCCGGGCTGGCCGCCGATGTCGACGACAACCGTATCCATGGCAAGGACGAGCGCGTGCTCGTCAAGTCGTTCTACGAGGGCGAAGAGTATCTCTATCGCCTGGTCAAGATGCTCGCCGGCGGGAAATGATGGCTGACCGCAAGACAAGGACACGGGTTGCGGTCGCCGGCCTCGGCGCGATCGGCACCGACGTCGTCAAGGCGCTCGATCAGGGCATCGAGGGTCTGACGCTGGTTGCGGTGTCGGCGAACAGCCCGGACAAGCATCGCGGCTGGGTGGCGGAGCTCAAGTCTGCGCCGAAGCTGGTGCCGATCGAGCAGCTGGCCGAGGTCGCCGACATCGTGGTCGAGTGCGCGCCGAGCAAGCTGGTCCGCGCAATCGTGGCGCCGGTGGTCGAGCGCGGCAAGATAGCGGTCGTGCTCAGCGTCGGCGCGCTGCTGCAGAACGAGGACCTCGTCGATCTCGCGAAGGCCCATGGCGGCCAGATCATCGTGCCGACCGGCGCGCTGATCGGGCTCGATGCGGTGACCGCCGCGGCGATCGGGACCATTCATTCGGCGAGGCTGGTGACGCGCAAGCCGGTCGCGGGCCTCGTCGGCGCGCCGCATCTGGTCGAAAACAACATCCGGATCGAAGGCATCACCGAGCCGCTGCGCATCTTCGAGGGCAGCGCGCGCGACGCCGCAAAGGGCTTTCCGGCCAACCTCAACGTCGCGGTGGCGCTGTCGCTGGCCGGCATCGGCCCCGACCGCACAAGGGTCGAGATCTGGGCGGATCCGACCGTGACCCGCAACACCCACCGGATCGAGGTCGATTCAGATTCCGCGCGGTTCTCGATGATGATCGAGAACATTCCCTCGGAGAACCCGAAGACCGGCCGCATCACCGCGCTGTCGGTGATCGCCTGCCTGCGCAAGCTGCGCGCATCATTGCGGATCGGCACCTGATGAAGATTGCGCACAACGATCTGTTTTTGGTCATCGACGTGCAGAACGATTTCTGCCCCGGCGGTGCGCTGGCGGTCGCGGACGGCGATGCCGTCGTGCCGGTGGTCAACCGGCTTGCCAGCCGCTTCGACCATGTCGTGCTGACCCAGGACTGGCATCCGGCGGGCCACAGCTCCTTTGCGACCTCGCATCCGGGCGCGGCGCCGTTCTCCGAGATCGCCATGCCGTATGGGCCGCAGACGCTGTGGCCGGATCATTGCATCCAGGGTACGGCCGGCGCCGCGTTCCATCCCGACCTCGCCACCGAGCGAGCCGAGCTCGTGATCCGCAAGGGCTTCCGGTCCGCGATCGATTCCTATTCGGCGTTCTTCGAGAACGACCGCAAGACGCCGACCGGGCTCGCCGGCTATCTGCGCGAACGGGGCCTCAAGCGCGTCGTGATGGCGGGGCTCGCCACGGACTATTGCGTGCAGTATTCGGCGCTCGATGCGCGCCGGCTCGGTTTCGAGACCACGGTGGTGCTGGCAGGCTGCCGCGCCATCGATCTCGGCGGTTCGCTTGCCGCCGCGACCGAGGCGATGCGCGAGGCCGGGGTGGAGCTTATCGAGGAGCTCGTCTGAGCATCGCCAAAGAGGGGCAAAAACCGTTGTTTTGACTGGCTTTTTGTTCTAATCCCCCACCGTTGATGATCACGCGCAGCGGAGCTTTCGTGTCGGGACAGGTTTTGCGGATTGGGACGCGCAAGAGCGCGATGGCGCTCGCGCAGACGGATGAGGTCGCGCGGCTGCTGCGCGCTTCGGCGCCGGACCTTGCCGTCGACATCGTCAAGTTCGAGACCCGCGGCGACCAGGACCAGACCAGCAAGCTGTTGCGCCACGGCGGCAAGGGCGGCGCTTTCGTCGCCGAGATCCGCGAAGCCATGCGTGCCGGCACGTTGCAGGCGGCGATGCATTCGCTGAAGGACGTGCCGGGCAACGAGGAGACGCCGGGTCTCGTCATCGCCGCGATGCTGGCGCGCGATGCCGCCAATGACAGCCTCGTGCTGCGTCCCGGCCTGTCGCTGGACACCCTCCGCGCCGCGCGCGGCAGGGGCTTCATGATCGGCACCAACGCCGTCCGCCGCGCCGCCTATCTGCGCCGGCTGTTTCCGGAAGCGACCGTGATCCATTATCGCGGCGCCGCCGACACGCGCGTGGCCAAGCTCGATCGCGGCGACAAGCAGCGGCTGCCCGGTGGCGGCGACGTGGGGCCGGCGGATGCGCTGGTGATGGCGCGCTCGGGCCTGGAGCGCATCGGCATGACCGCGCGCATCGCGCATGATTTCTCGGTCGGCGAGATGCTGCCGGCGGTCGGCCAGGGCATTGTCGCGGTGGAATGCGTCGAGACCGACTGGGCGACGCGTGCGCGGCTTGCCGGGATCGACAACGTGCAGTCGCGGCTTGCGGCCGAGGCCGAGCGCGAGGTGCTGTGGGTGCTCAACGGTCATTGCAATTCGCCGATCGCCGGCCACGCCACGCTCGCGGGCAGCGAGATGACGCTGCGCGCCTCGGTGCTCGACGAGGCCGGCGCCGGCTTCATCGAGGTGACGCGGCGCGGGCCCGCGGATCGGCCGCGCGAACTCGGCCGCGCCGTGGGCATGGAGCTGCTGGAGAAGGGCGCCGCCGAGATCATCGCCCGCACCCGGATCGACGAATAGCGATATCCATCCCACGTCGTCCCGGCGAAAGCCGGGACCCATAACCACGAATGTTGGTTGTGGGACGATGCTGGGACCGCAGCTCGCTTGAACAACTACCGACGGTGGTTATGGGTCCCGGCTTTCGCCGGGACGACACCGGTGTGTGAGGCCTAATCCCGATCAGCCCGCAACGGCCAGCTGCCGATGATGCGGAAGCGCGATGCGCTGTCGGTCTGCTTGAACAGCGCGATGCGGTCGATTGCGAGCCGCGCGAGGTCGACCGCCGCGAACCGTGAGCGCAGCTGCGCCACGATCGGGCCGCGCCGCTCGTCGCTCAGCCGCCCTGTCAGCGTCATGTGGAAGCGGAACTCCTCCATGACGTAGGGATAGCCCCAGCGGTCAAGATAGTCGCACTGCCGCGCGGTGAGTTTCTCTGGCCTGCGGCGCGCGCGATCTTCCGGCGTCAGCGGCGCGCGGAACGCGTCGAATTCGGTGACGCAATCGGCGGCAAGCTGCTGCAGATCATCCGAGCGGCTGGCCGGGATCACCGCGATGAAGCCGCTGATCGCATCGACCACCGGTTCGATCACCGGAATGCGCCGCGCGCGGCCGGCGAAGGCGGCACAGGCATCGAGAAGCTCGGCCTCGCTCCGACCGTCGGCGAGCGCGGTGGGCGCCTTCAACGTGGCGTGGAATCCATACTTGCGCGGATCTTCGGTGACCTCGCGCCAGTCGGACGTGACGCCGTTGGGAAACGGCAGGTCGTCGCCTGACAGGGAATCGTAGCCGAGCAGCGTCGAACCGAAGCGGTGCAGCGCGCTGTCGGGTGACGGCGCATAATAGATCGCGTAGCGCGGAGTGTTGGCCATGGGACTGAGCTACGCCGCCGCAACCGTCTTGCGCGGCGCGAGCGAATGAACGAGGCAGCTCGCGTCCGCCAGGTGCACCAGCCGTCCGGCCGCTATCACGGCGACGATGCGCGGCCGCAGCGGCACCTTGTCGTCGACGACGATGATGTCGGCACGGCGGCCCGCGGCGAGCACGCCGCGATCGGCGAGCCCGGCCGCGCGGGCCGGCGCCGACGAGATCAGGTCCCAGGCCCTGGCGAGCGGCAGGATCCCGTCGTCGGCGAGGCGGAACGCCGCGAGCAGCTGCGCCGGATAGTAGTAGTCGGACGCCAGCACCGAGCAGAGGCCCTGTGCGATCATGTCGGATGCCTTGGTCCAGCCGGTATGGCTGCCGCCGCGCACCACATTGGGCGCGCCGAACACGATGAAGTCGTCCGCGGCCGCAGCGTCGCGCGCGGTCTCCTCGTTGACAGGGAATTCGGCGATCGTGGCGCCCAGCGCGCGAAACTCCTGGCGCATCGCCGGGCTGTTGTCGTCGTGCGATAGCATGCGGATATCGGCCGCGCGCGCGGCAGCGGCCAGTCGCGCGATCGAGGCGGGCACCTCGGGGCGGCGCGCCACGATCCGGTCGAGCATGTCGTTGACGGCCTCGACGGAGAGCCCGGTGCGCTCGGCGAGCTGGTTGCGCTTCTTCGGCTTGACGTTGCTGTGGTCGTTGAAGGCGAACAGGTCGATGCGGCCTTCACCGAGCCATTGAATGATCTCGGCCTCGGCCTCGAGATTGTGGGTCTCGTGGCGCAGATGGAAGCGCGTATCTGCGGCGAGCTGCGGCCGCAGCGCCTCGATCGCGTCGAGCAGCTTGCGCGCATTCTCCGCGCTGCGCAGGCCGGGCTCCCACGACCAGGTCGTGCCATGGAACACGGTGGTGATGCCGTTGGCGATCGCCTGCCGGTCGCTGTCGATCAGCGCCACGTCGGTCGGGAAGTCGACGCCGGGGCGCGGCATCATCTGCCGCTCGAACGCATCGCCGTGCAGGTCGATGATGCCGGGCAGCACCAGGAGGCCGCTGGCATCGATGTGAAGCACGGCGCGATCCTGCTCGGCGTCGAGCGCGCCGATGTCGCGGCCTGCGGTCCGCAGCGAGGTCTCGACCAAGGCGCCGTCAACCAGCGTGCGCCCGCCCTCGATGAAAATGTCCGTCACGATGCGGCGCTCCGTTGTTTGGCTTGCGATTGGGATACGGCCATGGCCTCATGCTTGTCGAGGAATTCCTCGACCGCGAGCTTGCGAAAGTCGGGCAGGACGCGGCGGAGCGTCTCGTGATCCCAGTCCCACCATGCGAGCGCGGCGAGGCGGTCGGCGATCGTCTCGGAGAAGCGCCGCTTCACCGGCCGAGCCGGATTACCGGCAACGATGGTGTATGCGGGAACGTCCTTGGTCACGATCGCGCCGGCGGCGACGACAGCGCCGGTTCCGATGTTCCGTCCTGGTAACAGGATCGCACCGTGCCCGATCCAGACGTCATGGCCGATATGCACGTGATGCGCACGTCGCCAGTTGAAGACGTCGGTGTCGTCGCTCTCTCCGGGGAAATACGCGCTGGCGCGGTAGGTGAAATGCGCTTGAGCCGCGCGATGCATCGGGTGGTTGCCGGGGTTGATGCGAGTCATCGCCGCGATCGAGCAAAACTTGCCGATCGAGGTGTAGGTGATCTGGCTGTCGTTCACGACGTAGGAATAGTCATCCATGCTGACTTCAAGCAGGATCGTGCGCGCGCCGACCTCGGTATATTTGCCGAGCTTGCTCTCACGGACCGACGCGGTCGGGTCGACGGTCGGCACAACCGAGAGTGTTTTTCCGGCCATCAGGGCCTCCGCAAATCTTCAAGAATCTTGGGCTTCCGGGGGATGCGCGCTCGTCATCGGGATGCTTGATGACAACATCATGACGTTGCGATGACGGCAAGGGAGCGACAAGGGAGGGGTGTGGACGATCGCCGCACCGCAGCGCCGTCGTCACATAACTGTAAAACGCCGGGGATAGCGATGGCCCAACGAGGCGCGGTTGGAGCATTACATGCTGGTGGTGGAAGGTTTGACGTGCCGTTTCGGCACGAAAGCCGCAGTCGACGACGCGTCCTTTTCGATCGCGCCGGGCAGCTTTGTCGGCGTGATCGGCCGCTCCGGCGCCGGCAAGTCGACGCTGCTGCGGATGATCAACCGTCTCGCCGATCCGACCTCCGGCCGTATCCTGTTCGAGGGCACCGACGTCACCGCGTTGCGCGGCAAGGAACTGCGGCGGTGGCGCGCGCGCTCGGCGATGATCTTCCAGCAGTTCAATCTGGTCGGCCGCCTTGACGTGCTGACCAACGTGCTGATGGGCCGGCTGGCCCAGATTCCGTCATGGCGCTCGCTGGCGCAGGTCTGGCCGGAGCAGGACAGGGCGCTCGCGCTGTCGGCGCTCGAGCAATTCGACATCGCCCAGCTGGCGGCACAGCGCGCCGACCAGCTCTCCGGCGGCCAGCAGCAACGCGTCGCGATCGCCCGCGCGCTGGTGCAGGAGCCCGACATCATTCTCGCCGACGAGCCGATCGCCTCGCTCGATCCGCGCAACACCAAGATCGTGATGGACGCGCTGCTGCGCATCAACAAGCATTTCGGCATCACTGTGCTTTGCAATCTGCACTCGCTCGACCTGGCGCGGACCTATTGCGACCGCCTGGTCGGCATGGCCGCGGGTCGCGTGGTGTTCGATGGCGCCCCCGCGGCGCTCACCGACCATATCGCCCGCGAGCTCTATGACCTCGAGGCCAATGACGTCATCGGCGCAGCACCGCTGCCCGCGCCCGACGGTGCAACTGCGCCGGCACTCGGCACCGCAGCCGCGGCCTGAGCGTCGCGCATTTTTCAATCTGGGAGGCCGGGCATTTTGCCCGGCCAACAGGTGCAACTACTACAAAAGAGGGGTAGTCATGTTCACTCGTCGCATCATTCTGGCTGGCGCCGCCGCGCTGGCGTTTGCCGGTTCGGCCTCCGCGCAGGACTGGAAAGCAAAATACCCGGAGCTCACCTTCGCGGTGGTGCCGGCCGAGAACGCCTCCGGCGTCACCGAGCGCTGGACGCCGTTCGTGGCGTATCTGTCGAAGGAGCTCGGCGTGAAGGTCACGCTGCGCATCGCCAACGACTATGCGGCCGTCATCGAAGGCCAGCGCGCCGGCAACATCCAGATCGCCAGCTACGGCTCGGCCTCGTTCTCTCGCGCGCGCCTGACCGGCGTCAAGACCGACGCGTTCGCCAACGATATGAACGCCGACGGTTCCACCGGCTATTACTCGGTGTTCTTCGTCAAGGCGTCGAGCCCGTACAAGACCGTCGAGGACCTGAAAGGCAAGAATCTCGGCCTGGTCGATCCGAACTCGACGTCCGGCAACAACGTGCCGCGCTTCGAACTGAACAAGATGGGCATCGCGAACGCCGAAGGCTATTTCGGCAAGGTCGTGTTCACCGGCAGCCACGAGAACGCCGTTCTGGCGCTGTCGCAGGGAACCGTTGATGTGGCCGCCAACCAGTGGACCAATGAGGACGATTCCACGCTCGCCCAGATGCTGACCAAGGGCATGCTGAAGAATGCCGACGGCTCGGCGATGAAGAAGGATGACTTCCGCATTATCCACAAGTCGGCGCTGATCATCAACGGCCCCTATGCGTACAACACCGATCTTCCGGAGGACCTGAAGGCTGCGATCGCAAAGGCCTTCTTCGACGCACCGACCAAGGACAAGGCCGCCTTCGACCGTCTGTCCGACGGTCAGAAGAAGGGCTTCCATCCCGCCACCACCAAGGATTGGGACGGCACCATCGAGCTGATCAAGTTCGTCGACGGTTTGCGCAAGAAGGCGAGCTGATCGCACGCCTGAGGTCACGAGGGCCGGGCGTATAGCCCGGCCCTTTCTCTCCACTCAACTCCGAACCGGACTGGCACGCGTCGATGGCGACCGCCGTATCCATTCTTCCAGCGCAGCAACTGGCGACGCTGGAGGACGCCTATCGCAAGTCCGTCGCACGCAAGCGGTTGAAGGCCGCGCTGGCAACGGCGGCATTCTGCGCGGTGCTGGTGATCGCGGCGTTCGGCGCGGAAGTGAACCTGCGCACGCTGTTCACCTATTTCGGCAATTTCGTCAGCTATTTCGATCGCATCCTGACGCTGGATTCCGGCGCGCGGGTCTGGACCGATCCCGCCGAATGGTTCTGGGGTTGGCATAAGTGGCTGAAGATGCTCGGCGAGACGATCCTGATCAGCTATGTCGGCACGCTGACGGGTGCGGTGCTCGCCTTCGCGCTCAATTTCTTCGCGGCCCAGAATACGTCGCCGGGCCCATGGGTACGTTTCACGATCCGCCGCCTGCTGGAATTCGCGCGCACCGTTCCCGGCATCGTGTTCGCGCTGATCTTCGTGATCGCGTTCGGCCTCGGGCCGATGGCCGGCATGCTGGCGATCGCGATCCACACCACCGGGGCGCTCGGCAAGCTGTTCGCCGAGATCGTCGAGAATGCCGACATGAAGCCGGTCGAGGGCATCCGCTCCACCGGCGCGAGCTGGCTGTCCTGCATGCGCTTTGCCGTGCTGCCGCAGGTCTCGGCCGGCTATGCCAGCTATGCGCTGCTGCGCTTCGAGATCAACGTCCGCGAGGCGTCGGTGATGGGCTTCGTCGGCGCCGGCGGCATCGGCCAGGAGCTGGTGGTCGCGATCCGCAAGTTCTACTATTCCGACGTCAGCGCCATCCTCATCACCATCATCGTCACCGTCTTCATCATCGACATCTCGACCGGCTGGCTGCGCGGCCGGCTGTTCGGCAAGGAGACCCGTCGATGAGCCAGATGCCGAGGCCGGACACCACGGAACTGCGCGCGAAGTACCCCGACGTCTTCGAACGTCCCGCATCGGCACGGTTGGCGATGCCGGCCATGATCGCGGCGGCGCTCGCGATCTTCGTGTTCGGACTGGTTGATCTCGATTTCTCGCCGTCCAGGCTGATCGCGGGCCTCGGCCAGCTCGGCTGGATCACCATGCTGATGCTCCCGCCGAATCCGGGCTCGTCGTTCCCGCTCTACATGCAGGCGCTCGGCGAGACGCTGTCGATCGCGGTGCTCGGCACCACGCTTGCCGCGCTGCTGGCGCTGCCGGTCAGCCTGCTGGCGGCGCGCAACATCATCCCCTCGAACCTGATCCGCTTTCCGGTGCGCCGCTTCCTGGACTCGATCCGCGGCGTCGATACGCTGATCTGGGCGCTGGTCTGGATCAACGTCGTCGGTCTCGGCCCGTTCGCCGGTGTGCTCGCGATCATGGTGTCGGACTTCGGCGCGTTTGGAAAGCTGTTCTCGGAGGCGATCGAGGCGGCGGATCGCAAGCAGGTCGAGGGCATCCGCGCGTCCGGCGGCAACGCGCTGCACGAGATCCGCTTCGGCCTGCTGCCGCAGGTGCTGCCCGTGATCGCCGGGCAGGTGCTCTACTTCATCGAGTCGAACACCCGTTCGGCCACCATCATCGGCATCGTCGGCGCCGGCGGCATCGGGCTGCAGCTCGCCGAGCAGATCCGCGTGCTGGAGTGGCAGAAGGTGTCGTTCCTGATCCTGATGATCCTGATCGCGGTCGCCGCGATCGACTTCATCTCGAGCAAGCTGCGCTTTGCGATCATCGGCCAGCGCGCCGTGGTGTAGCTTCTCTTTCGCCTCTCCCGCGCGCGGGGGGAGGCCGGAATTTTCGCGCAGCGCAAATTCCGGGTGAGGGGGACTCACAGCTTCCAGGATTCGCGGAGACAGCCCCTCACCCCAACCCTGTCCCCGCAAGAGCGGGGCGAGGGAGCAGAAGCACGTCAGCCGTTCTCGACCAGAAACTCGACGCGCTCGGCGGCGAAGCGCGAGCGCTTGGTCACCAGCGGCTGGTCCAGCATGTCGACGTCAGTGGCGTCGACCACCAGCACCGGCCGTCCCAGCGGCAGGTCGAGCCGCGCGGCGTCGGTCGCATCGACGATCGCCGCGGTGATGCGGGTCGAGGCGCGATGGTAGTCCTTGACGCCGTAATGTCCGAGCAGCTTCGTCATCGAGCGGACGTTGGCGAACACGCTGCCGGCATCGGGAAACCGCTCGGCCGACAGCCAGGTGGTGGAAACGCAGATCGGCGTCCGGTCGGCGAGCCGCACCGCTTCGATCCGGATCAGCGGCGCACCGATCTTCAGCCCCAGCTCGCGTGCGATCTCGCGATTGGCGGTGTCGCTGCTCGCATCGATCAGCTGGCCGCGCGGCTCGTGGCCGCCGGCGCCGACGATCTCGGAAAACCGCGTGCGTGAGCGCAAGGGATAGGCGAGGCGCTGGGCTTCGACATAGGTGCCGCTGCCGCGTTCCGCGCGCACCAGGCCGCGCTCGGCCAATGCGGCGAGCGCCCGCCGCACGGTGTGGCGGTTGACCCGGTACGTCTCGGCGATCTCCATCTCGCCGGGCAGCTTTTCGCCGGCGGCGAAGCGGCCGTCAGCGATGCCGCGCTCGATGCCGTCGGCGACCTGCCGCCACAAGGCGACGCCGGAACTTTCCTGCATGCTCATGGCGCGGTGATACCAGAAATCCTTGGTTTGTCACGAAACAGTCATGGCGCTCCGCTATCAAGTTGTCTAGTATCATAGACAACTTGATGCAAGCAAGGTTGCCCAAAGGTTTGCCCATGAGTTCGACCATGAGTTCGACCGGACCAAACAGCAAACAGGCCCAGCGCAAGGCCGCGATGACGGTGCTGGCGCACGCCGCCGCTGCTGACATCGCCGGCAGGCTGGCGGCGGTCGCGTTGCCCGCGCATGAGAACCTGCGCGAGCCGGAAAACGGCCTTGTGATGATGCGCGGGCGGATCGGCGGCGACGGTGCGCCGTTCAATCTCGGCGAGGCGACGGTGTCGCGCGCGGCGGTGCGGCTTGCGACCGGCGAGGTCGGCTTCGGCTACACGCTCGGCCGCGACGCGCGGAAGGCGCAGATGATCGCACTGTGCGACGCCATGGTGCAGTCGGCGGAGCTGTCCGGCGAGGTGGAGGCCAAGGTGATCGCGCCGCTGCGCGTCGCCATGAACGCCGAACGCGGCCGCAAGGCGGCGGAAACCGCGGCGACGCGGGTCGATTTCTACACGATGGTGCGCGGTGAGGGATGATGCAATGACGACGATTGCCGAAATGCCCGCGGGCTTTGCCGACAAGGTGCTGTCGGCGCAGTCGACTTTCCGTTCCGTGATGGATGCGATGGCGCGCCCGGGCAGCGTGCAGCGCGTCGCCGCGAGCGTCGGAACACCGGCCGGCATGATGCGCGGCTCGGCCGCGATCGCGCTGACGCTGTTCGATCACGACACGCCGATCTGGCTCGATGGCGCGATGTCGGCGACGCCTGACGTCGCCCGCTGGCTGAAGTTTCACGCCAGCGCACCGGTGATCACCGATTCCTCGATCGCGAGCTTCGCTTTGATCGGCGATGCCGCGAGCCTGCCGGCGCTCGATCGCTTCGCATTCGGCAGCAGCGAAAATCCTGACCGGTCGACAACACTGATCCTGCAGGTCGACAGCCTGACGCAGGGGCCGGCCTTCGAGCTGAAGGGGCCGGGCATCGACGGCAGCGCCGTGCTGCAGGCGATGCTCAAGCCGCGCGACCTGTTCCAGCGGCTTGCGATCAACGAAGCCCTGTTCCCGCGCGGCATCGATGTCGTGCTGGTCCATGACGATGCCATTGTGGCGATCCCGCGCACCACGCGGCTGATCGCAAGCGGAGTGTGAGCGATGTATGTAGCCGTCAAGGGAGGCGAGCGCGCCATCGAGAACGCCCATCAGCTGCTCGCGCATGAGCGGCGCGGCGACCGCGACGTACCCGAGGTGACGCTGGCACAGATCTCCGAGCAGCTCGCGCTCGGCGTCGACCGCGTGATGACCGAAGGTTCGCTCTACGACCGCGAGCTCGCGGCGCTCGCGATCAAGCAGGCGCGCGGCGACATGATCGAGGCGATCTTCCTGGTCCGTGCCTTCCGCGCCACGCTGCCGCGCTTTGGCGCCACCGAGCCGGTCAACACCGGCGAGATGCAGGTGCGGCGGCGGATCTCCTCGACCTTCAAGGACGTTCCGGGCGGCCAGATCCTGGGGCCGACCTTCGACTACACCCATCGCCTGCTCGATCCGCAGCTCGCGGAAGGCTTTGTGCCGGAGCAGCCGGCAACCGCGGACGCCTCGCAGGCAGCCACGCCGCGGGTGACCGACATTCTCGGCCGCGATGGCCTGATCGAATCCTCGCCGCAGGCAGATAGCGACACGCCGGTCGGCGACCTAACGCGCGAGCCGCTGAGCTTTCCGGTCGACCGCGATTTGCGGCTGCAGAATCTGGCGCGCGGCGACGAGGGCTTCCTGCTCGCGCTCGGCTACTCGACGCAGCGCGGCTACGGCCGCAATCACCCGTTCGCCGGCGAGATCCGCTTCGGCGAGGTCGAGGTCGAGTTCTTCGCCGAGGACGCGGGCTTTGCCGTGCCGCTCGGCTCGATCGAATTGACCGAGTGCCAGATGGTCAACCAGTTCAAGGGCTCGACCACCGAGGCGCCGTGCTTCACCCGCGGCTATGGCCTCGCCTTCGGGCAGAGCGAGCGCAAGACCATGTCGATGGCGCTGGTCGATCGCGCGCTGCGTGCGCGTGAGCTCGGCGAGGAGGCGGCGGCGCCGGCGCAGGACGAGGAGTTCGTGATGTCGCACTCCGACAATGTCCAGTCGACCGGCTTCGTCGAGCACCTCAAGCTGCCGCACTATGTCGACTTCCAGTCCGAGCTCGGCCTGTTGCGCAAGCTGCGGCAGGAGTTCGCGGAAGCCAACGAAGCGGTGGAAATGCAGGAGGCCGCGGAATGAACGCGCCGACGTACAATTTCGCCTATCTCGACGAGCAGACCAAGCGCATGATCCGCCGCGCGATCCTCAAGGCGATCGCGATCCCCGGCTATCAGGTGCCGTTTGCGAGCCGCGAGATGCCGATGCCCTATGGCTGGGGCACCGGGGGCGTGCAGGTGACGGCCGCGATCCTCGGTCCCGACGACGTGCTGAAGGTGATCGACCAGGGCTCGGACGACACCACCAACGCGATCTCGATCCGCAAGTTCTTCGGCAAGACCGCGGGTGTCGCGACCACGACCTCGACCACGGACGCGACCGTGATCCAGACCCGGCACCGCATTCCCGAGGCGTCGCTGCATGCCGGACAGGTGCTGGTCTATCAGGTGCCGATCCCCGAGCCGCTGCGCTTCCTCGAGCCGCGCGAGACCGAGACGCGGCGCATGCACGCGCTCGCCGAATACGGGCTGATGCACGTCAAGCTCTACGAGGACATCGCGCGCTTCGGCCATATCGCCACCGCCTACGCCTATCCGGTGAAGGTCAACGCGCGCTACGTGATGGACCCGTCGCCGACACCGAAATTCGACAATCCGAAGATGGACAATTGCGCGGCGCTGCAGCTGTTCGGCGCCGGCCGCGAGAAGCGCATCTACGCGATCCCGCCCTACACCACGGTGGTCTCGCTGGATTTCGAGGATCATCCGTTCACGCGCTACCGCTTCAACGCGCCCTGCGCGCTGTGCGGCGCCGACAACTCCTATCTCGACGAGATCGTCACCGACGACAAGGGCGGGCGGATGTTCGTCTGCTCCGATACCGACTTCTGCGAGCAGCGCCAGGCCGCCGGCCATCACGGCACCGAGAGCGCGGCGCCGCACAAGGAGAAGGCGCATGTCTGAGCTCTCGAGCCTCGACAACGATCAGCCGTTGCTGGTAGCCGAGGGGCTTGCAAAGAATTACGGCCGGCTTGCCGCCTGCCGCGACGTCTCGTTCGCGCTCTATCCCGGCGAGGTGCTGGCGATCGTCGGCGAGTCCGGCTCGGGCAAGTCGACGCTGCTGCAGCTGCTCTCGGCGCAGCTCGCGCCGAGCGCGGGCCGGGTGTGCTACCGGATGCGCGACGGCGTGCTGCGCGATCTCGCTGAACTCGGCGAGGCCGAGCGGCGCTTCCTGTTCCGCACCGACTGGGGCTTCGTGCACCAGGACCCGGCGCAGGGGCTGCGCATGGGCGTCTCGGCCGGCGCCAATGTCGGCGAGCGGCTGATGGCGGTCGGCTGGAATCATTACGGCCGCATCCGCGACACCGCGTCGACCTGGCTGGAGCGGGTCGAGATCGATACCGGCCGCGTCGACGACGCGCCGAAGACCTATTCCGGCGGCATGCGGCAGCGGCTGCAGATCGCCCGCAACCTCGTGACCGAGCCGCGGCTGGTGTTCATGGACGAGCCGACCGGCGGCCTCGACGTCTCGGTGCAGGCGCGTTTGCTCGACCTGATGCGCAACCTCGTCAGCGAGCTCGGGCTCGCCGCGATCGTCGTGACCCACGATCTGGCGGTGGCGCGGTTGCTCTCGCATCGCGTGATGGTGATGAAGGGCGGGCGCGTCATCGAGACCGGCCTGACCGACCAGGTGCTCGACGATCCGCGCGAGCCCTATACGCAGCTGCTCGTTTCCTCGATTCTTCCGCCATGAGCGTGCCAATGACCGCGATGATCGAACTTGCCAACGCCGAGAAGACCTTCACCATGCATCTGCAGGGCGGCGTCGAACTGCCCGTGGTGCGCGGCGTCTCGTTCCACGCCGACCCGGGTGAGTGCGTGGTGCTGTCGGGCCCGTCGGGCGCCGGCAAATCCTCCATCCTGAAGATGATCTTCGGCAACTATCGCTGCGACAGCGGCCGGATCGGCATCCGCCATCACGGCAAGGTTGTCGACCTCGCCACCGCCGAGCCGCGCCAGGTGCTGAGCATCCGCCGCTCGACCATCGGCTATGTCAGCCAGTTCCTGCGCGCCGTGCCGCGGGTGGCGACGATCGACGTCGTCGCCGAGCCCTTGATCGTCAACGGCGTGGCGCGCGAGGAGGCCCGCGCGCGCGCCGGCCAGCTGCTGCGCCGGCTCAACATTCCGGAGCGACTGTGGACCTTGCCGCCCTCGACCTTCTCCGGGGGCGAGCAGCAGCGCGTCAACATCGCGCGCGGCTTCATCTCGGACCTGCCGATCCTCCTGCTGGACGAGCCGACCGCTTCGCTCGATGCGGCGAATCGTGCAGTGGTGGTCGAGCTGATCGCGGAGAAGAAAACCAAGGGCGTCGCGATGGTCGCCATTGTCCATGACGACGAAATCCGCCATCTGATCGCCGACCGTATCGTCGATGTGACCTCGTTCGCCGCTGCTGCCTGAAGGACCGTTTGAAATGACCGCCAAGCAAGACACCATCATCGGCAACGCCCGGCTGGTCCTCGCCGATCGCGTGATCGAGCAGGGCTGGGTCGCGATTGCTGATGGAAAGATCGCCGAGTTCGGCGAGGGCAGGGCGCCCGAGGCCGCCGAGGATGCCGGCGGCGACCTCCTGATGCCCGGGCTGATCGAGCTGCACACCGACCATCTCGAGATGCACTATGTGCCGCGGCCGAAGGTGTTCTGGAATCCGGTCGCAGCCGTGATCTCCTATGACGGGCAGCTCGCGACCTCAGGCATCACCACGGTGCTGGATTCGCTGCGGGTCTGGCGCGAGGACGGCGCCGAGGATGTCGACGGCCGCGCCGGCGTGTTGGCGGCGGCGATCGCATCGGCGCGCGAGGAGAATCTGCTGCGCGCCGATCACTTCCTGCATCTGCGCTGCGAGGTCCCGATGCCGGACGTGGTCGCCGAGGCCAAGGAACTGATCGACCGGCCGGACGTGCGGCTGATGTCGCTGATGGACCACACGCCGGGCCAGCGCCAGTTCCGCGACGAGGTGAAGCTGCGCGATTACTATCGCGGCAAGGGCGGCGGCATGACCGACGCCCAGCTCGACGTGCTGTTCGCGCGGCGCTTCGCCTATCAGAAGGAATATGCGGTGGCGAACACCCGCGCGATCGTCGCGCTGGCGCATGAATACAGGATCCCGCTGGCGAGCCATGACGACACCACCGACGAGAACGTGGTCGACGCCGTCAGCGACAAGGTCGCGGTCGCGGAGTTCCCGACCACGATGGAAGCTGCGCGCGGCTTGCACGCCGCCGGCATCGACATCCTGATGGGCGCGCCGAACGTGGTGCGCGGCGGCTCGCACTCCGGCAACATTGCGGCCGTCGATCTCGCCAATGAGGGCATGCTCGATATCCTGTCGTCGGACTACATCCCGTCCAGCCTGCTGATGGCGGCGCTGCAATTGCCGCGGCATGTGCCGGCGATCGATCTTGCTTCCGCCGTGCGCACCGTGACCAAGACGCCGGCCGAAGCGGTCGGGCTCACCGACCGCGGCGAGATCGCGGTCGGCCGGCGCGCTGACCTGATCCGCGTGCATGTCGCGCGCGATCTGCCTGTCGTGCGCAGCGTCTGGCGCGAAGGAGGGAGGGTCGCATGACCGTTGCATCCGTCGTCGCCGACCGGCGCGCCGGAATCGGCCCCGGCCGGCTGATCCTGGTGGTCGGCCCGAGCGGCGCCGGCAAGGATACGCTGCTGGGGTTCGCCAAAGCGGCCTGTGGCGATGATCGCGATGTCGTGTTTCCGCGCCGGCTGATCACCCGCCAGGCCTCGGCGTCGGAGGACAATGAGGAGGTCAGCGCGGAGAGCTTCCAGCGCGCGGTAGCCGCCGGCGACTACGCCATGCACTGGGAAGCGCACGGCCATCGCTACGCGCTGTCGCGGTCGATCAACGACGATATCGGCGCCGGACGCACCGTAATCGCGAACGTCTCGCGCACCGTGATCGCGGCGGCGCGCCGCAACTATGCCAACGCTGTCGTGGTGCTGGTCACGGCGCCGCCGGATGTGCTGGCCGCGCGGCTCGCAATGCGGGCGCGCAGCAGCGACGGTCTTCTCGAGCAGCGGCTGGCCCGCACCGTCGACGAGAGCACGTCGACGCCCGATTTCACCATCGTCAATTCCGGCACCGCCGACTATCATGCGCGACAGCTTGTCCGCATCATCAAAGGCGAACGCTGGGACGAATAGCAACCAAAGGAGAACGGCACGAATGTCGGTGATCGAAACGGTCGAGCAACTTGAGGCGATCTACGGCTTCCCGAACGACGCGTCGACCGTGAAGGTCGCCGATCACGTGACGCCGCTCTATCGTGTGCTCATCGAGAAATCGCCGTTCGTGTCGCTTGCGACCGCAGGCCCCGAAGGGCTCGATTGCTCGCCGCGCGGCGACCTGCCGGGCTTCGTGCGCATCCATGATGCGAAGACGCTGATGATGCCGGATCGCCGCGGCAACAATCGCTGCGATTCGCTGCGCAACATCGTCCGCGATCCCCGCGTCGGGCTGCTGTTCCTGATTCCGGGCTCGGGCAGCACGCTGCGCGTGAACGGCCGCGCCTATGTCACGGCCGAACCGGAGCTGCTCGCCTCCTTCATGATGGAAGGCAAGGCGCCGCGCACGGTGATCGTGATGACCGTGGATGAAATCTACTTCCAGTGCGCCCGCGCGATCGTGCGCTCCGATCTCTGGAATCCGGACAAGCGGGTCGATCCGAAGGTTTTGCCGACGCCGGGCCAGATCCTCGCCGAGATGAGCGAGCACACGGTCGGCGGCGAAAAATACGATCGGGAATGGCCGGAGCGCGCGCGACAGACGATGTGGTGACGCGCCCGGACGGCTGGCAAGCATGATCCGGAAAAGTGCGAAGCGGTTTTCCCTGCGACAAACGCGAAGCGTTTGCGCGGAGATCATGCTCAAACAGAAGCGCTATGGCGCGCTGACGATTGAACCCATCGCGCTTTAGGCTTCAGCCCGGTCTTCCCAGTCCTCCCAGGTCACGTCAGCATTGATCTCGAGGTAGCGCGCAACGGCAACGCCGATGGTCGGGAAGAAATTGTCCTCGCCAAGCTGCGCCAGCAGGCCGAATTTCTTCAGCTTGTCCTTGACGGGGTCCTTGAGCTCGGCAAAGCACAGCTCGATCTCCTGTGCGTGCAACGCCTCGTCGAGCTCGGCGAGAACATCGCCCGCGGTTACGTCCACGCTGGTGACCGGCTCGGCCGTGACCACCAGCCAGCGCACCGCCGTCGGGGATTTTGCCACGGCGTCCAGCGCGCGTTCCTTGAAGAACTCGGCATTGGCAAAGAACAGCGGCGCATCCCACCGGAACAGCACCAGCCCGGGGATCTGGCGCGCATCCGGGTATCGCGTGATGTCGTGATAGCCCTTCACGCCGGAGGCGCGGCCCAGCACGGCGGAATGCGGCCGCCAGCCGTCCCACAGGAATTCGACGATGGCGAGCACGATGGCGAGGCCTATTCCGGGAATCACCCCCAGCACGGCCACGCCGACGAAGCAGACCATCGATAGCCAGAACTCCCACTGCTGAATGCGGTAGATTCGCCTGAGGTCGCCGATCTCAAACAGGCCGAGCGCAGCGGCAATGACGACGGCCGCCAATGCTGCGTTGGGCAAGTGCTGCAGCAAATTGGGCGCTATCAGCAGCAGGAAGGCGATGGCCAGCGCGCCGATGACGCTGGTCAATTGCGTGCGCGCCCCGGCAGCTTCCGCAACGGGCGTTCGCGATCCGCTGCTGCTGATCGGAAAACCCTGAAAGAAGCCGGCCGCCAGATTGGCCGCGCCGAGCCCCACCATCTCCTGGTTGGGATCAACGCGATCGCCCAATCGTCCCGCATAGGCGCGCGACAGGACGCTGGTATCGGCGAACGACACCAGCGCGACGGCGCAGCCGCCGATCAGCACCTGCACGATGTCGCCATAGCCGATCCGGGGAATGGCGAATCCCGGCAGGCCCTGGGGAAGCGAACCCAGGACCGTCACGCCGAAGCGTGCGCCGAGGTCGAGGACCCCGGTGACGACCGTCGCTGCGACGACGGCAATCAGAATGCCGGGCAACCGCTTGTTCCGGGCGAGCAGCAGGATCACCGCCAGCGTCGCAAGGCCGATCCCGAGTGTAGCCCAATTCGTCTTTCCTTCGACGATTGCTCCGATGACCGCCCAGAGGCTGCGCAGAGGTCCATCGCCTTCAATAGAAAAGCCGAACAGCTTTGGCAGCTGGCTGATCAGCACGGTCAGGGCAATGCCGTTCATGTAGCCGTAGCGGATCGGTTTGGAGAGAAGCTCGGTCAGGAATCCCAGCCGCGCGATACCCGCGACGATGCATATCGTCCCGGAGACGACCGCCATCATGGCGGCCAAGGTTGCCGCACGCATCGGATCGCCGGCCGACAGCGGAACGACGACGCCGAGGATGATGGCCGCAAGCGCCGAGTCCGGCCCAAGGACAAGGATGCGGCTCGGCCCGAACAGCGCGTAGACGAGCAGCGGGATGATCGTCGCATAGAGCCCGTAGATGCCGGGCAGGCCGGACGCTTCCGCATAGGCGATGCCGACCGGGACCAGCATGGTCGCGAGCACCAGCCCGGCGACGATGTCGTGTGGAAGCCACGCCGCTTGATATCGACGCAGCGTGGTGAGACCTGGCAGCCAGCCGGTCCAATGCTTCATCGCCGGTCACTCCCAACGTCGTTGGGGTCGCAGGCGCTTGACGTGAACCGCTCTACCCCTTCAACCGCTCTACCCCTTCGCCTGCTCATCAAACGCCTTCAGCGACACCGCTGCAATCTCGCGCAGCGCGTTGCGGTCGGCGCCCGAGGAAGCCATCACGCACATGCCTGATGTCACCGCGGAGAGATAGCGGGCAAGGGTGGCGGGATCGGCGTTTTCGCCCAGGTCGCGTTCGGCCTTCGCGCGGACGAAACGCTCATGCAACTGGTCCTCGGTTCGGGTGCGACGCGCTGCCAGTTCAAATGGAACATTCTCCGAGCCGGTGCCGCAGGCAAGGCCGCCCTGCACCAGCAGGCAGCCGGGCGGGTTGGCGGGATCGGTCTGGGCGTCCGCGTGCTCCATCAGAAATCGTTCGGCCACCTCTCGGGCGGTGGACGCGCTCAAAACCTTTTCCATCCAGGCGTCGCGCTTCTCGGTGTAGCGGTCGAGCGCGGCCTTCAGCAGACCCTCCTTGCTGCCAAAGGCGGCATAGAGGCTGGGCGGATTGATATTCATCGCCTCGGTGAGCTGCGCGATCGTCGCGCCCTCGTAACCATGGCGCCAGAACACGTCCATGGCCTGGTCCAAAGCGGCGTCCGCGTCGAAAGCGCGGGGGCGTCCCATTCCCATTTTTCGTTGCTCCGTAAGCCGGGTGCCGTTTCTATGACGGATTGTCCCGGGCTTATCCTCTTGTTGCACGTGATGTTTTTCCGCGACTTCCCATTTCCCCATGAATGAGATAAGAAATTCATAGTGCTCGATACATAAGTATCTTGCGAACCGGCGTCCAGCTCCACATCTGTAGCGAACACTACAGATATCTGGAGCGCGTGAATGCCCTCGTCAATTCAAAATCTCCGTTCCGGCCGCTTCCGACGTGTCGTCGGCGGTATCGTGATCCTTGGCGCCCTCGCGGTGGCCGGTTCGATTGCGACCGGCCACTATTTTCATGCCGCACAGGCGACCGCGACTGCCGCGGCTCCCGAGCCGGCGGTCCCGGTCACCGTTGCCGTGATCCAGCCGCGGCCGACCACGCTGTTCGATGACTTCTCGGGCCGGCTCGAGGCCGTCGACCGGGTTCAGCTCCGGCCGCGGGTGGCTGGCGCGATCCTTTCGACCAACTTCACCGAGGGCGCGCTGGTGAAGTCCGGCGACATCCTGTTCAAGATCGACCCTGCGCCCTACGCCGCCGAGGTCGATCGCGCCCAGGCGCAGCTCGAGGCCGCCAAGGCCCGCGTCGTGTTCACCACGAGCGAAGTCGAGCGCGGCGCGCAGCTGGTTGGCAACAACATCGTGACCAAGCGCGATTTCGACCAGCGCGACAACGCCAACCGCGAGGCAGTCGCTAACGTCAAGGCCGCCGAGGCCGCGCTGCAGACGGCCAAACTCAATCTCGACTACACCGAGGTGCGGGCGCCGGTCGACGGCCGGGTCGGCAGGATCGAGGTCACCGTCGGCAATCTCGTCGCCGCCGGCACCTCCTCGCCGGTCCTGACCTCGCTGGTCTCGGTCAATCCGATCTATGCGAGCTTCGATGCCGACGAGGAAGTCGTGCTGCGCGCACTGAACTCGATCGCGGATGCCTCCGGCAAGCGCGGCGATCTCGACCAGATCCCGGTCGACATGGTGACCTCGGGCGGCCTCGGCGCCAAGGGGCACATCCAGCTGATCGACAACCAGGTCAACGGGCAGAGCGGCACCATCCGCGTCCGCGCCGTGTTCAAGAACGATGACGGCCGGCTGATCCCGGGGCAATTCGCCCGTGTGCGCATGGGCCAGCCCAAGCAGCAAACGCTGGTGCTGATCGACGAGCGCGCCGTCGGCACCGACCAGGACAAGAAGTTCGTCATGCTGGTCGGCGACGACAGCCGCGCTGTCTATCGCTCCATCACGCTTGGCGGCTCGGTCGATGGCCTGCGGATCGTCACCGCCGGCCTGAAATCCGGCGACCGCATCGTCGTCAACGGCCTGCAGCGCGTGCGTCCGGGTGCGCTTCTGAAGATGGAAGTCGCCGAGATGGGCGCGCGCGGCATGCAGCAGGCATCCACTGAAACCAACCAGCACGTCGTGCAGCGCTAGGCGCTGCGCGCGGGGGCGGAGCCATGAATCTCTCAAAATTCTTTATCGACCGGCCGATCTTCGCCGGTGTGCTTTCGATCCTGATCTTCCTGGCCGGCCTGATCTCGCTGCTGGCGATGCCGATCTCGGAATATCCCGACGTGGTGCCGCCCTCAGTCGTGGTGCGCGCAACCTATCCCGGCGCCAATCCGAAGGTGATCGCCGAGACGGTCGCGACCCCGATCGAGGAGCAGATCAACGGCGTCGAAGGCATGCTCTACATGTCGAGCCAGGCGACCACCGACGGCGCGATGACGCTGACGGTGACGTTCCGGCTCGGCACCGACCCCGACAAGGCGACCCAACTGGTGCAGAACCGCGTGCAGCAGGCCGAGCCGCGCCTGCCGGCCGTGGTGCGCCAGCTCGGCATCATCACCAAAAAGAGCTCGCCCGACCTCACCATGGTCGTGCATCTGCTGTCCCCGAACAACCGCTATGACATGACGTATCTGCGCAACTACGCGGTGCTCAACGTCAAGGACCGGCTGGCGCGGATCGACGGCGTCGGCGACGTCCAGCTCTATGGCGCCGGCGACTATTCAATGCGGGTCTGGGTCGATCCGCAGAAGGCCGCCGAGCATTCGCTGACCGCGAGCGACGTCGTACGCGCGATCCAGGCCCAGAACGTCGAGGCTGCCGCCGGCGTGGTCGGCTCCTCGCCCAGCGTCAAGGGCATCGACCTCCAGCTCTCCGTCAACGCCGAGGGACGGCTGTCGACCGAGGAGCAGTTCGGCGACATCGTGGTGAAGACGGGGTCGGCCGGCGAGGTGGTGCGGCTGCGCGACGTCGCGCGGGTCGAGCTCGGCGCCTCCGAATACGGCCTGCGCTCGCTGCTCGACAACAAGCAGGCGGTCGCGATCCCGATCTTCCAGGCGCCGGGGTCGAACGCGCTGGAGATCTCCGACCATGTCCGCGCCACGATGGCCGAGATCAAGAAGAACATGCCGGAAGGCGTGTCCTACCAGATCGTCTACGATCCGACCCAATTCGTGCGTTCGTCGATCGAGGCTGTCATCCACACGCTGCTCGAGGCGGTCGCGCTCGTCGTGCTGGTCGTGATCCTGTTCCTGCAGACCTGGCGCGCCTCGATCATCCCGTTGATCGCAGTCCCGGTGTCGATCGTCGGCACCTTCGCGGTGATGCATGTGTTCGGCTTCTCGATCAACGCGCTCAGCCTGTTCGGCCTGGTGCTCGCGATCGGCATCGTGGTCGACGACGCCATCGTCGTGGTCGAGAACGTCGAGCGCAACATCGAGTCCGGCCTGTCGCCACGCGACGCCACCAACCAGGCGATGCGCGAAGTGTCCGGCCCGATCATCGCGATTGCGCTGGTCCTGATCGCGGTGTTCGTGCCGCTGGCCTTCATCTCCGGTCTCACCGGACAGTTCTACAAGCAGTTCGCGCTGACGATTGCGATCTCGACCGTAATCTCGGCGATCAATTCGCTGACGTTGTCGCCGGCGCTCTCGGCGCTGCTGCTCAAGGGGCATCATGAGCCCAAGGACTGGCTGACCCGGATCATGGAAAGGTCGCTCGGCTGGTTCTTCCGCGGCTTCAACAAGGTCTTCACAAAGTCCTCCGAGAACTACGGCCGCACCGTCACCAAGGTGATCTACGGCAAGGCCGTGGTGATCGGCCTCTATGTGCTGCTGATCGGCCTGACCGGCGTGCTGTTCAAGCAGGTGCCGAGCGGCTTCGTGCCGGGCCAGGACAAGCAGTATCTGGTCGGCTTTGCCCGGCTGCCCGATGGCGCGACGCTCGACCGCACCGAGGAAGTGATCCGCAAGATGAGCGACATCGCGCTGACCCAGCCCGGCGTCGAAAGCTCGGTGGCGTTCCCCGGCCTGTCGATCTCCGGCTTCACCAACTCCTCCAACGCCGGCATCGTGTTCTCGACCTTGAAGCCGTTCGACGAGCGCAAGGATCCCTCGCTCAGCGGTCCGGCGATCGCGGCCGCGCTGAACAAGAAATATGCCGGCATCCAGGACGCCTTCATCGCCATGTTCCCGCCGCCGCCGGTCAACGGCCTCGGCACCATCGGCGGCTTCAAGCTGCAGATCGAGGACCGCGCCGGCCTCGGCTATGAAGCGCTGAACGACGCGACCAAGGCGTTCATGGCGGCGATGCAGAAGGCGCCGGAAATCGCCGGCGTGTTCTCGAGCTTCCAGGTCAACGTGCCGCAGCTGTTCGCCGATATCGACCGCACCAAGGCACTCCAACTGGGCGTGCCCGTGACGGAAGTCTTCAACACGCTGCAGATCTATCTCGGCTCCTACTACGTCAACGACTTCAACAAATTCGGCCGCACCTATTCGGTCTATGTGCAGGCCGATGCGCCGTTCCGCGCGCGTGCCGACGACATCAGGCAGTTGAAGGTGCGCTCGTCGTCGGGCGATATGGTGCCGCTGTCGGCCTTGCTGAAGGTCCGCCAGAGCGCGGGTCCGGAACGCGCGATCCGCTACAACGGCTTCCTGTCGTCGGACATCAACGCGGCTGCCGCGCCGGGCTATTCCTCCGGCCAGGCCCAGGAGGCGGCGACGCGGATCGCGGCCGAAACGCTGCCGCCCGGATTCGCTTTCGAATGGACCGACCTGACCTATCAGGAGTTCATCGCCGGCAATTCCGGAATCTGGGTGTTTCCGCTGGCGATCCTCTTGGTGTTCCTGGTGCTGGCCGCGCTCTATGAGAGCCTGGCGCTGCCGCTCTCGATCATCATGATCGTGCCGATGGGGCTATTGGCCGCGATGTTCGGGGTCTGGCTGTCGAAGGGCGACAACAACGTCTTCACCCAGATCGGCCTGATCGTGCTGGTCGGATTGTCGGCCAAGAACGCCATCCTGATCGTCGAATTCGCGCGCGAGCTCGAATTCGCCGGGCGGTCACCGATCCGTGCCGCGATCGAGGCGAGTCGCTTAAGGTTGCGGCCGATCCTGATGACCTCGATGGCGTTCATCATGGGCGTGCTGCCGCTGGTGCTGTCGACCGGCGCGGGCTCGGAGATGCGGCGCGCGATGGGCGTCGCGGTGTTCTCCGGCATGATCGGCGTCACGGTGTTCGGCCTGTTCCTGACGCCGGTGTTCTACGTGCTGCTGCGCAGCCTCACCGGGATGAAGCCGCTGACGCAGCACGGCGAGACGACCATCCCCGGAAAAGCACACGCGGCATGATGCCGCGTGTGCAGAGCGTTTTCGAGCGAAGTGGATACCGGTTCGCGTGAAGAAAACGCGGCAAGAAAAAAACGAGAGCTTCAGCTTTGATTCAATCAAAACTGAAGCTCTCGTTCGTGTCAGCTTCGAACGGAATCAGGCTGCGATATCGAGCAGCAATTGTGACGAACCGCGGACCAGCACCTTGCGGCCCGCGGGCGTCAGTTCAAACGAATCGCCGCGCACGGCGACATAGCCGAGCGTGATCAGGCTTTCGACGGCGAACCTGTTCAGCCGTGAAGGGTTTGCTGTGGGAGCCCGCAACGCTTTCAGCGCATCCCACTGATCGGGTCTGAGTTCGAATTCTTCGCTCATCGGTCCAGGCACTCCAGAAGTTCTTGGCGTGCGAGATACAGAGCGCAGATGAATTTCGTGCGACCACAACGAGTCAGGATTTCGATTTATGTGGACGCGTCGTCACATCGCCGTGTCATTGGAATACTTCAATTTTTTCGAATCATTGCGGCGCAACAACGCGTGATTTCGTCACAGTGATTAATCCCAAATGTCACACAGGTTAATTGTCTCGATTAACCGCGCCGCACACTTGCGCCGCCATCGACCGGCAACGTGACGCCGGTCACGAAGTTTGCTTCATCGGAGGCGAGAAACAGCGCGGCATTGGCGACGTCCCAGCCGGTGCCCATCTTGTGACGCAGCGGCACCTTGCTGTTACGCTCGGCCTCGACCTCGGCGCGGCTCTTCTTGAATTCGCGAGCGCGCGTGTCCACTGCCATAGGCGTGTTCATCAATCCCGGCAGGATCACGTTTGCGCGAATGCCATATTGCGCATTCTGGTAGGCGAGCTGCTCGGTGAAGGCGATCATCGCCGACTTGGTCGCCTTGTAGGCGACGTAAGGATAGGTCGTGATCGCGGCCATCGACGAGATGTTGATGATCGAGCCGCGCTGCTGCGTGCGCATGATCGGGATCACATGCTTGGCGGCGAGGATGCAGCTCTTCAGATTGATCGCCACGCAGCGATCGAACGCCTCCTCTGATATGTCCAGCAGTTCGGCGTCGCCGCCGGAGAGGCTGACGCCGACATTGTTGTGCAGGATATCGACGCTGCCCCAGCGGCCATATGCGTCAGCCACCATCGCCTTGATGTCGGCATTTTTGGTGACGTCGGCCTTGAAGGCGACTGAGGTCCCGCCCTTGGCCGCGATCAGGTCGACGGTCTCCTGCGCCGATGCCAGATTGTGATCGACGCACAGCACCCTGGCGCCTTCGCGCGCGAAGGTCAGCGCGGTGGCGCGGCCGTTGCCGATGCCCTCGCCGGGGCTTTGGCCGGCACCCACGACGATGGCGACGCGATCTTGCAGGCGCATCTCACTTCACTCCCTGTAGCGGGTACTGCTGCAGTACCTCCTTGTAGTAAGGTTCGTTGTCGATCTGCATGGTGGCGAGCACCCGCACCACGGCGCAGTAGAATGCGATCGTCAGCACGAGGTCGGTCATGTGCTCGTCGGACAGATGTTGCTTGATCTCGGCGAAGGTTGCCTCCGACATCGCGAGCTCGCGCACCATCTCGCGGGCGCCCTTCAGGATCGCCTTTACCAGCGGCTCGAGCTTCGACGGCTGGCCTTTGGTCTCCGCGATCAGGCTCTGGATATCCTCGTCGGTGATGCCGAACTCCTTGCCGATCTTCACATGATGGGTGAATTCGTATTCCGACTGCTCGAGCCAGCCGACCTGCAGGATCGCGAGTTCGCGCAACCTGGGATCGAGCTTGCTCTTGAAGCGGATATAGCCGCCGACGCCGTTGAAAGCGCGCGCCATGTCCGGCGAGTTCACCAGCAGCTTGTGCAGATTGGTATTGCGCTTGAGCATGTCGCGATATTCGGGGGCGACCTGATCGGCTTCGAGATAGGGCAGGCGGGCCATTGTTGTTGTCCTTTTTTCGGCGGCTTGCGGAAGGGGCGGCTGTTGTTTCAGCCGTAGAGGGCTTTGTGCTCGCTGTCGTAGTTGGCGTAGGAATCCTTCATGCTGGCGCCGTTGAGCAGCATCGTTGCGACCACGGCGCTGTCGGTATCGAACACGGTCGAGCGCACCCACATGCTCTCGGTGCGCTTGCTGCCGGAAAGCGCCACGACCTCGCGCTCGACCCAATAGGTCTCGCCGGGGAAGAGCGGCCCGCGCAAAAGACGGATCTCCTGGTCGGCGAACAGCCCGACCGCGGGGCCGCGGACCGGCAGCCGGTCCTCGCGCGCGCGGTACTGGAACAGCACGCTCAGCATCTCCATCGGGATGATGGCGCGGCCCCAGGGATTGTGCTCCAGCGAATAATAGTCCGAGGGCTCGGTGATCACCCTGAGCTTGTCGGCCAGCGAAAACGGATAGAGATCGCCCATGTTCTGGTCGAAATCCATCTTGATCGCCTGCCGCGGCGTCTTCATACCGACCTTGATGTCGGCAAGGATGACGGGATCGGTCAGCGGCTTCAATTCGCCGAGGCGGTGGCTGAGCGCCGTCTCGTTGCCGTCGCCGTCGATCGAGGCGGTGCCGCGCAGGATCTCGGTGCCGTCACGCTTGATCATCCCGATCGTGCAAACGGTCTGGCCCGGCTTCGGCTTCTCGATCTGGGCCTGCACCTCTTCGCCTTCGAACACCGGGTTGCGGTAATGCGCCGAGAGGCAGCCGGTGATGAACCAGGCGCGGCCCCAGATCCGCTCGCACAGCGGCGCGAACTGGCTGAAATGGGTCGGTCCCTCGATCGTGCCGCCGCGGAAGCCGAGCTTCTGCGCGGTTGCATCGTCGTGAATCGAGGCGTGGGAATCGTAGGTCTGGGCCTGCAGCATCTGCTTCGGGCTGCGCCAGGGACCCACCAGCAGATCGCCGTTCTCCACGATTTCCGTCGTGAACGCGGATTCGACTGTAATCATCCTTGGCCTCCCTTTGCGCGCCACCGTTTCAAAGATGCCGGGGTTCGGCAAGCCTTGCAGCGGCAACAAGGCCTCGCATGCGCAACATGAGATATGTGCTGCGGCCATGGAACGGGGCTGTTCATGCATAACAAAATCAGTGCATGCTGATGCATGATCATTTCGGAAGATAATCAGACCGGTTCGGACCGGCGTGGCTGACTGACGGGGAAACTGATGGCGTTGATGGAAGTTGGACTGGACGACAAGTACCGGTTGGATACGAAACGAATCTTCCTCTCCGGTACCCAGGCGCTGGTCCGATTGCCCATGTTGCAGCGCGAACGCGACCGCGCGCACGGGCTGAACACCGCCGGTTTCATCTCCGGTTACCGCGGCTCGCCGCTCGGCATGTACGACCACGCGCTCTGGCGGGCGAAATCCTTCCTCAGGGAACATGACATCGCCTTCGTCCCCGGCCTCAACGAGGATCTGGCGGCGACCGCGGTGTGGGGCAGCCAGCAGGTCGGCATGTTCCCCGGCGCCAAGGTCGATGGCGTGTTCGGCATCTGGTACGGCAAGGGCCCCGGCGTCGATCGTTCGCTCGACGCGCTCAAGCACGCCAATTCCGCCGGCACCTCGCCGAACGGCGGCGTGATCGCGCTGGCCGGCGACGACCATGGCTGCCAGTCCTCCACCCTGGCGCATCAGAGCGAGCAGGTGTTTGCCTCGGCGCTGATGCCGGTGGTCAATCCGGCGACGCTGCAGGACTATCTCGACCTCGGCATCCTCGGCTTCGCGCTGTCGCGCTATTCCGGCTGCTGGGTCGGCTTCAAGGCGATCTCCGAGACCGTGGAGAGCTCGGCCTCGATCGTCAGCGATCCCGATCGCATCAAGATCATCATGCCCGACGATTTCGAGATGCCACTGGGCGGGCTCTCGATCCGCTGGCCGGATCCGCCGCTCGAGGCCGAGCGCAGGCTGCATGGGCCCAAGATGGAGGCGGTCGCGGCCTTCGCCCGCGTCAACCGCTTCGACCGCATCGTGCTGGATTCGAAGCCCGCACGGCTCGGCATCATGGCGACCGGCAAGGCCTATCTCGATCTGCGCCAGGCGCTCGCCGATCTCGGCATCACCGATGCCGATGCGCAGGCGCTCGGGCTGCGCATCTACAAGGTGGCGCTGACCTGGCCGCTCGAAGCGCGCGGCGCGCGCGCCTTCGCCGAGGGCCTGCAGGATGTGCTGGTCGTCGAGGAGAAGCGCGGCTTCATCGAGGACCAGCTGGTCCGCATCCTCTACAACATGGACGCCTCCAAGCGTCCCTCGGTGGTCGGCAAGCGCGACGAGAGCGGCGCTCCCTTGCTGCCGAGCGAGGGCGAGCTGACGCCGACCATGGTCGCCGCCGCCGTGGTGGCGCGGCTGCGCCGGCTCGGTCACCGCAGCCCGCTGCTGGAGCAGCGTTTGGCAAAACTCGAGGCGTTCGATCGCCCCGCCGAGGGCACGGGCACCGCGAAGCTGCAGCGCACGCCGTATTTCTGCTCGGGCTGCCCACACAACTCGTCGACCAAGATCCCCGAGGGCAGCCGCGCGATGGCCGGCATCGGGTGTCACGGCATGGCGCTGTCGGTGCCGAACCGCAACACCCAGACCATCTCGCATATGGGCGCGGAGGGCGTGAGCTGGATCGGGCAGGCGCCGTTCACCAGCGAACAGCACGTGTTCCAGAATCTCGGCGACGGCACCTACACCCATTCCGGCTTGCTGGCGCTGCGTGCGGCGGCCGCGGCCGGCGTCAACATCACCTACAAGATCCTCTACAACGACGCGGTTGCGATGACCGGCGGCCAGCCGGCCGAGGGCGGCTTTACGGTGTCGCAGATCGCACACCAGGTCTGGGCGGAGGGCACCAAGCGGCTCGCGATCGTCTCCGACGATCCCGACAAATATCCCGCCAATTATTTCCCGCCCGGCGCTACCATCCATCATCGCCGCGAGCTCGATGCCTTGCAGCGCACCCTGCGCGAGATCGAGGGCCTCACCGTCCTGATCTACGACCAGACCTGCGCCGCCGAGAAGCGCCGTCGCCGCAAGCGCGGGCTGTTCCCCGATCCGGCCAAGCGCGTCTTCATCAACGAGCGCGTCTGCGAGGGGTGCGGCGACTGCTCGGTGGCGTCGAACTGCGTCTCGGTGCAGCCGCTGGAGACCGAGCTCGGCCGCAAGCGCCGCATCGACCAGTCGAACTGCAACAAGGATTTCTCCTGCATCGAGGGCTTTTGCCCGAGCTTCGTGATGGTGCAGGATCCCAAGCTGCGCAAGGCGGACCGAACCGCCGCCGATCCCAAGGCGTTGTTCGCCGATCTGCCGACGCCGCCTGTGGCCGCGTTGAGCAATCCCTACAACATCCTGATCACCGGCATCGGCGGTACCGGTGTGATCACCATCGGCGCGCTGCTCGGCATGGCAGCGCATGTCGAGGGGCTCGCCTGTTCGACGCTCGACTTCACCGGCCTGTCGCAGAAGAACGGCGCGGTCATGAGCCACGTCCGGCTCGCACCCGCCTCCGACATGCTGACCACGGTGCGCATCGCGCCGGGCAACGCCAACCTGATCCTTGGCTGCGACCTCGTCGTCGCCACCAGCGTGCCGGCCCTGAGCCGCGCCGAGCGCGGCGTCACGCGCGCCGTCGTCAACGCCGATCTCCTGCCGACCGCGAGCTTCGTGATCGATCCCGATATCGACTTTGAAGCCAGCTCAATGCGCGATGCGTTGAACGGCGCGGTGACGCCTGGCGATCTCGACATCCTCGATGCCACCGGGCTTGCCACGGCGCTGATGGGCGACAGCATCGCCACCAACGCCTTCATGCTCGGCTTTGCCTTCCAGCGCGGCGCGATCCCGCTGTCGCTGGAAGCGATCCTGAAGGCGATCGAGCTCAACGGCGCTGCGATCGAGATGAACAAGACCGCGTTCTCATGGGGCCGGCTCGCCGCGCATGATCTGCAACGCGTGGTCAGCGCCGCACGCTTCAAGAGCGCCGGCGCCGCGCCGGCAAAGAAGACGCTGGACGAGGCGATCGCGTTCCGCGCCAAATTCCTCACCGACTATCAGGATGCGGCCTACGCCAAGCGCTATCTCGACGACGTCGCGCGCGTCCGCACCGCCGAGGCGGCCGCCGCGCCTGGCTCGCAGGACCTGACCGAAGCCTTCGCAAAGGGCCTGTTCAAGCTGATGGCCTACAAGGACGAATACGAGGTCGCGCGGCTCTATTCCGACGGCGAATTCAGCAAGGCCTTGAGGGAGCAGTTCCAAAGCAATTCCGGCTTGAAGGTCTTGCTGGCGCCGCCGCTGCTGGCCCAGCGCGATCCCGTCACCGGGCGGCTGCAGAAGCGTGAATTTGGTCCGTGGATCTTCACGGCGTTCGGCATGCTCGCAAAGCTGAAGGGCCTGCGCGGCACCGCCTTCGACATCTTCGGCTATACCGCCGAGCGCAAGATGGAGCGCGCATTGCCGGTCGAGTATTCGGCGATGATCCTGCGTCACCTCGACGGCAAGAAGCCGCTCGACTTGCCGCGCCTCGTGGCGCTGGCGAAGGCTGCGGAGCTCGTGCGTGGTTATGGCCACATCAAGGAGGGCAACGTCGCCCGCTACCGCACCGAATGCGCGCGGCTGGAGCGCGCGATCAGCCAGCCGCTGGCGCAGGCGGCGGAGTAGGGGCCGGGGAACTTTCCACGGCCGCCCTGTTTGACCGGTGACCCTGCCTGCAAGCGGTGGCTGGATTCGCACGGCCGAGCCCCTACATGATGGCTGTCTGTTCGAGTGATTTCAGGAGGCCGTTTGATGGTCCTGAAAAACGCTTTTGTTGCAACCGTTTGTACCGCGTGCCTGGCTTGGGGCGGCGTGGCGTTGGCTGACGAGTATCGCCCCAGCGAGTTCTTCAGCCTCGATCTTCCACGCGCAGTGTTGTCGCCGAAGCCGCTTGGCCCGCCGGCGCAGTTCGAGCCCGTTCCGGTCGAGGCGAAGACCGACCATGGCCCCGATCAGCATGCGAATGTCGAGCCGCAGGTCGAGGAGCCGAAAGTCGCGCCGAAGAAAGCCGTGCGGACCACCAGGGTAACCGCACCGCACGAGAAGAAGCGCGCGGAAGCGCGCGTGCCCGCCCGTGCCAAGCTCGCGCGCCGCCACTCGAACCCGCTCGATGCGGAGGCCCGCGACACACGGATTCAGACCTGGCCGTGCCGCACCGGCGGCATCTGCAACTGGCATCGGTGAGGCAGCGCTCTCACGCCTCTGCTTTCTCGAAGTGCGTCAATCCTTGACCCGTCATCCTGAGGTGCGAGCGAAGCGAGCCTCGAAGGATGGATCGGCCACGGACGGGCCGTTCATCCTTCGAGACGCGCGTTCCGCGCTCCTCAGAGCCTGACTGAAAAATGGGTAAGTGATCTCAGTGGGGTGTGATTCCATCGGATTTGCAAAGATTCGAGGGAGAGCACGATGCCCTGGACCAAGATCACTCGGGAGCAATATCGGCGGGACGATCTGCGTTATGCAAGCGATATGACCGATGCGGAGTGGGCGCTGATCAGACGCCTGTTGCCGCGAGCGAACCGGCGCGGCCGGCCGCGTAAGACGGAGCTGCGTCGTGTGATCGAAGCGATCCTCTATATCGTTTCGACCGGCTGCCAGTGGCGGGCGTTGCCGCAGG
>NZ_JAGKJL010000024.1:0-129831 GCF_020329495.1 Bradyrhizobium australafricanum | reverse complement strand
GGCTTATCAGCCCAAGTCGTCATGGCCGACGCCGCCTATGACGCCGATCATTTGCGCCAAGCCATCGCCGCCAAAGGCGCGCTCGCCGTCATCCCCAACAATCCGTCGCGCGCGCTCAAATACCCTCTCGACAAGCATTTCTATGCCCAGCGCCATCTCGTCGAATGCTGCTTCTCAAAGCTCAAGCAGTTCCGACGCGTCGCAACACGCTTCGAAAAGACGGCACGGAACTATCGCGCCGTCGTCACTCTCGCTGCCATTGTTCTATGGATGCGCTAATGTCCACACCACCTAGAGCTGATCGGCTGCTACGATTGCGGTGGCGATGTCTCATTTGCGGCCGGTGCATGCCCGCACTGCGGCTTGCGTGAGCCAGCCGGGGCCTTACGTGCAAAGCTGCAAAGAGCGACGCCGGCACCGGATCGAAGTGAAAAACGACCAGGCGCTAATAGGCATGACGGTCCTGTGCTCCGGGATCGGCTTCTTCTACGGCGGGCGATGATCGGCGTGCTTGTCGCCTTCGGTTACGGCCTGCTTGCCGCAGTCAACGTCCTTCGAGCCTTATTGGCGTCGGCAGAAACGGCTTGTCCTCAAACAACAAAGTTAAAGGCCGCTCTCAATCAGCAAGATCCCAGCAGGTGATCCGTGCGTACCGGGAATGATCGCTAACTTCCGAAATCCGACCCTGATTTGGTCCCCAGGCAGGGCCCTTCGACGGTCGGCGGACTGCCGTCCGCGATTCGGGTCACCGCCTATTCATGGTCTCTACTGAACGAGCACGGTGGGGTTGATCGTGCTTGTCGTCGAATATTCCTTTGACCCTTTGTAAAAGCCTGGTCGCGACTTCCTTTCGCAGCCCCGGCCTCGCACAGATGATAGCCCTTAGATCGGACAGTTGCGGCAGGTAGTAGTCGGGCGCTTGGACCAGATCGTCAGGCACGCAGAACGAAGGCAGCGCCGTCAGACCCATACCAAGGCGCACGGCTGACAGTCTCACCAGGTGGTCGGAGGCGTGAAGAACAATCTTGTAAGCCGATTCCATCCTGTCCAACTGAGCAATCATCCATTCGTGATCAGGAAGGGTTACTATCGGAATAGGAGCGCCCGGACGGTGGACGAATTCGCGCGAGCGAACCCAGGTGGCTGGGAACATCCGTTGTTCAAGGATGGTTTTTGAAAGATCGGAATCCACATCCGTAGCGAAAATGCAGGCTACGTCTATGTAGCCTTCGATCAGACCATTGCGGATCGCGCTGGAATGATCGGCGCGTATAAAGAGATCCGAAAAGTCGTCTTTTCCGGCCCGCTCCAAAAGTCTTTGAGCAAAGAGGCTGCTGAGGCCGACACGATGTACGGTCGCGTTGCCACGACCGGCAAGCCTGAGCATTTGGTCGTTAGCCTCGAGTATTATACGAGCCTGCTGGAGGACGAGTTCGCCGAGGTCGGTGGCGGTCGTGCCATTGGGCGTTTTGACAAACAGTTGCCCGCCAATCAGTCCCTGCAATCGCTTGACCTGAGCGGTGACCGCGGGCTGACTAAGCCCGAGCTTGCCTGCGGCTTTCGTCAAGCTGCCTGTCTCGGCTATGGCTACAACAGTACGAATTGACTCAATTGGAACGTTTAGCGCTCGCAGCATAATTTCGCACAGAATCATGAACCTGCATCGGTTCTACCACTGCGGTCACACTATCACACCGCAAAGAGCAACCCAAATGTCGGGTAAAGTAGCTGCCTGTACAGCAGTTGTGTACGCAACGTACCCCACGGCGCGCGCTCGCGCCTAATCACGACGACTCGTCGCCCCCCTGCAATGATCGACGGTCAACTCGCGTCCTCATCGTCGCCGCTATACCACGCGCCGCCGCTTGCAAGCGGTCGGGCGCGTGCTGTCTTTCTTTGGCATCCGATGCGCGGCTGCGGGTCCGCATGGCCGTTGCGGCCATCATCTCCCCACAGGCGTGCTGCCTGCTTTTCGATTCGATGAGGCTCGCAAAACCACGACATGCTGAACGCGGAAAACGCTTCAGGCTGCGAGCGCCGGCGCCGCGAACTGTGCTATTCAATCACCCACCGCCGAGCCGTTCTGTAAACTACGGCGGCGCCCGAGCAGTAACCTGTCGTTCAGCTGCGCTCTGCCGGTTCTTTCTCGTCCCGGCTTATTGCCCCCGAAAGCGCTGCTCGGTCGGTATGGGCTTCCGATACTTATTTGACGCTGCTCGCCGCTTTCATAGATGTGGATCACAATGCTTCGCGTCGTACGCGTTAAGCGGCCGCACAATGCTGAGCTTGCCATGGAAATCTCTTATTCGAGATCTTGCAGGCAAGAATGTCTGATCCAGGGCAAAATGAAGGGCCGAGATCGAAAAATCAGCTCACGTGCATAGCCGTCGATCGACCTGATCCTGCTTCTGGTTCTGTTCAGTCAAAAGCAGGCTGCTCTACCTGAGCACACGGTGCCTGGCCGCCTCGTATCTGGCTTGCGGCTGCTCCGTGCGCTGAAGAATCGATGCGGACGCGAGGTGCTCCGACTCTGCCTCGATGGCATCAGCCGCAGAATGCGGTCGTTGCCGGCAAGGCCCACGCTCTCGTTTGCGGTCTTATAAATGTCATCTTGCGCGGGCCAGTGCGGCGAGCGGCGGCCGACTGGCCGGCGCTCAGCTCCGGACAAGGTAGTGGCGATGATGCTCACGGCAACGAGACGAGGTCGATGACAAAGATTTTTTGTGAATGGACCCTGTTGTTCAGCGTTGCCTCCATCGCTTTTTGCCTCACCGCGAAAGCACAAGATCGCCGCATTGTTACCGAACCCGGAGCACCTCAAACGGTCTGCGACCGCCCGGTGCCGTCTGGTGGGAACGACACGGCGAGGCTGCAAGGTGCCATCGACCATTGCCCCGCCGGTGCTGCGGTTTATCTGGCGCGTGGCGAGTTCCGGTCAGGTCCACTCGATATGAAATCGGGCGTGACCTTATGGATCGGACGCGGTGCAACGCTTTTCGCGATCCCCGAGCCAGCTGCTTACGACAAGGGCCGCGGACAGTGTGGTCACATCGCAGTTAAAGGCGACGGTTGCCGGCCGTTCATCAGCTTTTCCAAAACGCGCGGCGGCGGCATCTATGGCGACGGCATCATCGATGGCCAGGGTGGCGCACCCATGGCCGGAAGCGCCGAAACCTGGTGGCAGCTGGCCCGTCGCGCGCAGGCCGAGGGGGGAAACCAGAACGCTCCGCGTTTGATCCAGATCGATCATGCGCAGGACATCATGGTGTCTCGCGTCACCTTGCGCAATGCGCCAAATTTTCACGTCGCGATGAACCGGGTCGAAGGTGCCACGTTCTGGGGCCTCACGATCGATGCACCGGCCGATGCCCGCAATACCGACGGCATCGATCCTGGCGCCAGCCAGGATGTAACCATTACCCACAGTTTTATCCGCACTGGCGACGATAACGTGGCCATCAAAGCGGGCGACAATGGCGCAACCCGCCATATCTCCATCACCGATAACTATTTCGGCTGGGGGCACGGGATGTCGATCGGCAGCGAGGTGAATTCCGGTGCCAGCGACATCCTGGTGCGCAACCTGACCCTGGACGGAACGACATCTGGACTGCGCATCAAGAGCGATGTCAGTCGCGGCGGCCTGGTCGAGCGAGTGACTTATGAGAACGTATGTCTGCGGGGTAACCGATGGCCGGTCACGTTCGACACGAAATACGATCCACGTGCCCAAGGCATGAGAATTCCGGTCTATCGCCAGATTGTTCTGCGCCATGTGCATGGCGAAAATGGTGCGCTGCTGATGCGTGGAGTCGACGATAGGCACGCCCTTGATGTGGCGCTCGAGGATGTTCGGTTTGCCGACACCGCGACCTGGCAGCTCGAGCATGCCAATGTGACGGCCGATCATTCTGACGTGTCGCCGCCTCTGCCCGGGCGAGCCACAGGACAGCTGTCGCGCGGATGGGAGGGATGTGCCAGAGCATTCCGCGACCGTATTGAGTAAGTGCATGCCGAACCTTTAGGCCGGTCAGATCCCCCTTTGATGCGGCTTTGAGTTCCTGGAATAAGAGGCTACGACGCTGGCGCCTCATTGCGGACGACCGACGGGGTTTGGTGCGGTCGGACATTTCCGTTAGTCGTGCGCGAGTTCCGGATCGGTGAGGAAACGTATTGACCAGACTCAGCTGCCGTATCGCCGCGGCACTTTGTACCGACTGCATGGAGCGTGCAGCGCGCCAATAAGAGTGAGATCACATGCGAGTTTCTGTGCTGTTCGCTGCGGTTCTGGCCGGATATGTCTGCATCTCGACGGCCCATGCTCAGCCACTTTTTGTCTCGCGTGCCGAGAGGGCGGCCTATCACTCCGTTCAAGCAGCCATCGACGCATTACCGGCCCAAGGCGGGGATATCCAAATCGCGCCCGGCATTTACCGCGAGAAGGTCAAGGTCTCTAAATCTGGTGTTCATATTAGGGGCTCCGGCAAGAGGCCGGATGATACGGTCATTGTGTATGGCGACGGGGCGATCAATGTCGGAGGAACCGCTCATTCTGCGACGCTGGACGCCTCCGGTGATGATTTCCGGCTCGATAATCTAACGATCCAAAACGACTACGCGCTCAATCCGGCCAATTCATCTTCGCAGGCGGTGGCGCTGTCGGTTACCGGAGACAGGGACGTTATCACCCGCGTCCGCCTGCTCGGCGCCCAGGACACCCTGTTCGCCAGCAAGGGGCCGAACGGCCGAATGTCGCGGCAATACTTCGGGAGCTGTTACATCGAGGGGCATGTCGATTTCATATTTGGCGATGCCAAGGCCTATTTCCGGCAGTGTGAGTTACACGGCTTAGCCAATCAAGCGGTCGTGTATACCGCACAGAGCAAAGGCACGCCGGACGAGGACAGCGCCTATGTTTTCGACCATTGCAGGCTGACCGCCGATCCCGCCGCGGGCTATGTTGCGCTTGGCCGGCCTTGGCGCCCCTACGCTACAGTGATTTTCCTGTCGACGAAGATGGATGCACCGGTCATGGCGGAAGGCTGGCGCGAATGGACTCCGGGCCAAACCAATAAACTGAGGACCGCCAACTATGCCGAATACAAATCTTCCGGCATCGGGGCCAATCCCGCAGGCCGTGAGCCTCACTCTCATCAACTGACCGATAGCGAAGCCGCGAAATGGTCGCTCAGCGCGTTCTTCGGAGATGCCACAGATTGGCTGTCCGGCGTACCACCAAGATAGGACATAAAGACACGTTCTCGAAGAAGGCGTTTTTTGACGCCATGACGCCGTCCCAGCATGGACGACGGCGACGTAAGCTTTTGTTGGATTCGAGCGGACTATCCGCGGCGGCTGAACAGCAGGCAGGCTGCGATGCCACAGCAGGCAGGCTTTATGTTGTATCTTTCAGAAGAACTTACGCGATCACGACTGCTTGGGGCGAGATCTTGGTCTCGTCAGCTTTTCGAAAGCTTGCGGCCGCACAATCGCGGCTGATTGTCGCCGAAACTGCTGCCGCCTGACCGGAGTTCAAACTTCGGCCGGCTTGTGCAGGACCCTCTACCATTGGAAGGAAAGCAGGATGGATCCAGTCGACCCATTCTTCGATTCAGGAGCCTGGATGGAGCAGTACGCCGCCCAACAGGAGCGGGCAGGGCAACGAAGGGGCAACGCAGGCCAGCAAGGTAACTTTGAGCGGCAGATGGCGGATTTGCAGCTCGATTCGTCTGACGCGAGCTATCTACCCTCAGCTTCACAAGATAGGGCGCCTGGAAGAGGCGGTCGGGCGGTCCGGCGGGACGATTTCGGCGGCTCGATGCGGATGCCGCCGCATGCCGCTCTTAGGGACAGCGCGCTCGGCGGGACTCGCCGCAGCGTCGACATTCCCCGTATTCAACTCGGAGCCTCGGCGCAACTGCCGCAGTTCAGTCTGCAGGATGATCTGTTCAGCAGTGCGCGCTACTCTATGCCGGATTCGGAGTCCGCGGTTCAGGCCAAGAGTGGCAAAAGCCGTGGACTATGGGCGCGCTTCAAGTCGGGAGTGGGCAAAGCCTTCGGGGGGAGCAGCAGCGAAAAGTCGTCGCGTGAGGAGACGCAGCCTGAGGTCTTCTCAACGAAATTTCGAGTGGATCACGCCAGGCAGCCGGGCCGGGCTCGCGGCGGGCCAGTCCCTGCGGCGGACGAGACGCTCATAACGGATTTCAGAAACAGAGCGGCCGGCAACCTAAGCGATGGCACCATCAAGAATGCGGCAGCCGATCTGCGCCATTTGAGCGCGCGCCTGAGTGCGAACGGCAGGCCATCGATTGCCGATCGAATTCGCCGCGAATTGGAAAACGCGCAACTGGAAAATCCGGAGGTGGAAAACTATCAGCTGGAAGCTGAGCTTGATGCAGATGTGGAGACGTATGCAAATGACCGCGGCAGGCGCATCAAGGCGGCCTTGAAAAAGCTCCGGGAGGTCGGTGCCGGAAACACCTTGTTCGCCGACATCCGCCGTCTGGAACCTTATCCTGCGGACGCAACACTCATCCGCATGTGGGCCGCAGCGGAAAGGGCGACAGGCAGGGTCGAGCCGGAGACAGCCGATCGTCAGGCGCGTCGCCTTTCGAGGTTGAGTGACTGGCTGCGATCGCACCACAGGCCCGCGATGGCTGACCGGCTCTTCACCCCAGAGCTCGCACAGGATGTCGAGGCGTACAAGCAAGAAACCCAGGACAGCAAAATCAACCCCGATTTGCTCAGGCTTGGGCGCTACCAGCAAATCCTTGAGGCGAACAGGGCGCTCGGATTGGATCCCGAGGACGGTGGGCAGCCTGCTGGCGAAGGCGCTGCACACGCGCACTTGCCGCAGGAACTGCCGGCGACGCCTGCCACGCCGAGCGCGGGAGCTTGGGATTGGCTCGGCGAGCAGATCCACGGACCGAGCTCATCACTGCCGGCGCCGTACCACATTTCGCAGGCCGGTCCCTCGCAGCAGCGTCCCTTAATGCCAGCCTCCGCCAGCGGTGCTGCGTGGGATTGGACGAGCGAGCAGGCCCACGGACCAGCCTCATCGGCGCCTCGCTGGGCTCCACAGCCGGATCTACCGCTCGGGCTTCCTGCAACTCCAGCCAGCTTGAGCCAAGGCGCTTGGGATTGGCTCGGGCAACATATGCAGGAAGGTGGGTCACCGTCGTCCGTCAGGCCTCGGTCGTCAAACATCTACAGCGGTCTCGATCCCCTGATTGATCTGGATCCGCCTACACCGCATGACTTGCGTGACGATGCACGTTCAGTGCCGGCGCCTGAATTTGGCGGAACGCCCTCGTTCGCTCGACCCTCAGGGGCCGTGCAGGGACTGCGGGACATTGGGGCCATCGTTGGGCCGGACTGGCGCCACGGCTCCCAGGCGGCTGAAGACGTCTTGGTTGACGTCCTGGGCAACATCAATCTGCTGCCAAACCAGTTCGGGCCAAGTCAGTTTATGATCAACGATGAGCGCTACTCGGCCACGTTCGGACCAGGAGGGCGCGGGGATGTCCGCCTGATCCATCACCCGCGCGCAAGCCAGCTAAATCAACCCGGGCCATCGGAACCGCTCCATCAGCCCCCGCAGATGGTCGGAGCCAGTCAGCCTCGTGAAGGTGCGGTGGACCTTGGGTATCTGATCCGCGGCGGATGGGAGCATCGTGAACGGTTCCTTCCGCCCTACCTTGTGCGCGTCCTCGAGGGCCAGCGCATCATGCCGGAGGCCGGACGCCCGACCTATTTCGACATCCGCGGCGTGCCTTACAGGGGCGAGTTGGTCGAAAGCGAGGGGCGCCGGCGCGTTCGCATTCATCCTGAGCTTGGCTGAGGGACGTAGGTCGGCTGCAAATCTCGGGCCTGGGCGGCTCCGCGCGCGCGTTCAACAGCGCGGCCCTGGAGGAGGACGTATCATTCGAAGTGGGGAAGGGGCATGGCCAGAGCAGTCCAGCCGCCCCTTTTCAGAATCGATCAAGCTCGGCGGATTTTGTGCTCCATCTCTCAGGCTTTCACAAATCGCCCGCCAATCAATCCGTCGCTCAATAAGCGCAACAGTTCGAACCTATTCGTGCCCGAGCGCCCACAGCCCGGAGCGCAGACGATCGCAAGAGCAAAAAGAATGTGGCGGAGCTCGCCAACAATACGAGTTTGCCGACGCCCTATCCGTGATCGCAAAGCCGAACTTCGCTGAGAGACGTTGGCATCCTTCACACGGGCCGGGCGTTTGCCGCAATTGAGGGTCCTTGCAGTACGTTGCAATCACCTCTTACGCTCGACACCCCCCTAAGGTGACCGCTCGATCCGGCGAGCCGATCGTAGTGAGGTGGACTTAAATCGGCAAACTCTTGTATAGCTCGCTCCCTCTTTCTTTATACCGATCACCCACCTGCATATAATTGAACATTGGTATCCAGCCAGCTATCCGAGCGCAGCCTCTAGGTGGCAATTGCCTCCACGATCATCGCTTGGATCGAACTCCCTGGAGCAAAGCCGCAGCAGCCAATGATTGATGCATCGCTAAATGTAACCCAATCGGCTGTGCCTGGTACGCCAGAGGCAAACGATCGCGATCTTGCCTTGGATTTCGCCAAGGGAGTGCTGATCGTGTTGGTGATCGTCGGTCACCTGATCCAATATATCCTTTACCGAGGTGAAGGCTTCTGGGATTCGCCATGCTTCAAATGGATCTACATGTTCCACATGCCTCTTTTTATGGCGATAAGTGGATACCTCTCTTGCCGCGCGCTGTTGCGAAAGTCGTTGACGCAATCCGTCGGCGATCGGGCGACGCAGCTCTTGCTGCCCATGCTGTTTTGGTACGCTCTCCTGGAGATAGCAAAGGTTGCCGTGCTTCCCGGCGCACCCGACGCAACAGGCGAGATTCTGCTGTTTCTAAATGATGTCGCCGGCGCATACTGGTTTATCTGGGCAGCGTTCGTTTGTTTTCTTCTCGTAAAGATTCTTTCGATCTTCGATCGTTGCTCGCCCTGGATCCTATTCGTATCAGTCGTACTGGTCGTGCTTGCGCCTCTGACATTATCCATATTTCCTCTCATAAAGTACACTTACCCGTTCTTCTGTCTTGGCTTCTCAGTTGCGCAATCGAGAAACTGGTGGGCGAGCATAACGCGACCTTACAGGCTGCTCTGGATCGTGACTCTGTCCATAGTGGCGCTGGTATGTTTTCTAGCTTGGCGCAAAGACACTTACGTCTACAACAATCTCGCCCTGGTCCAAGATATGCAGTCGGCGAAGAATGTGCTTCTGATGTTTTTCGGCTCTGCAGCGGCTTCGGCGCTCATGATTGAGTTCTTCCTCCAATGCTGGAGATTTGGCCGCTCAAACCCGGTGGTCCGCTTTATCGCCGTCGAAATAGGACAAGGCACACTAGTGCTGTACTTGATTCAGGGGACGGTATTTCGTCTCATGGATTCGATGCAGTACGCAGAACCGTCGGATCTCACAACCAAGTTGGCTGAGGCGGGACTTCTTGGCGGAGCGATTGTTCTGGTCTCGCTAATGGTGCGCCGGACAGTGCGCGACATTCCCTGTCTGTCTCAGTTCATTCTAGGAACTTCATCCCGCGCCCTCGCGGGTCAGGCCGCGCGCAAGCAAAGCTAGCCGACATCTGGTCAGAGGCTCTTTAGTCGTTGGAGAGCCGACCTTCGGGGCGCTCCTCGCGACCTCCAGCCGGTGAGGTGACAGAAACAGCGCGTAATTTTGACGAATCAGGTCGGGGGGCCGAATTAATGGCTTCCTCGACGAACTAGAAGAATATCAGCGTAGACACCAACAGATCTAACGCGTGCTCCGTTTGGGCCGTATGTGTGATGCTTGTCGGATTATGGATGTATGACAGTCCGAGGGTTGCATATATCCCTGGAGCGAGATGCGCGATGTATGTTCCTGTAATTGCAGTTGTATCGCGATGCGCAAGCTGTCCTTTCGCCAAGGCCGCATCCACTGCAACCTTGCTCCAGGCGGTGTTGCTCGCGACGAGACTAATCAGATCAGTAGGTCGGCTATCAAAAGGCCCCTTCGCATAAAGACGAAGCTCGTAATACTGGCTGATCCTGTTGAGATCAGGCGGAGCTCCCATGATCGAGAATCCGCCATAAATGCCGCGAGATGGCGTCCCCTCAACGTCACTCTGCCAGAGCTGCCGGTCAGCGGCGATGTAATAAAAGTTATTCCCGCTCTGCCTTTGTTGATCCGGATCTGCCAAACTCTTGTAACGGCCGCTGTTGAAACCAACGCCCGCCCGCAGCCACGTGTCAGCTACGCCGGGAGCGGCCTTGCTCTTGTAGCCAAGTTCATCAACGAAAAGAATACCTGTGTTGGCCGCGCTCCAGTTCAGGCCGCTCGGATTCTCTGTTATCTCGGCATAAGGACCGTCCGGACTGATGGAGCGCTGCATGGAGGCTTTGTTGTACAGGTGATCATCAAGATTGTACTTCAGGTTGACGGCGGGAGTCGGTGCGGCGTTGGTGCTCATCCCTGCTTGGAATAAGGCAAACATATTTGATCCTGAAACGCCTGCGAACAACGTGCCGGTGAACTCATTCGCATTTCGGAGATAGCCAAGTTTGAGTTCGAACTTCCTGTCGAGGAAGGTTTGATAATATGCGAGTGTATTCAATCCCACTCGATCCGGTCCCGGGCGCTTCCATGTCCAGTATTGCTGCTCGGCACCCACGACAATCTGGCCATCGGGAATGCCAAGCCGGCTGAGATCATAGGTGACGATCAGGAAGTTCGCCGTAGCAAACGTCGGATTTTGCCCCATGTAGAGCTGGTTCGCGATGCTGGTTCTCGCCGCATTCGGCAGCTGGTTATTTGCAAAGATGTTATGCGTCCAGCCGATATAGCCGATGCCAATGTCTGCCAGCGCGGATCTAACGCCGCTCTTGTCCTGATCAACCGTGTCGGCAGGGCCGGGTATGTTGAGCCAGATCCCTTTTTCTCGGAAAGTATCGAAGCGTGCGAAGGGATCGATCCTTTTTTGCGTTCGTGTCTGGGCGCCTCGATCGGAGCTGCCGCGCTTGATGAGAGGCAGGTTGGGAGCTGATGCCAGCGCCGAGGCACGAAGTTGAACTGGCTCATTGACCGTGCCGACCCGGAGCTTTGTGGCCATGTCGTGGGCTCTCGGCGTTCTCCTCCTGGTAACTTGTGCCGCAGAGTTGCTTTTGGCATCAGGCTCGTCGGCAGTTTGTGCCAAGACAGGCATGCCAACCAGACAAGCCGCGAGCGAAAGTGCGGCGGTAAGGCGCCGCTGCGCCTCGCTTGATCGCAAGCTGCAGGCAAGTGCGGCCGTAGCCAAAGATGTTTGAGGCGTCGTCGCCGCAATAAAGCAATCACCCACAGTGTACTTCGTGTCCTCTCTTGCGAGCCATGAACAGATTGAAAGCCGGCCTCAATGGCCAGAGCGGCGTCCAAGCGCTGGCCTCTGAGGCGCGGCACGACGCTGTACCGCCAGGAGGTTCGTAATCCCGGCGAGGTCACCTCTAATCTGTGCCCGCGAAAATCTTGTCTCAACGGCCATGATTGAGCCCAGGAGATCGGAGGGATCCGGTTTCGAGCTACTTTGGTGGCTGTGGGCAAACTGTTGGTGAGTCCGCCCGCTCCGTCGGCGCGGAAAATCTGTGATGCATTCCGAGTTCCTAGACCTGTGACGCGCGGCGTTGGTGGGCCACGCTTGCCATCTGTCCGTCGTCTCCATCAACCTGCCAAAATTGGTAGTTGGCCATGTCCAACGCTTCCCGCTCCAATGGCGAGGTAGCTTGGGCGCCAGTTGGTGCGCCTTGAGCAGCGGTCGGCCGTGAAGTTGCCGGTCTCAGCAGCACGGAAAGGCGAGAAGCAGACCTTGAAGGGAAATAGCGGTCGGTTCACATCAACGGCCGGCAGGGTAAGAAAACCTGCAAGGTTCTCTTGAATGATGCGAAAATGCTGCACGATAACCGTGAAGACGAGAACTATTTCTTACCGCTGGCCCTATGATGCAGGAACCCGCGTCATCTGTTCGCTTTGCCTGGGACAAGATGAGCCGCTTCATCGGAGCAGCGAGTTTGCGAAGAATGACGTTGTCGGCGGCCGCGCTTTGCTGGGAGTCGTGACTTCAGCCATCTCTCGCGTCAAGGAAGCAAGCCTGTCGAAACGGGAATAGTCGGGTAGGGGACAATGGAGATGATTGATCAGGCGGCCGCTTCGGATTTGCGGCCGCTATTATACGGCACGTCAAAACGCATTCGCTGGGGTTTGATGTTTCTGGTTGTCCTCGTCGGCTTGTGTTCAGCAGCAGCCCATTTTGGAGGGAGCCTCGCAAGGGTTGTCGAGACGCCGCCAGCCGGGTTCGCCGATTCGGCGGCGGGCCTATCACCGGAGGACAGGACATCCCTGACCGAGATACGTTGGGCGCAGCAGAAGGCGAGCGAGGATATTGCGGAACTCAGCCGCCTCATCGATGCTCAGCGGAAGGACCTTAAAGGGATCTTAGATCGCATCACGGTGCTGACTTCGCGGATTGATTCCTTGCAGATTCCAGCACCTGTCGCTTCCGATCCCTCCGTTATTTCTTCGTCGCCGGCACAAGCTGCTTCGAGTCCGGCCAAGAAGCGCGTCGAGAGGTCCAAACCACAGGGGCCTGTTTCCGTCGGAGGTGCGCCAGTGATCGCTGGACAGAAGACGGGCGAGCCTTGACGCCTCGAGTTGCTGCGCGGAGCCAGCCACGTTTGGCGGCGGTGGGCTGCCCAGTCACGCTGATCCTGTCTTACCGAGCGAGCGTGCCGCCGACGCGTAAGGCATCAGGAATGCGGATAGGTCCTTGATCACTTCAGCGAGCGTGCCGGGTCGAAAAGCCACGTCTTCAACGAATGAATTCCACTGCTGAATTTTCGTTGGGTCTTCCGCAAACGCAGTTGTCAGCGCATCCGGAGCACTTGAGGGAATGTCAGTCTTCCGTCGAGCGAATGTCGCGGCGATGGCTCGTGGGAGTTTGCCGTCCTTGAATTCGAAGTTGCGCGATAAAACCAAGACGTCATACAAGTCTTTCATGCGGCTATTGGCCCGACCCAACATAACCAACGCCTGAAATTTCTCGGCGATAACCGTTTCGCGGGCGTAGGCCCGGAGATGTGGCGCCGGGAAGTCCAAGAGAACGGGCAGATCCATTTCCTGAAGACCCGGCTCAACGGAGTCGCCAAAGGCGATATCAATCACGATCCGAATTTTGGCGGTTTCGATCGTAGCGTTGGCTGTAATGCGCAGCCCGCCGCATTCGGTTTCTTCACGGATACGGTGGACCTTTACGCTGTTCTGATTCAAAGACAACGCCATCATTAAGGGAGACCATGCAGATCTCCTGGAAGATGCGGACCATATCCTCTTGATCGTCTTTGCCAGTGGCCAGAAAGTCCAGGTCTCTTGTCGGGCGTAGCGGATCTTCGAACCACTTCGTAAGCAGCATCGCTCCTTTCAGAACGAAACGGTCGCGGTGCTTGGTTTGACTCAGGCGATAAAGAGTCGCTCGAGAACGTAATTGTTGAGCAGCAGATCGAATGGCTGACGACGCTCCTTTGAGAGGTTGAGCAACCGCGTCCGAACCGACGCGCCCATGTTCTTGATCGGAGGTGTTGGCTTCTTAGGCATTGGTCGTCATAGCCTCGAGATACGGCTGAACGACCTTCCAGGTACCAGCTTCATTTGCGTACCGGGCGATCTCGGCAGGGGTCGCTTGGCGCTGTCGCAGGGCTTCTCTGAGGCCCTCGAGCGCGAGATTGAGGCCGGGACTCTTTCGATACCGCTTTCCGGCGCTCCGGCGATAACGAAATAGGTCGACTACTGTTTTGGCAGGATTGTAGACGCGTACCCGTACGCCTTCGATCTTGTGCTCTGTAATGCCAGAGGTCAGAACCTTCTCTCCGAAACGCACAAATTGGATGGGCGGGGTATCGGTTCGCGGCAGCCGATCCTTTGAGCCGATGGCCATCCAAACGAGCGATGGAATCGTATCAGTCAGTCCGTGAAACGCCAGCGCAGAGGTGAGGCAGATAACGCCTCTTGGGACGAGCTTGGCGGCCTCAGCCAGGACATGATGGGTGTCGAACGAGGCGTCTGGAAGCTGGTACAGTCCCCTGCTGAGCTGAAGGACGAGTCCCTTCTCCTTCATTCGGGATACGGTTGCCGCCGTAATGCCCGCCTTCTTAAATTCAGAAAGGCGAAGCATCCCCTGCTTCTTCAGTAGGGTTATGGCGCGATCCTGCTGGGTCTTAGGGAAGGATAGCATCCTAGCATTGTGATACAAAATGTCGGATTTGTCAATATTTTATCCGACGATTGGTATCGTAAACTAATCGCATTGTTCGCGCCTGCGGACCTTGGAGGCGCGAGCGGCTGATCTTCCCGCGGGCACGACTACACCTCAACCTGGCAACAAAGAAGCGGTGCCGCATTAGTCGGCGTGCGACCAAGTTTTCTCAATATCTCCGAGCCAGGGCAAAGATGCCTTAGACGCGGATCTTAAAGTTCCACCAGCTGCCGTGGCGGCGCCAAGTACCTGTCGAGAGTTCGATTAGTCAGCAGATTTCCCTTTATTTCGATCCGCATCTCTCGGCATTTGAACCGAATTTAAATCTTCCCTTCAAGCGTCTACCCGCGGCTTCTTCCGATCACTCGTCGCGACGAGCGCCATGCTTTGGATCTGCTCACATGCATGGCTTTGCTAATAGGGTGTGCGGTCGAGATGAGCATCGAATGCAGCAGCCACAGCGCGGATGACAAAACGGTGCTCCTGCTTGACGCGGATGAAACCGTCCTGGATCTCCACTATCCCGTCCTCAGTGAGCATTTCCAAGCGATCAGCTGACTCAAGAAAAGCGATCGGATCAAATCCGTGGGCAGCACACAGTGCCGGCACGTCGGCCTGCAAATCGCACATCAAGCGCTCGATGATTGCAGCCCGCAGCCGATCTTCCTCAGTGAGACAGTATCCTTTCGACATAGCCAGACGACCTGCCCTGATGTGCTGGTTATAGGAAGCAGTCACGACCTCGTTCTGGACGTAGCCGTCACGGAGACGCCCGATGGCTGACGGACCAAAGCCGATCACAGTTTTACAGGTATCGGCCGAATAGCCCAACGAATTGCGGCGCAGCCGACCAGCTTTCTGGGCCAGCACTAGCTCGTCGTCCGGCAAGGCGAAATGGTCGAGCCCGATTTGGTGGTAGCCGGCGGAGATCAGCGTATCTGCCACGGCCGCGGCTTGCTCGGCTCGAGCGATATTGTCAGGCAGCGCCGCCTCATCGATCTGGCGCTGACGTTTCATATAGGAGGGAACGTGGGCGTAGCCGAAAACCGCGAGCCGGTCGGGCCGCATGGCAACAGCCGTCCTCGCCGAGTCCACGCAGGACTGCACCGTCTGATGCGGCAGTCCGAAGAGCAGGTCGAAGTTGATGCGGCTTATTCCATGCTGGCGAAGGCTTTCGACTGCAGAAGCCGCCTGGGCCTCGCTTTGGAGCCGATTGACCGCCTTTTGAACCACGGGGTCAAAGCTTTGCACGCCGATGCTCGCGCGGTTCACGCCGGCCGCCCCCAAGGCGTCCGCCATCTCTGTCGTGAACGCGCGCGGGTCGATTTCGATGGCGACGGCAGCCGACTTACTGAAGGCAAAATAGCGACGTAGGAGTTCCATCAGAGCTAGAAAATCGACTGGCGCAATGCTGGCCGGTGTTCCGCCGCCGAAATGCACGTCGCGGACGGGCAGGGCGCGCGGCAGTTGGTCTGCAACCAAGCGAATCTCCTCCCGTAGCGCCGCCAAATAATTGCGAATTGGCCGCTGGCCGCGAATAACGCTCGTAGGAAAGCCGCAGTACCAGCAGATCGATTGGCAGAAAGGGACGTGGAGATAGAGCGATACGGGTTCATCCGGCGGCAGCCGTCTCAACCAAGTCTCACAAGTCTCGGCGCCGATGGTCGTGGAGAAATCCGGTACAGTTGGGTAGACGGTGTACCAAGGCAGGCGAGCATCGCAATACTTGTTCAGGAGTGCGGTCTGCAAGGCTTCGTTCCCGTGCTCATACAGACCTGAAGCTGAACCATGCGCTCTGCTGTGTCTTTGCGTTATGTCAACTCGCTCAAACTTGGTCGCGACATCTCGATCACGTTCTCGATATCATTGCCAACTTATCAGGGACCGAGGTTGGCGTGAGAGACATCCACGTTTGGATGCTCGTGCGAAGGATGAACTTCTCACACGCACATGGCCGATAGCCGCTAGTTCGACCAACCTGCGCGCAGGAACTTCGCAGGGACCATTCAGTGCAGTCGATGGGCCGAGCGGCTTGTCGCTCCTCTTCCCCGCCAGGGCGCACCTCTCGGATGAAATGCCGCGAGCAGGATGCGTCCGGCTGGCGATGCTATGGACAGTAAGTTGCTGTTGGATGGCGCCGACAAGTGCGAGATCATAGAACTTGACGCTACGTGAGATTCAAGTCCTTTGGAGCCGCGCATGAAACCATTTTAGACGCCACGTCAAAAGAATGGATGGGCCTCAATTCCGCCACGCTGGTTGTCTCATTGCCGCGAGCATCGTCACGGATGTACTGATGATGTTGGGGCGGGCCCGGCGCACTTCCAAGCCCGGCAAGTGCGTCGGGGCGCCTTGGTTCGGAGGCGTCCCGTCGCCGAGTACAAGCGGCCCGGTTTCGCGCGCTGGCGACCGCGAAGGCGAGCCCGGCTGGCTTCCTCACCTGGACAACGTCCTACATATTTGCGCTGTGCTTCTGCACTTTCATTTCGTTTGTTTTTTGCGATCGCTTTAGCGGCTATCGATTCTTCGAGAGAGCCGCGCAATTGCATCAGTTGAATCTCGACCTGACCGCTGTGAAAACTAAGACGTGAGAGTTTCAAGCGCGAACCAATTGGATGCCAGCGATGAGCAGAACCGCCACGAGGATGAACCTTACGGTTGTCTGGCTCATCCATTTCAGGCCGATAACTGTTCCTGCCGCGGCACCCGCCAGTACGGCGATTGCATGAAGCCCGAAATCCGGCGCCGGAAATTGGCCGGTGAAAAGAACTCCGACGAAGCCGAGAGCGGAGTTAGCCAGGATAAAAGGCGGCGACAGCGCGGCGGTCTGCTTAGGTGATGCCCAATTCAGTGCGATGAGCGTCGGGGCGAGAAACGCTCCGCCGCCTACGCCTGTCAGCCCGGAAACGAGGCCGATGACTGCTCCAATGCTCAGGGTTCCCCAGAGCGGAGTTTCGCAACCGCGTTCGGCGGTGCGTCCGTGCCGAACGATCATCACGGCGCCTGCCAGAAGAAGGACAAACCCGGTCAGCGTCTTGTAAATGTGTTCCCCGAGCACCACGAGACCCCCGGCAAGCGCCGTTGGCATCGATGAAAGCAGAAGCGGACGCAGCATTATCCAGTCAACAACTTTGTTGCGGTTGAAAGCCCACGTAGAATATGTCGCGACCACAATGTTGAGACCAAGCGCCGTTGGGCGCATCTCTGTCGATGGCAGACCAGCAGAAGCCATCAGCGCCAGGAATGCAGTACCCCCCGCCTGACCAACGGTCGTATAGAGCAGTGAGATGATCGCCAGAAGCAGAGAAAACATCTCACCGATTCTCGGCGAAGCTCTTCGCCTTGGTTGCGACAGCCCCGCCAGGGCGAGGCGCAATTGTTTTTCCTGTCGGGACGTTTGCTTTGCATTCCGAGTTTTAGTCGGAGTGCGCGCGACCGGACCTATAGCCAGTCACGATTGCCATGTGGCGATCGTCTCAATCAATCGTTAAGCCTTGTAGTTGACTGGGTAGCGCGAGACCTTGGTTGTTTCCGGTCGACGGACAAGGCCTCGTCGGACGGGCAATGCTCTCGGTCGTTCTTGACGTCAACCGTTGCATTCCGAGCCGCTGCACCTGCCAGGTCGTCATCTGACCTGCTTTTTCGTCATTTCTGATCGGCCACTCGCCGTGTTTTCAACCAGAATGTTGACGCTGGGCTGAGCGTATTGACGGGTTGAAGCCAAGAGCGTCTCGGAGCGGCTGCCGTGCGAGCTATACTTTCCTTGATCGAGGTCAACTGGTGCCGGGGCTCGCGCAAATGGTCTGTCGGATGTCCTCCCGATGTCATGATTGCTTCAATGCGCGATAAGGAGAGCTGCCCACTCTTTCAAGTCATTGATTCCGCGGCCGGTTTCTGAAAACCAAATGTTGGTATGGCACTTGCTGGTCCCACCCCAGGTCCTCTCCCGCCTTTGGAGATGCGCATGCAAAGTGTCCGCTGCGTCAAGCAGCTCTCGTGGCTTCGCGTATCTCCCGTTGCGCCCCTGACGCGGTTGCTATTTGTCCCTTCGATCTATTCGCGCCGAACCTACGCGACCAAGCCTCTCAAAGGCCGTCGGCTGATGCTAGCAAATTTTCTTTTGCGACGGCTGCTGCGTGCTGCTCATCGCCCGCACCCTCGACGTTGTGGACGGGCGAAGGACCAGCCAAGGAAAAGCGATGCCGACTCGCAAGAAGGGGAAGAAAAATAATGCCGTTGTCTTCTGCGTCGGCGAGCAGTGCATCGACGGTGACGCCACGCAGGTCGAAGCGAACACCCGCAAGCGGGCTTGCGTGCTCTAGCTCACCTGGCTCGCGAAGTTCAGCATCTAGGGTCTGCGCGCGCTCGCGCTCAAGCCGCAGCGAAGCTTCACTCGAGCTGGACATCGCTCTTGCACAATCGAATCTGATCTATGCTGACGTCGCAGCGGGCCGGCCTGGGTGGCTCGTACCGCCGACTGAATCGTTAGGAGAGCCGCCTGACCGCCTTCAAGCCGTAGCGCGCGCACGCCCGCCAAATCGGCACTCTTACTTTCCGTCCCTGGCGGCATCAGCAGGTCAATTGTGCATCGCGAATGCAGACCATCAACATGGCGGTCCCTGCCGCGATCTTCAATGTCGGCAGCGCGTCGCCTGCGAGCCGGGTAGATCATATTGAATGATGTGAGCGCTACGGTGTGCGTCGTGCAGTTCGGCCTCGAACGAAGGATAGGCCGGCACCTTGGCTGTTTGGCGGGGGACGACGATCACGTCATCGCAGTTGGTGTAGGGCACCGAATTCGGGATGACACCTGAGGCAGCATGCGCTCCAGACTTCACAAACAGCAAACCCAGGAATTCAGGTCATGGAATTGAACTTGGCTCCGCCTGAAACAAGCGCAATTGGAAGCAGCGACACCGACCGGGATCGGCGTCCTGAGCCGCCCGCTATGGACCTGTTTAGCTTTACTGAATGCGCAAAACAGACGCATTCGCTCAGAGCGCTATTCGAGCTACTTGTCAGCTGCGCCACGGAGGAGGGCTTCAGTGAAGTTGCCTACGGCGCCCTCAACTTCGTCGAGCCCCTTCGCCTGGCGGAGTATCCACCCCCGACCGTGGCCGTGAAATGGCCGTCAGACTGGTGCGACCGGTACTTCAAACGCAAGTACCACACCATCGATCCGGTGGTCCGGCGGACGCCAATGCTTTCTAGGCCGTTTTTATGGGATCAACTGGCCGACCACTATCGACTTCAACCTGACGAGAGACGCGTACTGGACGAAGCCAGAGAGGCGGGCCTGAAGCATGGCATGAGCGTGCCGTTGTTTGGGCCGCTAGGCCGAATATCTGTAGTGTCGTTTGCATCTCCGTCGGACGACGCTGATCCTCAGGATCGCATCGGTCATCTCAATGCATTGGCCTGGCACTTTCACACCGCGTATGGTGAGATCGCACGTCCCTGCAACGATGGCGGTGATAAAAAAGTGGCACTGTCGCAGCGCGAGATCAGCTGCATGCGATGGGTGGCGGAAGGAAAATCGTCATGGGAAATCGGGATGATCCTGGAAATCAGCGAGAATACAGTCAATTTTCATATCAAGAATGCGATGCGAAAGCTTGGCGCCACTAGCCGGATCCAAGCGATCGTTCTGGCAATACGCCTCAATGTTCTTTGAAATCCCAACTCGTTTGAGCAAGCACCGAGCGGCCATAAGAATTGTTGTCGCAGCTTCCGGCAAGTCTCAGCTGGACAATATTTATCGGAATTGCACGCACGACGCTAAGACCCAGCGTCAGATTATGAAGCTCGATAACCATCGAAGTGTCGGATCGTGACTTGGACCGCCAGGCCCGGAGTTCCAGTAACCAGGGGCCATCCAGCCAATGATCTGGCTCGGACTGCTCGAGTCGGACATCGCGAGGTATCGGCGGATATGACACGAGCGCTTGAAGAAAGAACCCCGACCGACGGCCGGGGCTCACGATTGACCGCAAGAGCGTATAGGTTGCTATCGACCAAACGCCGGGCCGAATTTGTAATTTAGCCGCGCTGTGATGAGATCGACGTCCTGGTGGACGCGATCACCGCCGACCGCCGTTGGAAAGGTTACGTTGCTGCCTTGCATGAACAAATGGTCATACTCGACGCCAGCCGACCAACTCGGAGTGAGGCTGACTTCGATACCGGCACCGAGGGCGCCACCCCAACGCACATCGTTGTTTCTGGCAATTTCGGTCCCAGTAGCCACTGAGTTGACGTGATAAGTGTTGCTGGTCACTGCAGCACCGCCCTTGACGTAGAGCAGCACGGGGTCGAACGCATAGCCGACATGGCCGGTCAGCAAGCCGAAAGCATCTGTCTTGGTGCCAATGATGTCTGCCGGGAAGGCGGTGCTGACATTGGAGCCGCTGAAGTCAGCCCAGTTGCCCTGACCTTCAATGCCGTAGACCGTTTTGAAGATCTGCCAGCGATAGCCGATCTGGCCGCCGACGGTAGCACCAGTCGAATTATGGCAACCCTCGGGAGTGATGCCGTTGAAGTCCCAGCAATTGTGGCTCGATCCCCAGCCGCCATTGATACCGATATAGTAGCCGGTCCAGTCGTTGATTGTGGCTACGACCGGCTGCGGTGCCGCCTTGATGTTGACGGGCTGCGCGGCGAAGTCCGCGCTGAATGCGGGAGCGGCCGCAGTGAGTGCGCCGATGCTTGCAGTCAGAACCAGCAAATTCTTCATTCGAGTGTCGTTCCTTTTGATGCCGCCCGGCGCGATGCGTCTTAACAAGATCATCGCGAATTGCTGTAACTGCAGCACCACATTGTTTCGGAAGAAATGAGTTGAATCGAACGCCGCGTCAGATTGTGGAGCGTGCAACCGTCGTAGTGCGTAGACCTGACCAGGATGCTCCGATCGGTGAGGCGAAAACAGCGAGAAGGCATTTGCGGACCAAGCAGCGCTGAATGAACTGAAAGCCACGAATCGCCCAGCGTCTCCTTCTGCTGATGATGGCCTGCGATGCGATGCAGCCCGTCTGACGTGCCTAATCCGCATCACTCAACTTCGAAGCGCAAGCTGCACACAACTTACAGGCGGACGATCGCTGTTCAAGCATTTCGTCGAAATTTAGGTCCTGCTGATAAAGCATGCTCCCGGGGACGACGAACTCATCTTGCCGTCGGCGGTCTACGATCGTGGCCTGGCTGACTGGTATCGTAGCGTCAGGAGCTTTGTACCGGCAGCTTTAGTCGAGGGCGTGGTTCAGCGAAGCAGAATGGTCTGGAGGAGGACTTCGACCACGATATATTGAGATTGCTCACATGGCGCTTCGATGAGGGAGAGCTGTCACGTAGCCCATCGTTCCTATAGTGGTGGGAGCAACCCTACTGTTTGGTCGAAAATGCCAATTCTGCGCGCAAGTTGCGTATCGCCTCGTTTGCCAGATGCAAGGCATTCCGTTCGCCGTTTCTTATCGAGCACTCCAGGGAAGCCCGCAAGCGACTATGAAGCACTGCCTTGTGATTGTGCGCCAAGAGCGGATCTTTCTCGACAAAGCGCCACGCCTTATCAAATGCGGTGCTTATGAGAACCTCTGGCGCCTGCACTTGCTCGGATGATATCTGAGTCATCTCAAACTCCTGCGATATCCTGAACACAAAGAAGTAATTTGTTCAAAACACCGAGCGCCCGTGATCTATCCAGCTGTCAAGAGGTCGGATCCCTAGGCGCGCTCGCCCGTGTCGAGCTGATCTCGGCGCTGCAAGCGAATTTATATAGATGCTTGTTGAAGCGCGGATGACCGAACGTGGTGGTGCGCGCTTCAATTCGAATGATTCTGAATCATTTGACGGCAAGTATGCGTTGTCGCGCGCTTCTCTGCTGATTGCCCGCATTGCCTGCTGTCAGTAGTGGCTCGAAGAAATCAGAAAATCGGTCCGGACCAAACGACGCTACAGTCGAAGCTGAGGAAAGACCGTTCACCGCATGCGCAACCTCGAGCTAAGAAGGGGTCGAAGCCAAGTGCTGTCCGTTTTGTACATTACCCGTTTTGTACGATGTCATCTTCTAAGTGCGGGACGCATTCCGGACGGGATTTGTTCGCTTTGTGACATATGTCGGCGGCGTGGCCGTCGTTCTGCTGTTCAATCCCTGCGCGTAACCGATGGTTTGAAGTGTGCGTCTTGTGGAATGCAGTAGAGAAGTGGTGACGAGGTGCAGGGCAATTGTGATGATCTGGTTCGTGTCGCCCTGCAAGACGTCGTGGAGTGTAGATCGTGGGGTAAGGGTCAATGCCGCCGCAAAGTGAGTGCCAAACCATTGAGCCAAGCGTCAAACACTGGATCGGACGAGAAGGCCTTGCCCGCACGTCGCCACATGCGTTGCGTTCATTCGCTATCCGCCGTCGGGTTGGCTGCGGCATGCAGAATACATAGCCATGAAGTACTTGATACAGGAAAAGCCCAGTTGAGATCGAGGGGCAAACGGGTCCTCTCCCGCGCAAGATCGCTTAGTGCGACGGGATCGGTTCGAATCCGGTGGCAAACGGAAAAAGCAGTGGAGGCGACGCGCTCCGCGCGACGATACGTAAATTCAATCTGAGGCTTGCTGCGGTGCTGGGTACGTTAAACCGCAGCACGCCGTGCCCCAACTCTGATCAGACCCTGATCGCGCCGTCAACCGACGGAAAACTCGAAATAGAATCTCACTCCGCTGCACGGGAGAGAATCAGGGTGGCGATCTTCAACTGGTTGGCAGGGGTGCGCAGAGCCTCAGGTAAGGCCGCCACCGCTTGATCGAAAAGGCGTCCCAAAATTTGGAGGTCTTCTGGATGATAGACGCCGCGGTCTCGGAGTATCCGCGCCGCCTGCCCGTCGCCGTTGCAGCCGCTGGCCCTCGCATCGGCGAGCTGACCGAGCGCTAGCTCCGCATTTATCATTTCGTTTGTGTGTGCATTGAGCAGTCTGACCGCCTCGAACCCGTTACCTGCCTCGCCGACGAGGGCGGCCACGATGTCAAGTTGCAGGTCGATGCGGTGCGTCAGGTCTTCGATGCGTGAATTGGAAGGATCAAGTTCCATGGTGTTGCTCCAGAGTAACGAAAAAGCGCGCTAGGCTGAGTAAAGAGAATGCGTCGTTTGTCCCGTTAGCGGGGCTGCAGGCGCATGGCTAGAACGAGTTGCGGCTGCCGAAAGCTGCACCCTGCTGCAGTCGGTCGAGGGCGGTGCATAAAATGAGATGACCACGGTACAAGTTTGCAGGACGCGAGTGAGGGTTGCCGGCGGCGAGCAGCACTGAGCCGGCGAGCCCAGTAAGGATCCCCCACGACGACGACTTAGGGGAGCGCGCTGTGATACTGTGTGGCCGGTCCTGCCACACACATCGACTGCCGTGCTTCGTCGTGGCCTGAGAAAATATGCCTTGCAAATCCGGCGGTCAGATCGCTGACGGCCCTGTATCGTCTGCGAGCCGTCACAGCGCCAGGTTGACCGCGCGGGCAGGAGGGTCGAGGCGATAGGTCCGGTTCGCCTTGGCTGCGAGGGCAGGTCGCCTATTGGAATTCTAGCCGGCGCACACATGGACCCCAGCCAATAAGAGTTCGTGAGAGCTGATCTTCTCGGGCGCCTTCAGCATGATGGCAATTAGGTTAGCGACTAAGCGGTAGATTGCCCGCGCGACGTTGCGATGTGCCATCTGACCAAACGTGGGCGGCGCGTGCCGGGGTTTGCGGGCTAGGGAGGGATCGTTGGGGCAGACACGGGCGGCTGGAGTTGCCCTGCAACCATGCTCAAAGCAAAATGGTTTCATTGTCACACGTGGTTCGCGAAGGATGTTTTCCGGAAATCTGCGATCGACTATGGGACATTTGGTTAAAACCGGTAAAATCGAAAGTTTTGATGGGATGCATCCAACCGGCGGATAGCATACTCGATCGTGGCGGATCTGTTCTTCGATGACGCACAATGCCAACCGCATGCGAATCGAGCCGGCTTGTCATGCCGCCGTTCTCCAAGTCAGTTCACGTCACCTCCGACGACACCGGCAGACCGGCCGCCATGGCGGGTGATCGATGCGACCGTGTCCTCATGGGTCTGCGGACCTCCTGCTGAGTAAGCCAGGAGATCTGAATTCGCCCGTTCTGCAGGACGGCCGATCATAGATAAACGTCGTCGCGCAGCTCCTCTGAGGTGCCAAGATCGGATAGTGATTGTCAGCCAAAGCCAGCGATGATTTCAGATCTGATTGTGGTTGCGGTGTATAGAGAAGCTTCCAACGGAAGGTTCCCGAAGGCAAGCTGACAAAGTAGGTAGTTGGCACCTGCCTCCTCCATCTGGCTAAGAAGGAGTCGTCGGACGGAAGCTGGCGTTCCGACGACGCATAATTCGCTATCGAGCGCTGCATCGAAGGTCAGCGGTAGGGTGGGTGGCGTCGGAATGGCGTTCAGCTCGTAAACGAACTTGAAGCTCTCGAGCCATCGCTGGTAAGCCATTTCCGCCGCTACATGGGCATCTCGGTCAGACTGCGCGATCACGACCATGCGGAGCAAACCAAGAAACGGCTCCCGATCGTCCGTTGGCGCAATGCGCGCCCGCTGGGAACGGAACGCATCCGTAATGTTTCGGACCGCTGAGGAGCGGCCCAGGCACGCCAGATTGGCGCCATTTGCAGCAGCCCACTCTGCCGACTCCGTCCGATTGCTCGTGATCCAGGTCGGCGGATGTGGATGCTGATGAGGCCTCATGGTCAAAGGTATTTTGCTCAGCTCAAAGAAGCGTCCGTGATAGGATAGCGTGTGCCCCTTCAGCGCGGCATTCAGGATTTCGCTGGCCTCCTCATAACGCTCTGGCGCCGCGTCCGCGCTGATGCCGAAATAGCCCCATTCAGTCGGCAGCGAACCGCGTCCGATGCCGAGCTCAAGTCTGCCGCCGCTCAATTGGTCAAGCATGCAGATCTCTTCGAATGCGCGCAAGGGATGATAGAGATTGAGCAACAGGACCAGCGGGCCAACGCGCAGTCTCTGAGTGCGCTGCGCGACGCTAGATAAAAAAAGATTTGGTGACGGCCCTCTAGCATGTGGTGTGCAATGGTGCTCGGCCAGATGATACGCGTAGAAGCCTAGGGAATCGCACACCTCCGCCAATTTGAGGCGATCTTCGTATTGTCGCGCGACATCGCGGCCGTCGTCGTCCAAATGGTCGAAGATTCCGCACGTTAGTTTCGAAGGAGGGCTGCTTTTCACTTGATCATCTCCATTTTTGGACCAGGAGTCCTGGGTTGCCTGGTGCCGCCGCGCTCATAGACGGCTTGCCCGGTATTTGACTGCTCTTGATCCGCTCATTGGGGTATGGTGGCTGAGCTAGCACGAGGTGATTGGGTCATGAGAATCTGCAGAGTCCTGACCACTACTTTGGCAGAAGCTCGCGGAGCGCCGCCACACCGAGCATGTGCTCGACCAGTAGCATCTTTAGCTTCGCGTTCTCCTCTTCCAGGGCGTTCAATCGCTTGGCCGCAGAAATGTCCATGCCGCCAAACTTGGCTTTCCAATTGTAGATCGCCGCTTCAGAGGTCCTGTGCCTGCGAGCTACGTCGGCCGCCTTCGCACCAGCCTCATGCTCCTTCAATATCGCGATAATCTGCTCTTCGGTGAATCTTGATCGCTTCATCTGTCCGCCCTTGTTGCGGCAAGAGTTGCTCGCCAGCTGGAGCAAAGGCCCGATGAGAGGTCATCTGCCGCGCGCCAGGGCGAGACCTTGGTCGGAAGGTGCTCCGGAAGGTTCGAGCTCAATGAAGTCTGCTGCAACTTCTCGTCTTTCAGGCCGGATAGGCCGAAGGTTGTCCTTGGCAAAACGGCGCCCAAAGATACGGACGCCGATAGCTTGGCGGATCACACCGACGTTGAAAATACTGTGTATCGTGTAAATAGCGCCGATTTGTACGTGGCGCCGGGCGGCTTGGCGGCGGCTCGCCCCCAGGTAGATCCGTTCCTTGCAGACCGGCATTGCTGTGCAAGGGTAGCAACAAGCCTCTGACTAAGGCGGCAGATAGCGACAATGAGGTCTCATTGAAGACAAGTTTGACGCGCGTCGCGTGGAGAGTGGGTTGGCCGGAACGCCAATTGGTCGTCTTGTCGTGCGCAGTTCGCGGTGTTTCGCACGGCCCAGTTTGGAGCGCGCAAGTGCATTTGTCAGCATGCGCGCTCGATCGCGCAAATTGTCGCTGCAAATCGGATTTCATGGCTAAGTTCTGCGACTGAACCGCCATTCGCCTAGCCGCTGCAGAAGGCATGGAAGGATTATTTGAGAAAGATTCGGCGAACCAAAGGGGGCAAGCATCGAACTGATCGAGACAAGCTTGGCAAGGTCGAGTAGCAACACTGAAGGTTGGCACGGGTACTATTTGTCTATCATCTGTCGTAACTCATCTGCCTGCGGATCGACGTCAGGCAGCTGTGCGAGAGCCGCAGCGAGCGCAAAGAATGCTCCGAAGGCCGCGAGTATAAGAGAGCACCCGAGTATCGCCGCACTAAGGTCGTCAGGGTGTCTCATCATCTGTGTCCCCGGGTGAATTGTGGGAGGCTACGCATCGCCCCGATCAGTTCTGCTCAACAGCTTCGACATGCCCGTCGCGCCACCGGTAAACGAGAAACCCAGGAGCCGCGTTGTCTCCCTTGGAATCAAACAGAACTGGGCCGACTACGGTATCGGTCGGGCGCGAACGAAGGGCGTCGGCGACCCGTCGAGCATCGAACGAGCCGGCCCGCTTCACCCCCTCTGCCCATGCTTGGACGGCTGCATAGGCGTAAAGCGTGTAGCCCTCGGCGGAGAGGTTGGCAGCTTTAAGTCTGGCCGTGATGCCGGCCGCGTTGGCATTCTTGGTGGGGTCGTCCATGAAGGTGAACAACGTGCCATTTCCGGCACTGCTGGTAATGGCCCAGAATTCAGAGGTCATCAGCGGATCGTTCGCCATGATGGTGAGGCCCGCACCCGCTTCTGACGCTTGGCGTACGATCAGTCCAACTTCGGTATGATATCCGCCGATATAGACGACCCGCACCCCCCCGTTCTTCATCCTCGAGACCAGCGCAGCATAGTCCTTTTCACCCGCCACATAGCTTTGTCGAATGACGGTCTCACCTGACCTCTGAAGCTGTGCCGCGACCACGTCGGCAATGCCCTTGCCTGCCGTGCTCTTGTCATCGAGCACTGCGATTGTCTCGTTATGGTAGTTTTTGCGAATGTACTCTGCTGCAACGAGGCCCTGTTGGTCGTCGCGGCCGCAGATCCGAAATACCGTCTTAAGACCACGCTCCGTCAGCCTAGGATTTGTCGAACCAGGTGACATTTGAAGAATGCCCGCTTCGTCGTAAACGTCGGAGGCTGGAATCGACGAAGAAGAACAAAAATGACCAACGACCAGTCGCACGCGCTCTGCTGAGAGCTTGTTCGCCACCGCGACGGCTTGCTTGGGGTCACATGCGTCGTCGACGACAGTCAATATCAGCTTGTTATCTGGAAGTTGGCCCGATGCGTTCAATGCCTCGATGGCGGCAGCCGCGCCATCGCGCATTTGTGCGCCAAACGCAGCGCTGCTTCCGCTCATGGGACCAGCCACGGCAATATTGACGTCGGAGGCGCGCGTGGTCGAGGCAAGAGCGCTGAAAAGCAGTGCTGCACTTGCAGCCAAAGCGTGGCGCCTACCCAACATTGTAGAGCTCCAATGTTCACCTGAAGTGAGCCGCCTGCGTTGGCGGTCCGACTTGTCTCAGGACGTCGATGCGGTTGCAGCTGCTGAGCGAACTCGTGCACGTCAGCTTGGCCACACCGCAGCCAGAGCCTACAATGTGACGTTACGTGCGGTTCAAGCCCTTTTTGAGGATGCGTCTGACCATGGCGCCGGCGGGAGGCTCGAGGGGGCCAGGCGGGAAGATCTGTTCGGTTGAGCCACGCACTCGGCGCCGCGCCTCGAGCTGGTGTACGAGGCGTCAACGGCTCTCATCTAGATGGCCAAGACCGAGGGACAATTCCGCGCGTGCCTGCGCCATGCCGTCAGTACGGCTGATCTTCCAAGCCGGCAAGGGCGAGATCGAGATACTGCATGAGACTGGGATCCCAACCCGCCAGACTGCGCGGGGCGCTCAACCGCGCAAGCACCTTGAGGATCGTCGAAACGCGTGAATCAGCTCCGGCGATTTCGCCGATTAGCAACCGCGCTGCAACTGCGACAGCCTTTGCTCGCTCACCACAGGGATGTTCGCCTCTATCCATACAATCGCGCAGCTCGTCGCGAATCCGCCGCCACCGCTCGTCGCGCTCGGCGGCCAGCTTACAGGTGCATCGCGAGGTTTGGCTACGCGTCTCAACCCGAGACATGGCTACCAAGGTGGCAGGCAGCTCGTCTACACTCACCTGGATTTCACTATCCGTGGTCATGTCACGTAAACGATCTCGCAACAGGGTTGCTCGAGCGACTTGAAGTTCGATCCGCTCCAAATGTTTGCGTAGGAGATCAATCAGTGAAGTCGTGCCCTCCATAGCCTTCCGGATTTCGTGGAGGGAGAAGCCAAGCTCACGTAGCGCTCGAATCTGATGAACCCGTTGAACGCTTTCGCGATCGTACATCCGGTGACCGCCGTCAGTGCGTTCTGATGCGGCTAAGAGTCCCGTATGCTCATAATGATGCAGCGTGCGTACCGTCACTCCGGTCGCCTCTGCAAGTTCGCCAATGCGCCATCGACGCCTACGTGGTGTAGCTTTGCTCATGTTGTTCAATTTCAAAGCCTACAACCTGACGTCACGTGTGATTCAAGCTATTTCAAAGCTCTAGCTGGATCGTCTTCTATTCCAGCGTAAGAGATGGTGACTATCCTCAGAATGGCTGGCGATCAACCCTGAGGGGAAATGGTGATCAACAAGTTCATCAGGCGTGCCAGTCCAGACCCGCCGATCTCTGCACGCTCCAAGATGAGTTTGGCAACGGCTGTGCGATTTTCAGAAGTTCGCATCGATGGCGGTAACGCGGTGATTGCGCCGTCAAAGAGGCTTCCTAAGACAGAAAGTTCTTCCGGATCGAATACGCCTCTGTACTGTTCCAACGATCAGCTCCTTGTTGTCATTGCGCCAAGGCAGCGCACGTCGTCAAGACGTTTGGCCGCGGTAGGGCCAAAAGAAGTCAGACCGGCGACGCAAAGCGATGAAGGTGCGATGCACTTTAAGGTGATGCGACAAGGCAACACAGGTGCGCGGTGTTCTGCAGAATCGCACGAGCGAGTCCCGCCACCTCCGTAACGGATCGGTGTGAGGGCTGTGCGGCTCGGCGAAAGCGAATCGGCTGCGGGCATGAGGAGCGCTACTAGCTCTGAGAGTAGACGGCGAGCTCCGAGCTGATCTTACTCATCTATATATGGCTGCTGGGCGAGGCAGTCTTGTGTAGGGCCTGGCTCAAGTGAGCATCAGCCGTGTGGTGCTTCGTCTCTGATGCGCGGCCCTCTAAAACCACGCGACAGGCGGCTTGAGCCGTCGCCCGCATATCGGTGGCGATCCTCATGTGAGAGTCTCACAAAAGCGTCGTGTTGGCGGCTCAGGCAGCGAAGCCGCGGGACGTTCATGAGCAAAGAATGAGCGTCGGTAGAGTAGTCTAAAATTCAGCTGCAGAAACATGCAGGCGGAGATTCGCGTAGCCTGCAAAGGGGCCTTACGATGGCCGCGAGGCAGCTCTCGCCAAGCTTCTGTCAGTATCCGCTTGTCCCGAAGCGGAGATCATGGAGCACTCGTCAGGTACAGATGTCATGCGTGCCGCCTCCTGCAACAATATCTCTCGCATCCAGATGCTCTCCGGATCGCTATTGTGAAGGACTGGCCATTGGACCGCCTCGGTAAAGGAGGGGAATGACTGCGGAAGCTCGGCAATCCGAAGAGGCACCATCCTTTCGAAATGCTTAACGAGCCTGAATGGCATGGTCCCTATGCGGCTCGTGCCCTCCAGCATGGGCGGAATCATGCCGTAGTTCTGCACGAGAACGTCGATGCGCCGGTTGAGGCCGCGATCGAGCAAAAAGCACTCCTCGATGGGAGGTTTGCGCGCAACTCCGACCTTAACCGCAACGTGGCTCATTGACATATATCGATCAAATGTAAGCCGTCGCTGCAGCTGCCCGTTCGTGCTGCAGCCCACACACACCAGCCTATCCTCGAACAGGGCTATCCGTGGGTGCGCGCTGGACATGAATAGTTCAGGCAGGATAGCAAAATCAACCTCGCCACGCCGAAGAAGCTCATCGTGCTCATCGGTGAGCGCCACCAGTTCGAAGCTGACGGCGGGTGCCTCTCGTACGACGCGCTCTACGACATGTCGGAAGAATACGACCGTTATGAAGTCAGAAAGGCCGATCCTGAATCGCCGCGTCGATTCCGCCGGCTTAAACGCGTCGCGGGCGATGATGGACAGTTGGATGTGCATCAGAGCCTCGCGAACGGGACCTGCCAGTCCTTCTGCGCGTGCGGTAGGGACAAGTTCCCGGCCCCTCATCGCAAACATCTCATCGCGAAAGTAGGAGCGCAGCCGAGCAACGGCTGCGCTCATGGCCGGCTGGCTGAGGTTGATCTTGCGTGCTGCTGCGGTAAGGCTGCGCTCTGTCATAAGAGCATCGAGGGCAACGAGAAGATTCAGATCCAGGTCTTTGAAACGCATATCCAATTATCCGACGCGATCGTGTTTACAGTGCATACAATGAGCGGCAATGACTGCATCTGAAGCGGCAGCACTGGCTCGCCCGAATCAACTTCGTTCCTCTGGCGCGATCGCGAAAAGAAAGCTCGCGGATCATCGCAGAATGGCCGGCAGGGCGACCGGGGCGCCGACCCACCTCTGAACCCGTCGGGCGCCAAGCTGATCGAGCTCCGTCGATCCTGGGCCACACTGGCAACTCGGCCCGGTCGAGTTGCCAGCCGAAGTGCCGTGCCTATCGCGTATATTCGTGAGTTCGCCCGATGCGACCCATCGACGTCCACGAGCGCAGCGTCAGTCAGGAGGCGAAACTACAACCTGACGCAGTGTCGGATTCAAGCAGTTAAATTGGCCCCGTCAAATATCATTGTATCCGAGGACGTGAGTCCTTCCGCGACGGTGCCGGATCGTGCCCGCAGGACAGGCGTAGTAAACAACATTTTGCGAGATCATTACGTGCGCGAGCCGGCAGTCCACTGCCGGCGCACGCGCGCATTTTGCAGCGTGGCTGTACGCGACGCTGAAATGAGAAAGCCGGCCAGCCCGCCGATGATCGGGTAGGGGTTGTTCTACTGCCGGGGGGCGGCTTGTGGCGAAGCTAGCCGCGCCTGCGCGCTGTGGGTTCCCGATGCCCAGATGCCATGTTGGATGCCTCCTCCAGCAAGATCCGCCGCATCCAAATGCTCGCCGGATCGGTATTGTGGAATGCAGGCCACTGCACTGCCTCGGTGAATGTAGGCAGGGGAAGCGGTGGCTCCACGATCCGCAAGGGCATTCGCTTTTCGAAATGTCTGGCAAGGCGTAACGGCATAGTCCCGATACGTCCCGTATCCAGCAATATGGGCGGAATAAGGCTGAATCCCTGCACAACGACCTCGATCCGTCTTTTCAAGCCGTGCTCAAGCAAAAACCATTCTTCGAGATTGGGCCTCAGCGCCCGTCCGAACTTGGCAGTAACATGCCCCATAGTATTGTATTTCTCGAAAGTAAGTGGCCGCGATAGCTGCTTGTTCGTGCGGCATCCCACGCACACGAGGGTCTCATCGAATAGCGCCGCCTTCGGATGCGCACTCGACATGAACAGTTCCGGCAGAATGAGAAAGTCGACCTCGCCGCGGCGGAGCAACTCACCAGGCTCATCGGAAAATGGCAGCAATTCGAAGCGCACCGTAGGCGCCTCCTGCGCGATACGATCGACAATCCTCCGAAAAAACACGATTGTCATGAAATCAGAGAGAATGACCCTGAAGCGTCGGCTCGACTGAGCCGGGTCGAATGCATCACGGGAGATGATCGAGAGTTGGATGTGCAGCAGGGCCTCGCGAACCGGGCCTGCAAGCGCTTCAGCACCGGGCGTCGGGACGAGTTCGCGACCTCTCATCGTAAACAATTCATCGCGAAAGTAGCTGCGCAGCCGCGCGATCGCGGCGCTCATAGCGGGCTGGCTCAGATTAATCTTGCGCGCCGCCGCTGTGAGGTTGCGCTCGGTCATTAGAGCATCGAGCGCAACGAGAAGATTTAGATCAAGTCCCTTGAACCGCATTTGTGAGTCTATCCATCGTATGGATGTGTTCTATCGAAACAATCGATTTTACCAAATTGCGGAATGTTGGATAGCAAACATCAGTTTGGAAAATGAATTAGGCATACCACGATGGCTGCTGGTCGCACGCGACCTCGAAGAAGAACTCCTGGACGTGCGAGTGGCCGCCGAATCGGTGTGAGCAGTGGGTGTTGCTGCCGCATGCGAGTTGCGCCGTTTCCCTGTGCGACAAGCACGCGCTGCGATCCTAGGCAGGTCCCGCTAAACCTTCGTATGTGTGTTCCAACCCTTTCCATATCGGCGGTTTACCCGCGTACACTTGAGGGCCCGCTCAGCCTCACCTTAGTGTCGCGACCAATCGGCGTGCGCAGATTGCGGATGCCAAATAGTTCCGGCGGCTAGCCAAATGGCGCGCCTATCCATCGCAGTACAAGGCGTGTCGAAGATGCATAGGACCGAAGTTGATCTGGCGCCAGCTGGGCGCGCCCTCGATGAGCTCTCCGCTCTCACCGCCACTGGCGCAGGGAAGTCCGCCATGAATATTGCCGCATCCAGGACTGCGGAAGCGCCTTCCGCGCGCACTCAAGTCCAGTGGAGCCGCCGCTGGGAAAACGAGCTGCAGCTGGCCGATCATGCCGAGCTTGCCGACTTCTTCCGTAAGAGTTACGGGCCGACCGGTGCGTTCAATGCGCAGCCATTCGAAGGCAGTCGGAGTTGGGCCGGTGCAAGGCCTGAAGTCCGGATCATCGGTCACGACGCGCGCGGCGTCGCGGCTCATGTTGGTCTACTACGCCGCTTCATCAAGATAGATGGCATCGACCTTCTCGTGGCCGAACTTGGACTATATGCCGTGCGTCCCGATCTTGAGGGGCTTGGAATCAGCCACTCGATGCGCGTGATGTATCCTGTGCTGCAGGAGCTTGGGGTGCCGTTCGGTTTTGGCACGGTCCGGCCCGCGCTTGAGAAGCATCTTACCAGGCTGGTCGGAAAGCAGGGGTTGGCAACGCTCTTGTCCGGCGTTCGTGTCCGTTCCACCCAGCCAGATGTCTACTCCAATTTGTCGCCGGTCCGCATCGAAGACGTGCTCGTGGTGGTGTTCCCCGTTGGACGCTCAATCGGCGAGTGGCCGGCCGGAACGATTATCGATCGGAACGGGCCCGAGCTGTGAACGAACTCGTCCGCCAATCTGCTGCGCGGTGCGACTACGCTTGCGTCAGCGGAAGTCGCTCGGTCTACTTGACCTTCGACGATGGGCCCAACCCATTCTGCACGCCAGACGTCCTCGACGTGCTGACCCAACATCGGGTGCCGGCGACTTTCTTCGTGATCGGCACGTACGCAGCCGACCAGCCCGAACTCATTCGGCGAATGATCGCCGAAGGGCACGAGGTTGCAAACCACACGATGACGCATCCGGATCTGTCCAGATGCGAACCGGCGGAGGTACACGATGAGGTGCTAACGGCGAGCAGGGCCATTCGATCGGCATGTCCGCAGGCGTTGCCCAGGCACATGCGGGCCCCCTACGGCATATGGACCGAAGACGTGCTTGCTACGTCAGCCAAGGCAGGGCTCGCAGCTGTGCACTGGTCGGTCGATCCAAGAGATTGGTCGCGCCCCGGAGTCGATCGCATCGTGAACTCGGTGCTGGCGGCCGTTCGCCCGGGCGCAATTGTGCTCCTGCACGACGGATATCCTCCCGGTGAGGCGATATCCTGCACGGATGTCACATCACGTGATCAGACGGTGAGGGCGCTGTCATATCTGATTCCGGCACTGCAGCTGCGCGGGTTCGAAATTCATCCGCTTCCTCAACTTCACTGAAAAAATTGGCACCCCATGGATCTGCTCGCCACAACCAGCGCTGTCGCCGTTTCGTCTTATGCGCTGCTCTCGACCGTCTACAAGAGCGCGCAAGCGCTTTACGCTCAGCCGGCCAATACCTCGCAGCTGCAGGACGATCCAGGACAAGCCGAGGTGGCTCTGCCCAGCGTAGATGTCATCGTGCCCTGTTTCAACGAGGATCCAGATACGCTCTCTGAATGCCTCGCGTCGCTTGCAAGCCAGGACTACGCTGGAATGCTGCAAGTCCATGTGGTCGACGACGGATCCGCAAATCGGGACCTAGTTGCGCCTGTACATGCAATCTACACGAACGATCCGAGGTTTCGCGTCATTTTGCTTGCCAAGAACGTCGGAAAGCGCAAAGCGCAAATTGCAGCGATACGCAGTTCTTCCGGCGATCTGGTGCTCAACGTCGACTCGGATACGATACTTGCCGCCGACGTGGTAACGAAGCTTGTATCGAAGATGCGGCACCCCGAGGTCGGCGCGGCCATGGGGCAATTGGTGGCCAGCAATCGCAACCAGACCTGGCTGACCAAGCTGATCGATATGGAATACTGGCTGGCCTGCAACGAGGAGCGAGCGGCCCAGGCTCGATTCGGCGCGGTGATGTGCTGCTGTGGCCCATGTGCGATGTATCGTCGCTCGGCGCTCGCGATGCTGCTTGATCAATACGAAACGCAATTCTTCCGTGGAAAACCAAGCGATTTCGGCGAGGATCGTCATCTAACGATCCTCATGCTCAAGGCTGGATTTCGAACCGAGTATGTTCCCGACGCAATCGCGGCCACCGTGGTGCCCGACAGCCTTGGGCCATATCTGCGACAGCAACTTCGCTGGGCGCGCAGCACCTTTCGGGACACGTTTCTTGCATTGCGTTTGCTGCCCGAGCTCGACGGCTATCTCACGCTAGATGTCGTCGGACAAAATCTCGGCCCCTTGCTTCTCGCCTTGTCGTCGCTGGCTGCACTCACTCAGTTTGTCATCGCGGGGTCGGTGGCCTGGTGGACAGTACTGACGATTGCGGCAATGACGATGGTCCGTTGCAGCGTGGCGGCATTCCGTGCTCGCGATCTGCGCTTTCTCGGCTTCTCGCTCCACACACCCATCAACATCTTTCTCCTGCTGCCGCTGAAGGCTTATGCGCTTTGTACATTGAGCAATAGCGACTGGCTGTCGCGCAAGGTCATCGTGACGAGCGAAGCAGAGAAGAAGGCTGTCATTCCGCACGCGACCGCTGCAATAAGTTCTGCAAGAAGCGGGGAGAGCTCCGGTGCAATTCGCAAGTCTGAGCGTTCGCACCTTTCATCGAGCATGGCCGCGACCGAGATTTACGGTCACGATCGATCGAGCGCCTACAAGTAGGTTGAATGCCCCATGACGCCGGACAATAACAACTACGAGCTACTGGAACGCGAGTTGGCTGTCGACGATCCATGGCGTCTCGATAGTAATTCGTTCGAACAGGAGCGCTATACGCAAATGCTCCGGATCTCGCGTTGCAACGGGGATGCTGCGCATGCACTCGAGGTCGGATGTGCTGCCGGCGCATTCACCGAGATGCTGGCGCCACACTGCCAACAGCTCACCGTGGTGGATGTCATGCCACAGGCGATTGAGCGGGCGCGGCAACGGACCAAGAGATGGTCACATATCAGGTGGAGAACCTGCGACATTAAACAGTTCTCGACTGCTGAGCGGTTCGATCTGATCGTCGTAGCCGAGGTTCTCTACTACCTCACGGACGTCGCCGAGATGCACGCGGCCATCCGCAATCTGTCGGGTATGCTTGCACCAAATGGCTCTCTGGTGTTCGGATCGGCACGTGATGCCACGTGTCGACGCTGGGGCCATGCGGCCGGCGCGGAAACGGTGATTGCTCTCTTCAAGGAGAGTCTACTCGAAGTCGAGCGTCTGCATTGCCACACCGAGTCGGTCAACGAAGACTGTTTGCTCGTCCTGTTCCGGAAGTCAACTAACTCGTCAGAACAACCAAATTTGGGTCATTAGGTCAGGGGGTGGTATGCGCATCTGCGGCATTAAGTTAACACACGACGGCGCAATTGCCGTTGTCGAGGACGGGCGGCTTGTCTTTTGCACCGAGCAAGAGAAGCGGGCCAACAGCCCACGCTACCAATCTGTCGATAACCTCGATGCAGTCGTGCTCGCATTGGCCGAACATGGCCTTGACCCTCGAGACATTGATCAGTTCGTCATCGATGGCTGGGATGGGGAGATCGAGTCGCAATTCCAGGTCCTGAGTGGGGCGGTTCCGATCGTGCTGAAAGGGGCGCCATATGTCGAGCGGCATGCCGAGGGCCTTCTTGATTCCGTCGACGGCTACGGCCTGATCCTCGGTGGCAAGGTATTTCCCTATAAGAGTTATCCCCACGTGACGGGCCACGTCGCGTCGGCTTATAGCACCAGTCCCTTTGCCGGCGCCGGAAAACCCGCGTTCTGTCTGGTGTGGGATGGCTGTATCTTTCCACGTCTCTACTATGTCGAACCGCGGGGTGCGCGGCTCATTGCGTGCCTGTTTCCGATGATCGGTCATGCCTATGCTGCCGCAGGCCTTCATTTCGGGCCTTACAGGCAGCCGAACCGCACCAATTGGGACTTGGGTATCGCCGGTAAGCTGATGGCCTATATCGCGCTCGGCTCTGTCGACGAATCCATCGTGACAGTTTTTCAGGAACTCTACGAAAAGCGTTTCGCGGCCGACACGGAGCAAGCGCGTCGCTACCGCGCGGATATCAATAATGCGGAGGCGTCGCTTGCGGCTGTGCACGAATTTTTCGAGGCGAGCGCGCCGCGCCTGACGGGAAAGCGTGCGGAGGACGTTCTGGCGTCGTTTCACGTGTTCCTGGAGCGTCTTCTTGTCCGGGAAATCGCGATGGTTCTGCTGCGGCACTCGTCGCTTCCGGGCGCGAGAAACCTGTGTGTCGCCGGGGGGTGTGGGCTCAATATCAAGTGGAATAGTGCACTTCGCGCGACGGGATTGTTCGATGAGGTCTGGGTGCCGCCGTTTCCAAATGACAGCGGCTCGGCGATCGGCGCTGCCTGCAGTGCGATGGCAGCGCGAAATGGGTTCGGGCCACTGGAATGGTCAGTCTACAGCGGCCCGGCGCTACACGCCAGCGAGATTCCGTCAGAATGGGAGGCCGCGCCGTGCAGTCTGCGAGAGCTCGCGGCCATACTCGCCGACAACAAGCCCGTGATATTTCTCTCGGGACGCGCCGAGCTTGGACCGCGCGCGTTGGGTGGCAGAAGCATTCTTGCGGCAGCGACGTCGGCGGCAATGAAGGATCATCTCAACGACATCAAGCGTCGCGAGCACTTCCGGCCGGTAGCGCCGATTTGCCTGGAGGATCGGGCGCCGGAGATTTTCAGCCCTGGCACGCCAGATCCTTATATGCTGTTCGATCACCAGACCCGGCCGGAATGGCGCGATAAGGTCCCGGCGGTCGTCCATCTGGATGGCTCTGCGCGGTTGCAGACGGTCGCCCGCAACTCTCCGCACAAAATCGCAGAGCTCCTCGTCGAGTTTGAGCAGCTCACGGGCATTCCGCTGCTTTGCAATACGAGTGCCAACCTGAACGGACGAGGATTCTTTCCGGATGCCGCAGCCGCCTGCGAATGGGGACGCGTGGAGCGCGTGTGGTGCGACGGCCTGCTCTGGACCAAAACGCTCGTAGGAAAGCCAGCGTCGGCTGAACGGCTTCTGTCGGCCTAAGATGAATATGTCCACCGCAGCAATCGACCTTGCCGGCGTACGAAAGTCATTTGGCGGCAAGATCATTGTCGACGAACTGTCGTTCTCGGTTGCGCGCGGAGAATGCTTCGGCCTGCTCGGGCCGAATGGAGCCGGCAAGAGCACGATCGCGCGTATGCTCCTCGGGATGATCTCGCCGGATGCCGGCGAAATTACGGTCCTTGACGAGGCTGTACCTGCACGCGCTCGCGTCGCGCGTATGCGCATCGGCGTAGTGCCGCAATTCGATAACCTTGAACTCGAGTTCACCGTACGAGAGAATCTGCGGACGTTCGGCCGTTACTTCGGCATGAGCGCCAGCAAGATCCAGGCGGTTGTACCCTCGTTGCTGGAGTTCGCGCGTCTTGAAAGCAAGGCGGACGTGCGCGTCGCTACACTGTCAGGTGGCATGAAACGGCGGCTCACGCTAGCACGCGCTCTTATCAATGACCCGCATCTGCTCGTGATGGATGAGCCCACGACTGGCCTCGATCCGCACGCCCGTCACCTGATCTGGGAACGCCTGCGTGTCCTGCTTTCGCGCGGCAAGACGATTCTCTTGACTACTCACTTCATGGAAGAGGCGGAACGCCTGTGTAATCGGCTGTGCGTGCTCGAGAGTGGACGCATGATCGCCGAAGGAAAGCCGGAAGCTTTAATCGACGAGCATATCGGATGCGACGTGATCGAGATCTATGGCGGTGATCCACATGAGCTCGCTGAGTTGATCAGGCCTTACGCGCGGAACATCGAAGTGAGTGGAGAGACGCTGTTCTGTTATGCACCATATCCGGAGCAGGTACGTGTGCAACTGCGCGGGCGAACGGACCTTCGCATTCTGCAGCGGCCGCCGAATCTCGAAGACGTGTTTTTGCGGCTAACCGGACGCGAGATGGAGAAATGAGAGATGGGTGAAAGTTTTGCCGCGCTGATGCCTGCTAACGCGTACAATTGGATCGCGGTATGGCGTCGAAACTTCTTGGCATGGAGGAAAGTCGCACTTGCATCGGTTCTCGGAAACCTCGCAGATCCTATAACCAACCTGTTTGGCCTTGGTTTTGGCCTCGGGCTAATCGTGGGCCGAGTTGAGGGGACTTCGTACATCGCGTTTTTGGCAGCGGGCATGGTCGCGACCAGCGCCATGACATCCGCGACCTTTGAAACCATGTATGCGACCTTTGCCCGGATGGGCGCCAATCGCACCTGGGAAGCAATCCTATCAACACAGCTCACGCTTGGCGATATTGTTCTGGGCGAATTGGTCTGGGCGGCCACTAAGTCCATTCTGGCCGGAACTGCAATCGGGATAGTCGCTGCCGTGCTGGGTTATGCTTCCTGGCCGTCCGTTTTGTATGTGATGCCGACGGTCGCCCTTACCGGCCTCGTCTTCGCCAGCCTGGCCATGGTCGTCATATCTCTTGCGCCAAGTTACGACTACTTCGTATTTTACCAGACGCTCATCATTACACCCATGGTGTTTCTGTGCGGTGCGGTCTTTCCGAACAGCCAGCTGCCGAGCTCCTTTCAGCACGTCGCGGGCTTGCTGCCGCTCGCACATTCGGTCGATCTCATTCGCCCAGCGATGCTTGAGCGCGCGGTCAGCGGCGGCGTTGCCGTCCATGTCGGTGCGCTTTGTATATACGCGGTGTTGCCCTTCTTTGTGTCGACGGCATTGTTTCGGCGGCGCCTGCTACGTTGACGAAATTGATGGCGCTTTTTGCACTGGTCGAGGCAGCGTGAACTGCAACAGGAGCGGCCGCGATAACATTAGAAGGACGCGATCAAGCTGGGTGCACGCCGCCGGTTCGGTCGATCGGTGGGGGAACTCCGAGCACCTCAATAGGCTAGCCGCTGGGCTTCGAGTGCACTGCGCAACAGCAATGGTTGTGCTGCATCGCCCGCGTGGCGGAGGGACAGACGATTTGGTTGGGGGGGCGGTTGGCCTTCCTGTCATGATAAATGGAGAGCGATATGTTGTGTCTAGGGGTGAGTGGCGGTCTGGATAGAATCTATGAAAGCTCGCCCGAGCTCCCCAATACGTTTCTGCACGATGCCGCTGCGGTTCTCGTGCGGGATGGCCGTGTGATCGCGGCCGTCGAAGAGGAGCGCCTCAATCGGGTCAAGCACTCCAACAAATTCCCGAGCAGTTCGATCCGGTACTGCCTTTCCACTGCAGGGGTCTCACTTGGTGAGATCGACCGCATCGCGTTCTACGCGACTGAAGCCTACTGCAACAGCATGCTTGAGTCGCTGTTTATGTCCCGGCCCAATCCATTGGACGCTAAACTGTTGCTGCGGCAGCTGCTCGCACGGGAGTTTGGCACCGAGGTCGATGCAGCGCGCGTGTTCTTCGTAAATCACCATGAAGCGCATGCCGCGAGCGCGTTTGCCATGTCCGGGTTTGAGCAAAGTCTCGTCTTTGCGGTCGATGGCGGAGGTGACTTTTGCTCAGGCCTGTTGGCGGTCGGGTCCGGCACCGAGATTACGCAACTCGCAAGCTTCCCGGAGCACAACTCTCTGGGGTTGTTCTATCTGGAGACAATCCGCTATCTTGGCTACGGCTTGTTTGATGAGTACAAGGTGATGGGGCTTGCTCCCTATGGCAATCCTGCTCCCTATCGGGAGCTCTTCGCGCAGTTCTACGAATTGTTAGACAATGGTGGCTATCGCATTCATCTGGACCGAATCGGCGGGGCCTTGATCCGCAACATCCAGATTCGGCGTAAGGGAATGCCATTCACGCAACAGCATCGAGATGTCAGCGCTTCGCTGCAGGAAGCGCTGGAGCGGATCGTCTTTCACATCCTGCGGCATCATCGCGAAGTGACGGGCATTACGCGTTTGTGCCTGGCGGGAGGGGTCGCCCACAATTGCACGGCAAACGGTAAGCTGCTCTATTCAGGGCTTTTTGACGATATCTTCGTTCAACCCGCGGCGCACGACGCCGGTTGCGCACTCGGCGCTGCATTGATGATGTCAAACGAGCTGGGCCGGCCCGCGCCGCGCGAGCGATTGTCGGACGTCTATTGGGGCCCCGATCTCGGGACCGAGCAAGCCGTAGAGCAGGAGCTCAATGCATGGTTCGGCCACCTCGATATTCAACGCAGTGATGACATAGCAGCCAGTGCGGCGGACTGGATGGCAAATGGCGCCGTGATCGGTTGGGCCCAGGGTCGTTCTGAGTTCGGGCCCCGTGCACTTGGTAACCGCAGCATTCTCGCCGACCCGCGGCCAGCGGAAAACAAGAACCGGATCAATGCGATGGTCAAGAAACGTGAGGGTTATCGTCCGTTTGCGCCGTCAGTGCTGGAGGAGGATGCAAGTCAGTTCTTTGAGCTGCCAGATGGCAAGCGGGAGTTTCCCTTCATGAACTTCGTGGTTCGTGTGCGTGAAGCCCACCATAGCGTGCTCGGTGCGGTCACGCACGTTGATGGTACCGCGCGATTGCAAACGGTCTCGCGCAAGACAAACCCTGCCTATTGGGATGTCATTAATGCATTCAAGAAGCGAACCGGCATCCCTGTTCTCCTAAACACGTCCTTTAACAACAATGCCGAGCCGATCGTGGAGTCCGTTTCAGACGCCATCGTCGCCTTTTTGACGACTGACCTGGACGGACTTGTGGTCGGGCCGTTCCTAGTCAAGAAGCGGACGGCAACGCTGGAAGACTGGTGTACACTGAGCGTTTCATTGCCTCCGTATGCATCCCTTCATCGTATTCGCTCCTACACAGCGGAAGATCGTCAGGAAACGGTTTGCGAGATCCGTATGGGACATTCGGGTCGCGACAGCATGCGTATCTCACATGAGCTCTTCGATCTGCTGATGCGGATCGAGGGGGATGCCTCGCTCGGCCGGCTTCTCGACACAGCCATGTTTGACCAAGCCAAGCGTGAAGACCTCGTAAAGGAACTGCGGCTCGCGTGGGAGCAGCGCATGGTTCGACTGCATCCGACACGCGCCGCTTGCCTCCGCATTGATGCTCAAGGCGCAGCATAACCGGCGCTCAAGGGTATGGTCAATTCTGCGAGGCCATGCCATCCGAGGCGAGTAATGACACAAGAGGCGTCCGGCCGAAATTCCGTATATCGGCGCACAGCTCTGAACAGAGGGAACGGAAAGGGTTGATAGAACCCGCCATAAGGATAGCGCTGCTATGAAGTTCTACCGACGCAACTCGTTCGCAGCACAAGTGCCGACGATAACATCGGCCGAGATCGTATGTGAGGTGTCTCCAATGACGTCTCTTGTTCAACCAGGAGCCCGGAAGAAGGCAATGCAGATGCTTGGCGGTTCGAAAGATGATCGCTTCGTTGTTTCCCGACGACGTACCGGGTTGGGCGACTGTCTGTGGTCGTTGGCGGCAGCTTGGCGTTTTGCGCAGCGGACCGGACGGAACCTGGTCATCGATTGGCGCGGGTCCTGTTATCTTGATCAACCATTCACCAACGCCTTTCCGGTTTTCTTCGAACCAGTTCAAGAGATTGGCGGTGTAAGGGTGATCTGCGATAACCAGATCAATGAGCGCTCATTTCCGCGGCCATTCTTCCCGGCATGGTGGAACAGGCCGACCATTGACTGCGTCTATCGGCCGGATGAGCAGATTTTCCGGGAACGCGACGAACTCGATCAACTGTTTCAAAGCGAGCAAGATTGCGATGCAAATACGGTCGTATGTGACGCCTGCTTGATGTGGCGCTGCGATGAGGAAGCTGAACGAGAGATCTTTCGGAGTATCAAGCCGCGATCCGAAGTGCGGGCGCGGATCGATGCCATCTTCCGTGAGCACTTTGACCCGTACAGCGTGATCGGCATTCACGTCCGGCACGGCAACGGCGAAGATATTATGGGGCATGCGCCCTACTGGGCTGATCCGGAGCGCGCCTTGCGACAGGTCTGTGATGCCATTGATAAGGCGAAGGCGTTGCCGCATGCAAAACCGATCAGGGCATTCCTGTGCACGGACAGCGCGGTCGTACTTGAGAAGGTGTCAGCACTGTTTCCCGATGTTTTCACGATCCCAAAGCGCTTCCAGGCGCCTCAAGCCGGGCCTTTGCATAGTGCGGCACTCGGAGCCGAGGGCGGCGTTTCCGCCCTGATCGAGATGTATCTCCTTGCGCGATGCGACACTGTGATCCGTTTTCCGCCGACGAGCGCCTTCACACGTTATGCGCGCCTCTGTGCGCCGCGCGTGATAGAGTTCGATTTGAACGATCCGAGCCGATTGATCTTGATTGAGGAGCCATCACAAGAGCTCGTGGCTTCATGAAAGTTGTAACCCGTTTCATCGACCTGATGGACCGCTTTTTGCATCGAGCAGTACTGCCGGTGTTTTTCCGCGCGGCAACTGCTTGTCAAAACCGACACTCCAGCGACCCCTTGCACTGGGGAAAAGAAAGATGCGGCGGTCGGAAGACATCCGCTGAAGCTCGAACTCGACAAGAGTGGCCGTAGTGCACTGCCACCGCGTTAGACGGGTGGGCATCGGGCCTCGGCTTCGACACGCGCGGGCCGAAGCTGAAAGGCTTTCGTGGCTGCTGGCGGATTAAGTTATCGAATGGTCCGACGTCGAGCCGGCGAGGTCCTTTGCAGCCGCCGGCCACTCGCTCGCGCTGACCAGCACTTCGGGACCACGGTATCGGGCTGGACCATTCAGCGTCCTAGGCTAGCTTCTTGATGCGAGATACCTGACGTATTGAGGTGTCGCGTAAGGTTTCGGATCACAAAGACGACCGGCATCTCCGCCATTCTGAATGATCGTTGTATCGACGAGTGACGGGCGCTGTTTGTCCGCTGCGTCCCTCGGCTCGGCGATCACAAGAGCGCGACTGAGTGTTGGTCTGAGCAGTAGACAGAGTAGACTCAGGAGTGTGTGGGCGATGCACCATCGCTGTCGTAAAGCGCACGCGCCGTGTCTCGAATCCGCCAAGCGTTTGGCATGCGCGACATTAGGACGCAAAACCGGAGCGTCTTTGCGTGCATCGTAGTGGCCCAAATCCTGCTACGCGTTTGCCAGCGGCGCTACAGGAGGGGACGCGGGCGTGGGCTTCGATCTACCAAATGACGATCTAGTCGCAGGTCCGCTGCCTGAGACACATTTGAGCTGTCCCTTTCACGCCGATAAAGCCCGCGTCCATCGTGGTGAACAAAAGGCGATGTTGCTGACCGGGGCGTCGCGTGGAATCGGTCATGCCACCGCCAAGCTGTTTTCGGAGGCAGGCTGGCGCATCATTTCTTGCGCGCGGCAGCCGTTCGACGGCGAGCGGTGCCCGTGGGAGTCCGGGCGCGAGGATCATGTCCAGGTCGACCTCAGCAATCATCAAGCGCTGCCGCGCTTGATCACTGAGGTGAGGGAACGTTTGGCGGGCGCACCTTTGCACGCGCTAGTGAACAATGCCGGCATCTCGCCGAAGGCGCCAGATGGAGACCGGCTGACCTCGTTGTCGACGTCAACCGAAACCTGGATGAGAGTGTTCCATTTGAATCTGGTGGCCCCGATCCTGCTGGCACGGGGTCTATTTGACGAGTTAAGGGCCGCATCAGGGTCGATTGTCAACGTGACATCGATCGCTGGTTCGCGGGTGCACCCTTTTGCCGGCAGCGCTTATGCGACGTCGAAAGCTGCACTTGCGAGCCTCACACGCGAAATGGCCCACGATTATGCGCCGCATGGTATTCGCGTGAACGCAATCGCGCCCGGCGAGATCAGGACGGACATGTTGTCGCCCGATACGGAAGCGCGTCTCGTGCCAAACATTCCGCTGCGCAGAGTGGGAATGCCCGACGAAGTGGCCAAGGTTATCTTCTTCTTATGTTCGGATGCCGCAAGCTATGTCACGGGCGCCGAGGTGCCGATCAATGGTGGGCAACATCTGTGAATCGAGCAAGCTGGCAACGCAGCTGTCTTGAGTTTCAGCTCTGAAGCTCTTGTTCCACGCTACGTCACCCACCCATTCCGAAAAAGTGAAATCACGGCACCGTAGAGTTACCGTCGTGCCATGAAGGTGTTACGCTTCTATGTCATCTCGTCAACTCGTAGCCCTAAACTGAGCATGACATGCAAAACGAAGTTCGTAAACTTGAACAAGGTGAGAGGGAGGATGATCAAGAAAACGGAGACCGCCTCATGCTGCATATTGCTTCCGCGCGCGAAAGACCTGTCTCTCACGCAGAGACGGAGCGCGAGCTCTCGGGCGAGCCGCTGGGCGAAAGCGCGCTGACCGGCATCTTCGAGATATCGAAGGTACTCACCGCTCCCTGCCGGCTCGAAGTCACGTTGGCCAACGTCGTGGGCCTTCTGCAATCGTTCGTGCAGATGCGACACGGTATCGTCTCACTGTTCGACGATGACGGGATGCCGGACATCACGGTGGGTGCCGGTTGGAGCGAAGGCAGCGACGAACGCTACCGGATGCGCCTGCCGCGGAAGGCAATCGACCAGATCGTTGCGACCGACAGGCCTCTTGTCGCCGAGAGCGTGGCAGCGGAATCGGCGTTCAGCGCAGCTGACCTGGAAGTGCTCGGGGCCTCGGAAAATATGCCGGTGTCGTTCATCGGAGTTCCGATCCGGATTGACCCCAAAGTCGTGGGTACGTTGACGGTCGACCGAGTCCGTGACGATAGGTCGAACCTCCGGCTCGATTATGATGCGCGGCTGCTCGCCATGATCGCCAACCTAGTGGGACAGGCAGTGAGGCTGCATCGCTTGGTCGCCTGCGACCGCGAGCGGCTGATGGCGGAGAAGGACCGTCTGCAAAAGCAATTGTTCGAGCTTAGGCAGCCGCCACGGGAACGTAAGAAGCTGCCCATCCATGGGATCATCGGCGACAGCCCGGCGCTGCGGGGGTTGCTCGAGAAGATCGCAGTCGTCGCCAAATCGAACAGCACGGTTCTGCTGCGCGGCGAATCCGGTACCGGAAAGGAACTTGTAGCCAAGGCCATTCACGAATCATCTTCCCGCGCCAAGCGGCCGTTCGTTAAGCTGAACTGCGCGGCACTCCCCGAGACGGTGCTGGAATCCGAATTGTTCGGTCATGAGAAGGGTGCCTTTACTGGCGCGTTCAGCTTGCGTAAGGGGCGCTTCGAGCTTGCTGACAAAGGGACGTTGTTTCTTGACGAGATAGGCGAGATCTCAGCGCCGTTCCAGGCGAAGTTGCTGCGCGTCCTGCAGGAGCAGGAGTTCGAACGGGTCGGCAGCAACCAGACTATCAAAGTCGATGTTCGAGTGATCGCTGCGACCAACAAGAATCTTGAAGAGGCTGTGGCAAGAAGCGAGTTTCGCGCGGATCTTTACTATCGCATCAGCGTCGTTCCCTTGCTGCTGCCACCGCTGCGCGAAAGACGCAGTGACATTCCGCTGCTGGCCGGCGAGTTTCTCAGGAATTTCAACAACGAGAATGGCCGCGCGCTGACCTTGGAGGCGAGTGCGATCGATGTGCTGATGAACTGCGGCTTTCCGGGCAATGTCCGTGAGCTCGAGAACTGTATCGAGCGCACAGCGACCCTGTCGTCCGGACCATCGATCGTGAGAAATGACTTTGCATGTTGCCATGGTCAGTGCCTTTCCGCGATGCTCTGGAAAAGTACATCGGAGGAGGCGACAGTCCAGCCGGCACCGACCGTGCCGGTGCCGGCCAAGCCGATCACTTCGCTGTCTGAAGCGGCTGCGCTGGTCCCGCCCGTCGGCAGCGAACTGGCCTCGCTGGCGCCTCCCGGCACAGTTCTCGTAAGTGGCGCAAAGATGGCCGATCGCGAGCGGGTCATTGCGGCCATGGAAAAATCTGGTTGGGTGCAGGCAAAAGCCGCGCGCTTGCTCGGACTAACGCCGCGCCAGATTGGCTACGCGCTGAGGAAGTACGGAATCGAGATTAAACGGTTCTGAAGCGCAGTCCTGTGAGAGGACAATGGGGTTTCGGGGACGCATCCAATGAGATCGAATCGGAGGCGCGTCCGGCCTCGGCGGCAGATTACCATGCGTGACAGGATCAGCTCGCCTGCGATGTCGGTTTGGTAAGGCGACGCGCGACGGCGGTCCATCTTGAGCGCGGGAGCATCAGAACCACGTGGGAATTGGTCGGCCTCGCCCCAGGGCAAGAGGCTTCAGTTATGAGCATCGCGCGATTCTGCCCGCGTCTGTTGGAAACGGAGGTGATCTCGCAAGCGGTCTTGGCGTCACTCACTTGGCGTTCGTAGCTGGATGGCGCTGTCGCAGCTCCGACGCGCGTCGGTATCTTTCGTCCGGAGCAGCGAGCTAGGTGTTTAGTTCCGGCGTTTGCCGGAGCGGCTTGAGTCTGAACCGTTCTGGGAAGAGTCCCGCATTGCAGATATATTAGAGTGTGAGACCCTTCAGGGTTTTCAGCCGCCCCTCGCCACCGCGCGTTAAACTTGTCGGCTTTTCCGCGAGGCCACATGTTCTATTGACGAGGGCCTCACGCCAAGCTTTTCGAACAGAGGTCGAAGCGATGATGGAGTAAACACAAGCGGAGCTCGCGTTTGCGCGAGCAATTGTTATCAATTTCTCGCGCATGCAGAGGAAATCCGGTCGAAGGGCCTGTCCTTACATGCGGGGCCAAGGCAGTTACTTATTACGGCGAAGCATCTTAGCCGGTCGGTCAGTCACTCCATTAGACGAATTCAAAGAAGATTGAGTTGATCAGCTGTAAAGGCCGCTTGGGTCCGTCTGCTCGCCCCCAGTTTTCGCATAGCGTTTTTGATATGAAAATTGACGGTATTCTCGCTGATTTCTAGGATTTTCCCGATTGCCCATGAGGATTTGCCCTCTTTCACCCAGCGCAGACAGGTGATCTCGCGTTGTGAAAGTGCAACCCGTTTGTCACCGCCGCTGCTAGAGGGGCGAGCAATCTCGCGATAGGCGATGTGAAAGTGCCAGGCTAGTGTGTTTAGATGGCCGATGCGATCCTGAGGATCAGCGTCATCGAAGGGTGATGCGAAGGACGCAACCGATACTTGCCCCAATGGACCAAATAATGGCACGCTCATCCCATGCTTCAGGCCTGCGTCCCTCGCCTCCTCGAGCACGCGTTTCTCGTCGGGCTGAAGTTGATAGTGATCAGCGAGACGATCCCAAAGGAACGGTCGCGAAAGAGTCGGTGTTCGCCGGACCACCGGATCGATCGTATGGTATTTGCGTTTGAAATATCGGTCGCACCACTCGGGTGGCCACTTCACAGCGACTGCGGGCGGTGGACACTCGCTAAGCTGGAGCGGCGCGTCGAAATTAAGCGTCCCGTAGGCAACTTCACTGAATCCCTCCTTCGTGGCAAAGTTTACCAGGAGATCGAACAACGCTTTGAGCGAATGCGTCTGGCTTGCGCATTCGGTGAAACTAAAAAGATCCATGATCGTAGCCTTGCAGGCCCATTCAGGACTATCAGTGTGTGGAGTGGCGCTTGTTTCAGGGCGAGTTAAATTCCGTTCCATGGCCTGCACTCTTACCTTTTGTCTTCATGAGAGCTTAGGGACGCCCACGTCGCTTTGCGTCACACTGATCCCGGAGTTTGTTATCCTTCCCCAAGCTGTGCCGGCACAATCGTGCCGTCAAAGAGCGGAGCTTCTGTTCCTGTCCTTCGCGGAGATGCTGAACGTCGCGGTTCGGGATTCAGTTGAGAGAGAGCGCGCTGGTGAACCAGGCGGTGCGCCGCTCGGCCCATACGGTGCTGACATCAATCCTCTACGTGCCGCCGAACCCAACAGCAGCGTCATTCTTCTTACTCCCCTTGCGAGTGGGACCGTGAGCGATTCGCTGATGCTGCTTTCTTGGATGGTCTCATGGATGCGGCCGTCGAGCAGCACGGTGACCGTTTCATGATGGCGGACGCCTGCGCAGGTGCGTTGGAGACGTCCAGCGCACATGAAGAACCCATGACGCAGATGATCCCCGCGCTGAAGGTGCAACGGGAGATACGCACAGTAGCGAGAGCTGCTTGATCCAGAGGATACTTTGCATGCGCATCTCCAAAGGGGAGAAATCGTGAATCTAACACAGCAACTGTCGTGCCAACTGCAGAGCTAGTAAAAAGCAGGCTGGAAACAATGGCTTCCGGGCAAGTCGGGTCCGGAGAATCGCGAACGCATTGCGGTAATAGTGACATCCGAGGAAAACGCGACGCACCATTTGCGTAAGCTTAGGCACAAGTTGGCCCAAACCACGAAGAGGGTAGCTTGCGACCCTCGCCCTCTCTTCCAACCGGTCGGAAAAAGGAAGCGTCCCCTCTCACAGCCCGGTCAAGTGCGAATACTGCCAATTGAAGAGCCGATCGAGGTAGACCGTCTGTCCGCTTCTTCCGGTGAAATGGCCGACTCTACACTGCGCGCACGAGAGTTGCTAGGCCTACCGAGCCGTTTCTCGGCGAAGGTGCCCATTTTGGCAAGATTTGTGTGACCTTTTGATCGAAAGTAGGTCGTTGAATCGTAGGACTGTCGTTGAGGCGGCTCGCCCTATACAGCTCTTCTCGTCGAAGACAGGCCCGTTCGGCACTGCGCGTGGCGTTGCCTCAACGTGGTTGGGACACTCCTGAACTGGATCGTAGGTCGTTGGTATAAGCTGGTCGATCTCGATTATCAGTGGCGGTCTCGGTGCTCGGATCGATCGTGTGTGTTACGTCCGGATCGACGAGGCCGCCGTCGGGTCCCAGATAGGGCGCGGCGACATGGAGCGGCTGGCTGAGGTCGCCGACAAGATGCGCGAGCATGAAAAGGGCTTCACGTTTGCTCTTGATATCGAACGGCGGCGGCGCGGGTCTGTCGAGGAGGACCGCGATCGCGGCGTTGATCGCCGCGACCAGATCGTGGTCGTTGGTGCCGGCGTAGTTCCTGTCGAAGCGGTCCCTCTGAACCGCAACGTCGTCGAAGTGATACGTGTTGTGGCAGCCGGTGTTGGCGCTAGTGTTCGGCACCTCGGGATACACGCAATTCACCCAGTTCCTTCCGACGTAGTCGATCATCGCGGAATGGTCGTTCGAAAATGCCTTACAGGGCTTGTCGTATTCCTCCTTAGAGTCTGACTCATAAATCACCCAACCTTACCAGCAGCGGCAAGTCTGCGGGTCAGGAGCCTCATGTGTGCAACCAGCAGCCAGGCAGCTTCGGTTGCCACCGTCGCCTCGAAGTCCTTGGCGAGGCGGCGGCATCTGCCGAACCAAGCGAATGTGCGTTCAACCACCCACCGCCTCGGCAGAAGCTGGAAGCCTTTGACGCCTTGAGGCCGCTCGACGATCTCGACAGTCCATGGACCGCAGTCTGAGAGCGCGTCGAGGAGTTGATTTCCGCGGTAAATCCGGTCGGCAAAGACGTGGCGCAGCCGGGGGAAGTTCATCCGCACGTTCTTCAGCAGCGGTACGGCGCCATGGCAGTCCTGAACGTTGGCCGGATGAACATGAACCCCCGAGGAGGAGGCCATTGGTATCCGTCACAATATGCCGCTTACGGCCGTAGATGCGCTTGCCTGCATCGTAGCCGCGCGGTCCGCCAGCTTGCGTGGTCGGCGCACTTTGACTGTCGATCACGGCTGCCGTCGGCTTCGGTGCGCGTCCAAGCTTTTTCCGCGCCCGTCGGACAAGGACACTGACAATCCTCTGCCACCGGCCTGTATCCCGCCATCTATAAAAATAGCCCTGCACCGTCGAGTAGGGCGGGAACTCCCGCGGCAACGCCCGCCACTGGCAGCCGGTCGAAACGATATAGAGGATCGCTTCCACCACACGACGCAGCTTTGTCTTACGCGGCCGGCCGCGCCGGTTCGCTCGCGGCAACAGGCGTCTGATCAGCGCCCATTCCGCATCGGTCATATCGCTTGCATAACGCAGATCGTCCCGCCGATATTGCTCCCGAGTGATCTTGGTCCAGGGCATCGTGCTCTCCCTCGAATCTTTGCAAATCCGATGGAATCACACCCCACTGAGATCACTCACCCCATTTTTCAGTCAGGCTCTTAGGTGGAGAATAGGACAGCGTTCCGTCCGGCTGCTTGCGGACGCTCTTCACGCAGTCGAGCCACGGACCTGCTTCGCGCAGTCCGACGCCCAGGAGCAGCTTCACCTGCCGGGACGCGTTCACGGTCAGCAACTGGTCGGCGATGGAGCCCACGATCTGATGCCCCGTGGCGTTCCACGCGAACGCCCCTTGCGGGAGCAGAAGGGCGACCAGGAGGGAGAATGTTGCTGCAAGTCTCGACATGATGCGGCGGTCCTCGTTCGTTGGTCAAAATTGGTCAGGCCGGACGGGCTGCGGCATTGACGATCGTGTCGGCGAGTGCTTCGGCCATTCGGCGCGCGCTCCAATCGCTGTGATGCAGCCGGTCGCCGTCCCGCGGATCGACGATGCGATCGAAGGAGACGTGCTCCACGAGGTGCCAACGCCGCATCATGTCGTAGCGCCGGAATACGTTGACCGGTAGCCCGCGGCTTCGGCGGCGGATTTGATCAGATCAACCATTCGCTCGCCGGCTTCCTTCGTATCGGCCGGTGTAAGTAGCGCGGGCACGTATTGGGGATCCATCAGGATTACGTCCGCGCCGAGCTGCGAGAGCATCGCGAGGCCGTCGGAAATCGCTTCGACAGCTACGCCGAGGTCATATCCCTTCCAGGCAGCATTCGTGCCGACCTGCCAGATGACCACGCTCGGCCGCTCGCCGATGACGTCCCTCTGCAACCGCTTCCCTTCATCGGGTGCCTCTTCGCCGCCCACGCCGCGATTGAGGACGTCGAAGACGTGGCCTTGGTACCTTTGGCGCAGGGCGCTCTCGAGACGTTGCGGGTAAGGGACGATGTCACCTTCGACGGCGGTCGCGGACGAACCTATGGCGACGATCTTGATCGCGCGGATGCCGGCCAAGCGCTCCGACGGAGTTAACAACCGGTGCTGGAAAGCCGTGAATTTTACGGGAACGGCAGTCGTGGAGGGCGCTTCGGCCATGCGAGGACCTCGGAAATGTCACCCAGTCTGGAGGCCAAGTACGACAATCGGATTACAGATGCGTAATAAGTTGTGAAACCCTTCGAACGCTACCGGTGCTACGGAGACAATTCCAGTCCGTCGTCGAGCCAAAATGCGGTCTCCACAAGACGCTCGTGGTATATTCGCTGCTCGAACCGGAAATGTCCGAAGCGTACCAAGCGAGCCGATCCTGACGCCTGCCACGTCGACCCGCTCGTCCCGTATTTGTCTCTTCTCAGGACGCGGACGCCAAGCAGCGCCAAGCATGACGTCCACGCACGCAATAACACTAGTGAATCCGGGAACGGGCGGTGCCGGCTATCCTTGTTTTCCACTAAATGGGGGCGCTCTCCGATGTTCGACGTTCAGACTGCCGCGCTGCTGCGCGCAATTCTCGACGATGTCTGCCAAACCGTGTCGCGCTACGAAACCGGCACCCGGACGCATGTTGCCGCAAAGATACTCGAAGCGGCAAGGCAGGGCCAAACGACGCCCGATAGCTTGATGCGGGTCGGCCGCAAGGCGCTGAGTGACGCCCCCACGATGTGGCGGTGAGGCGCTCCTCGGATTACTGAGACTCGAGAAGTCGCGCTGCGGGGCCGAGCCGTCCGCGCGCGATTTATATTGCAACCGCTGCGCGATGGCCTCGTCGCACTTGCCCTTTTGGACGCCTTACAGAAGGGCTAGGGGCAGGGAAATGAACCACAACGCGTTGATGCGCGCGCTTTTCTCCGAATACGTGATCAACGGAGCCGGACAGAACTCATCAAACAAGCCGAAAGCCTTGCGGCGGAGGCTCGATTGGAACCCCTCGCGAGCTGCCCGATTCGCCCGAGTTCGCCGAACACCCGACGGATCCTCTCGGTTAGCTTTTTTGCTCCCTCTCGCCTTGACCCTAATGCTGCCTTCCAGTGCCATTCCAGTCTGCCCGCGTTGCAAGAGGCCGATGACCTTAAGACGCGATGCTGATCGTCCCTCGAGGCGGCGCCCTTCAAATGCGAATCCACCGGCTGAGTTCACTCTGTAACAAAGCCGGGCCGGGAGGTGGGCAAGCTCCGGCCAGAAAAGCGAGCCCAGTACCCGCAACATCACTGAAAGCCCGATATCGGGCGGTCAAGAGCCGAGTAGATCGCGGACAACCTTCCGCGTCACTGTTGCACCGACGGCCCGCGACTACGAGACCCGTCGATGCAAATTCTGGACGAAAGCGAAAAGCGACGAACTGCGCTGGCTACTCGAAACACGGTGCGGCACCGCCAACCGTCGATCAAGAGGACCAATCCTCCACACCGGGCTGAGGTTTTAAAGCGTGAATACGGTCAGCACATTCGCTTGTAATCTGCACGTATCCTCGCCACATGGAATAGTTCCTCTCCGCATAGTAGTGCCGACGAGCCGTAGGGCGCGTCCGGCTGAGATCGGCCATGCAGGTTTTGCTCGCTCGCGCCCCTCGGGCGGCCGTAAGCCTGCCAGGTTGAACCTTTGAAAGCATGGCTCCTGCGGGGCCAAACTCGATGCAGCAACAATCTGGCAAATCACTTCAGCGGTCCATGCCGCCGCCGAGTCTTGGCAAGACTAAGAGTTTTCGTTCGTCGAGTGCAACACAATGGCAGCTCTCTAGGAATTGCCCGCCGCGCCTTTCTCAGGACTTGCTCTGGTCGACCGATGGGTGAGCAATGGTCCGGGGTTCGATGTCCGCTGACATAGACTCGACTATCTCGATGACGCGTCGACGGTCGGCAGAAGTTCGCAGCGCACGAAAAGCTGTGACGGAAGGTCTGTGCGACCTCGTCAGAGCTGTTCTTAGGCGACAAGGGGGCTCCATACGCGACTAAAGCTTAGAATCGCCCGATCCCCAATGCAAACAGGGAGTCAATCATAATAATGCGGACAGGACATGGATGCGAGGGCAGCCGCGGGAAATGTGAGTTTGCGTCACTGGGTGGCCAAGCAGGAATCTGATCACGTCGCGAGGCTCCGGAAGGTAAGGCGCCGCATCCTTCACCGCGAGCACGACTGGAGAAGGGGTGGGCGGCGGCAGATCGATGCGCGAAGGCTGGAGCTCCGTCTCGCGGGAGCCGGCTGCCGACATCCGTCGAATATTCGAAGCCGACGCGCGCCATGTACTGGGTCGCATTCGACGTGAGCTGCCTATTTTTTCTGCCAGAGTCCCTTGCTCCCGCGAAAATCCTATCCTATCTCAGCTCGGCCCGAAACTAGCACTCATGGGCATCGATTGCTAACATCTAAAAATCTCTAACTCGTGCAAACGCTTAGGAGGACTGCATGAAATTCCGTCCGCTTCACGACCGCGTCGTGGTCAAGCGCATCGACGCCGAAGAGAAGACCGCTGGCGGCATCATCATTCCGGACAGTGCCAAGGAAAAGCCCTCGCAGGGCGAAGTCATCGCCGTCGGCCCCGGCGGCCGCGACGAGAGCGGCAAACTGACCCCGATCGACGTCAAGGTCGGCGACCGCGTTCTGTTCGGCAAGTGGTCGGGCACCGAGGTCAAGATCGACGGCGAAGACCTGCTGATCATGAAGGAAAGCGACATCATGGGCGTGCTCGACGTCCCCGCCTCCAAGAAGAAGGCCGCCTAACCAAACGCTCGCACCGCTCACCCCTGAGGAGCGCCTGCCGGGCGCCTCGCCAAAGGGGAGACCGATCTAAACACTCAGGGAAACCAATATGTCAGCCAAAGAAGTCAAATTCGGCGTCGACGCCCGCGACCGCATGCTGCGCGGCGTCGACATCCTCGCCAACGCCGTGAAGGTCACCCTCGGTCCGAAGGGCCGCAACGTCGTGCTCGACAAGTCGTTCGGCGCTCCCCGCATCACCAAGGACGGCGTCACCGTCGCCAAGGAGATCGAGCTCGACGACAAGTTCGAGAACATGGGCGCCCAGATGGTGCGCGAAGTCGCCTCCAAGTCCGCTGACGCGGCCGGCGACGGCACCACCACGGCAACCGTGCTGGCGGCTGCGATCGTCCGCGAGGGCGCCAAGTCGGTCGCCGCCGGCATTAACCCGATGGATCTGAAGCGCGGTATCGACCTCGCGATCGAGGCCGTCGTTGCGGACCTCCAGAAGAACTCGAAGAAGGTCACCTCGAACGAGGAGATCGCCCAGGTCGGCACCATCTCGGCCAACGGCGATGCCGAGATCGGCAAGTTCCTCGCCGACGCCATGAAGAAGGTCGGCAACGAGGGCGTGATCACGGTCGAGGAAGCCAAGTCGCTCGAGACCGAGCTCGACGTCGTCGAGGGCATGCAGTTCGACCGCGGCTACATCTCGCCCTACTTCGTCACCAACGCCGACAAGATGCGCGTTGAGATGGACGACGCCTACATCCTGATCAACGAGAAGAAGCTCTCCTCGCTGAACGAGCTGCTGCCGCTGCTCGAGGCCGTGGTGCAGACCGGCAAGCCGCTGGTCATCGTCGCCGAGGACGTCGAAGGCGAAGCCCTCGCCACCCTCGTCGTCAACCGCCTGCGTGGCGGCCTGAAGGTCGCGGCCGTCAAGGCTCCGGGCTTCGGCGATCGCCGCAAGGCCATGCTGCAGGACATCGCGATCCTGACCGGCGGCCAGGCCATCTCGGAAGACCTCGGCATCAAGCTCGAGAACGTCACGCTGCAGATGCTCGGTCGCGCCAAGAAGGTGATGATCGACAAGGAGAACACCACGATCGTCAACGGCGCCGGCAAGAAGGCCGACATCGAGGCGCGCGTTGCCCAGATCAAGGCGCAGATCGAGGAGACCACCTCGGACTACGACCGTGAGAAGCTGCAGGAGCGTCTCGCCAAGCTCGCGGGCGGCGTCGCGGTGATCCGCGTCGGCGGCGCGACCGAAGTCGAGGTGAAGGAGCGCAAGGATCGCGTTGATGACGCGATGCACGCGACCCGCGCGGCTGTCGAGGAAGGCATCGTCCCGGGCGGCGGCGTCGCTCTGCTCCGTGCCGCCGAGCAGCTCAAGGGCCTGCGCACCAAGAACGACGACCAGAAGACCGGCGTCGAGATCGTGCGCAAGGCGCTGTCGGCGCCGGCCCGCCAGATCGCGATCAACGCCGGTGAAGACGGTTCGGTGATCGTCGGCAAGATCCTCGAGAAGGAACAGTACGCCTACGGCTTCGACTCGCAGACCGGCGAGTACGGCAACCTGGTGTCCAAGGGCATCATCGACCCGACCAAGGTCGTGCGCACCGCCATCCAGAACGCCTCCTCCGTGGCGGCGCTGCTGATCACTACCGAGGCCACGGTCGCCGAGCTGCCGAAGAAAGCCGCAGCCGGCCCGGCCATGCCCCCGGGCGGCGGCATGGGCGGCATGGGAGGCATGGACTTCTGATCCAGCCGCATCGAAGAATACGAGAATTACAGAACCCCGGCACCAATGCCGGGGTTTTTTCTTGTCGCCGTGTTCATGTCCCTTGTTGTGCTGGCGTGCGTAGCCCGAGCCCCGAACTTCATGCGGAAGTTGAAAAAGGGCCAGTGTAGATGCCTCCAGCCTCTCACTTACAGCGTAAGCTGAAGCAGGTCTCTTCCGACAACGATGTTGCTTCCATATGTCGTCCGAACCGCGTCCCTCCATACGTCGGGTGCCGCGTTGTTATCACCCGCAGGCACGAAATGATTGAGAACAAGTGTTTTCACGTTCGCCATCGCTGCGATGCGGCCCACAGTGTCCGCGCGGGTGTAATGGCTCTCACAACGGCGTCCAGACCGGGTTCGTACGACGCTTCGTGCACTAGATAATTGGCTTCCTTCGCGAAGTCAGCGAGCGGCGGAAAACTGGAATTTGGACGCATAGCTCTCGATGGAGACGGCGGCATCGACAACAGTCTGCGACGGACAGGCTCGACTGCAAGGATTGAGACCTTAGTATGTTGGAAAGCAGACAAAGCCAACACAGGCATGGTGCGAACTGTCGACTATTGGTTGGCACGAAGAATGCAAACCCTAGCTATGCCTAGGGGCTTCTCCAGGCTTGGCTACCATTGCAAGTTGAGGCCGTGGCTGGCCGCTGAGTTTAGCGGCGCGTGACATAAATCAAGAGGGCGTCTGCTCGGCCGATACCGACGGGCGTCTTGTCACGTTGCCGCTAACTTCCAACGGCGTGAATAGCGTTTCGTAGTGTGTTTAGAGCAGAATGAGCGGGACGCGCTGGAGAGGGCGCGAAAGACCTCGGAAAATGAACGCAGAGAACAACTTCGCGGCCCGGCTCCTTGACGCCGGACGCCTCGCAGCAATCGCGCGTACATGCGGCCTGAAGGCGGATGTTTCATACTACGTCGACGAGGCGCTCAAGGAGCTTTGGCGAACCAGGTCGCCGGAAGAAGCAAAAGCGATCGCAGAGCGTTGGGTCTTATGGGACGCAAAGGGGAGGCCCTGGCCGCGCATGCCCCCACTGGAAAACGTCGTCCCGTTCAATCGGACCGGCGCGACAAAGATATCGGCCGTAAATCGGCCGAGGACGCCCTTGCAAGCAATCCGCCACTGGTTCGAAAAGCAAGATGAAGACGTGCGATGCGAAATCGCCGGCATGGCGGCGCTTTTGATTTTCGAAGGTGGCAATCTTCTCGATTTCAGCAGCCAGGAGTGGTGTGACCATTTGCGCCGATGGCTGAGTGAGACGGGGCTACCAAACCATAAGATCATCGGCCGCGCTCTGACGTTTCGCACCTGTTTTGAGTACTTCTCGGAGAGGAGGTTCACCGAAGCAGCGTGGACGCGATCCCAAGAGGCCGCTGTGAAAATCCTTGAACATGCTGGCCTTGCCCCAAACTCCGAAGCTGCGAGTCTTGCACCCATCGCCCAAAAAATGCTGGAGACCTTGCCAGCGCGGAAATGCCGCTGGATCGAAGTGGGCAAGTCCTGGAGCAAATTAGTCGATACCAGTCTGGCACCCCGGGCCCTCAGGGTTTGGAGTGCCTCGTATATGGAATAAGATCGCGGGAGGCGCTTAAATGTATGCTCGGCGCTGTGCCGGTCCAAGCAACTAAGCGGTCAATGTCTGAGCGGCTCGTCGCGCACATGAGTAGTATCGCCAGCTATCGTCGTCGCAAGCCAAATCGCGCAGGCTTATCTTTCAGGCGGACGAGACCGAGCAAGCGATAGGCCTTTGAGAGCTTGCCAAAATGGTGAGCCACGGTTGCCGACCAGGGCAACTCGGGATCGTCGTTGATCAATCGCGCGGAAATGCCGCCCTCGCGTTCCACCAGGCGCTTGAGCCCCAGCAAAAGATCATCCGTGCGATAGGCAAGTTTGGGGCGCTGGCCGGGATGGCGGCGCTGGCGCCTGATTGTTTTGCCTTCTCGCTTGCGCTGGCAGGCGCTGAGCATGATTTGCGAATGTGTCTCGAGCGGCAGCTTGGCCGAAGGCCTTGGCCCGGGTGAACGAACCAATCGCTTAACGAAATAATAGGCGCCGGGGGTATCCTCGTCCCAGTCGAGAAGCTTCTGCGTGACATATCCATGCTCACCATGCAGGCGGCGCAAGGCCAGCAGAAGCTCCGCGTCGCTCCAGCGGACGCCGAGGATATATTCGTCGGGTGGGAGACGAGGTCCATGGGTACAGCGTTTTCTCACCGGGGCCGCGCCCCCGAACTGGATTCCGCCAAAGCGCCAACGAAAGCGCCTCTTTCCCGACGATCAGCGCGAACTCTGCCTGGCGACGGCTTGGCGGTTGGTTGAGGATGGACAGACCGTCCTGGTCTTCTGCCCGGAGCGACGAAGTGTCGAACCCTTCGCAGACGTGATCGTGAATCTTCATGAGCGCGGGGCGCTGCGTTCCTTGCTCGAAGCCGATCCTGCGGTTCTAAGCGCCGCGATCGCATTGGCTGAGGAGTGGCGGGGCCGAATAGCGCAATCCCCTCCGCGCAAGCACTACGCAGAGTGGAAGGACGAATTTTGAACGTCTGCTAAGCGTCTACATCCGTTTCGGCCGCGCGGCCAACGCGATAGATGAGAACCGCAAGGACTTCCAGCGAGTGCAATGGGGCACCGTTGCCGACGATCCCGCGGCTAAACCGGACGCCGAAGGGCCGCCCAAATTGGTGCAGATGTGGTTTGCGGGCAATCACTCCGATATAGGTGATAGCTATCCTGAGATAGAGCCGAGGCTCTCGGACAACGCCCTGACGTGGATGATCGAAGAAGCCGCTTCCATACCCAATGGCTTGAAACTCGGTCCCGTGCTCGTGAACGCCTCCAAGCGGGCGAACGCCGGCAGCGCCGGCACTCCATATTTCTCGCGAAATCGCCGCGCTTGCTCGAGGCGTTCAGCTGCATATTGATCACGTGGATATCCGGCGCCATGCTCAAGCACCACCGTGACGACCTCCGTAGCGATGGCGTCCACTTGCTTCCGGAAGCGCATTAGGGGACCTGTTGGTGTCTTGGTCGGTACCCCGCACAGCATAAGCAAGTTCGCCAGGCTGCGGACGGTGTAAGCACCGCGACTAAAGCCAATAAGGAAGATTCGATCACCGGGCTCGTAGTGGTTGATGATGAAGACGTAGTGCGCGAAGACGTAGCATACAGAGCTGGTCAAGATTCATGTTCGCAGCTGGTCTGGCTCGTTTCGGCATCCCGGCCATTCGCGTGTCAGGCCAATTTCGTCCTTGCTGGATCAAGCGCAGTTATTAAGTCTGGCGACAGATCGAGAAGCCATAGAGCGGTGAGGAATGTCCCGAGGGTCATTCCAGTGTCACCCGTTTCGACCTTGCGTAAGGTCGGCAGCGATACGCCAAGCCGCCCTGCGAGGCCATTAAGCCGAGACGCCGCCAACCGAGCCGCCTCTTTATTGAGCGGCCCCAGCAACTAGTTGGGGGCCGGTGGAGGCAGTTGCTGGGGCCATCTACCAGCCCGCGTGGGGCGCGGGCAGGTTGCTGCAACCCTTCAAATAAGCAGGATAACGGCTGTTATTGCGATCGGGCTAAGTCCTAACGCGACGATTCCCGCGCGGAAGAGAACTTCGGCCATGAGCACACTCCACACTTAGGGACCACGGTAGTTGTGCGTAGTAACGTTACTCGCGCAAAGTGCAATATCTGTCAACCTATTCTAGCGCTTCTGGCTGCAAATACTTGCTTGCTATCCCGCCGCTGGGCTCTGGCTCGGCGGCCAGTCAATTTCATCGCGGCCTCATTTGCGAGGTGTAGTAGCCACCGAGGAGCAACAATTTCTCTGCGCAATTGCGGTGCGCGCTTTCCTGATCGTCGTTCGGGAAGCGCTGACAAGCAGTCGCGGTATCCCGCTTTGACTTTGACTGTGATCCACGCTGATGAAAGAGGAGCGCCAAAGAACAGAAAGAAGATTGAATGGAAACTCCTGACCGATCTTCCGGTACAATCGCGAGGGGGGGCGATCGAGAAACTCGAATGATATTCTCTGCGATGGAAGATTGAGGTCTTCCACAGATACTCAAATCCGGCTGTAGAGCAGAGGACTCGCAACCGCGGACTACTCAGCGATTGACGAATCTAATCTCACTGTTCTGCATTGTGAGCTGGCGCATTTTTTGGATGACGATGCTCAATCGTTCAGCGCCAAATGTCTCACCGGAATTTGCGCTGACCAAAGCTGAAATCCAATTGCTTGATCGGCTCGTTAAAGACAGATCCAGTCAGCACCCAACGAAAGACATTGTCGCATTATCTCATCAAGATCGCCAGGCTCGGCGGCTATCTCGCCCGCGCCAACGATGCGCCGCCAGGGAATCTGATCATGTGGCGCGGACTATCGCGATTCATCGATATCGCAACGGGAGCGAAACTCTGATTCAAAAATGTGGGTAATCGTAAGCTTCTTCGTCAGCTTACCGACAGGTAAGTGCTTCAGAGGTTACAACGTATCGTAGTGGACCGAGTCTACTCAGTCCTGGCAAGGGAGTATGGAATGGATCCCTTTGAGGCAGGGCAGATTCTGTGCGGCGATGGGATCCCGTCGAACGAACGAGAGGGGCAGGAAAACGAGGCCGGGGCGCAGTGGGACGGAGTGCTGACAAGCTATGACGCGGCAGATTCAGCTCATGCGGAGGGCGACCAAGACCAGACGGTTGAAAATTGGGCTGCCGAACGGGACGTGGGCCCACTCGAGGATCGAGAAGAAGCCTTAACGCGATTAAATCTCTCCGAGAGAGATCAACATCTCGATCTCGGATCGTTGTCCCTGACCAGTCTGCCCAGATTTTCGACCGACCTCAGGCAAATCGACGTTTCCTTCAACCGGCTAACCAGACTGCCCGATAGCTAGCCTGCCCGCCACCCTCGGGGCGCCCAACGTCAGTCACAACCAGCGGACCCACTTGCCCGCCCTTCCGGCCGTGCTCGCTTATCTCAACGCGAGTGATAACCGACTAGCGAGCCTGCCTGAGGCCCTTCCTCCTGCGCTTCAGTTTCTCGACGTCAGCTACAATGAGTTACCGAATCTGCCGGAGATCCTCTCTGATTCGCTCCAGTATCTCGAGGTCAGCGACAATCAATTGACGAGTCTGCAGGAGGGCTTACCCGCTATGCTCCGTACTCTCGCCGTTAGGCGCAACCAGCTAACCAGCCTACCCGAGAACCCACTGACGCAGTTGAGCGCTGGTGCCGAGTTAGATCTGTCTGGAAATCCGCTGCCGGAGCAGGTGCCGGCAAACCTGCATACAGGCTCGATTTTGTGAGCACCAGTGTACCACCGATTCGGCCCGCAACGCGCGGCGAGCATCGGAACAGCGAGGCAACCATGGTAAAACCGTTCCCGTCGAAGACCCATATCGGCAACCATATGCTACATCCGGAAACCCTGATGCTGACCTATGGCTATGATCCGCAATTGTCGGAGGGCGCCATCAAGCCGCCGGTGTTCCTGACCTCGACCTTCGTGTTCAAGACCGCCGAAGACGGCCAGGACTTCTTCGATTACGTCGCCGGCCGGCGCGAGCCGCCGGAAGGCATGGGGGCGGGCCTCGTCTATTCGCGCTTCAACCACCCCAACAGCGAGATCGTCGAGGACAGGCTCGCGGTCTACGAGCACACCGGCAGCTGTGCACTGTTCTCCTCGGGCATGGCGGCGATCGCGACCACGATCCTCGCCTTCGTCCGGCCCGGCGACGTCATCCTGCACTCCCAGCCGCTCTATGGCGGCACGGAGACCCTGCTGACGAACACGCTGGCGCGCCTGTCGATCGGCGCGGTCGGCTTTGCCGACGGCATCGATGAAGCCTCCGTCAGGCAGGCCGCGGAGGAGGCGACGGGGAGGGGGCGGGTTTCGATGATCCTGATCGAGACCCCGGCCAATCCGACCAACGGCCTCGTCGACATCGCGATGATCCGCCGCATCGCCGATTCTATCGGCAAGGCCCAGGGACACACGCCGATCATCGCCTGCGACAACACGCTGCTCGGCCCGGTGTTTCAGCGGCCGATCGAGCACGGTGCGGACCTGTCGCTGTATTCGCTGACGAAATATGTCGGCGGCCACTCCGACCTGATCGCGGGCGCCGCGCTCGGATCGAGGGCGATCATCAAGGGCATCAAGGCGCTGCGCGGCGCCATCGGCACCCAGCTCGATCCGCATTCGTGCTGGATGATCAACCGCTCATTGGAGACGCTGAGCCTGCGCATGGAAAAGGCCGATGCGAATGCGTGCCTGGTGGCGAGCTATCTGCGAGATCACCCCAAGGTCGCCAGGGTTCACTATCTCGGTCATCACGAGCAGGCCTCGCCCTCGGGGCGGGTGTTCGCGAGACAATGCCTGGGCGCGGGATCGACCTTCTCGTTCGACATCGTCGGCGGCAAGGAGGCGGCGGTGAAATTCCTCAATGCGCTGCAAATCCTCAAGCTGGCGGTGAGCCTCGGCGGCACCGAGTCGCTCGCGAGCCTGCCCGCGACCATGACCCATTCCGGCGTTCCCGCCGACATTCGCCAAAAGATCGGCGTGCTCGATTCCACCATCCGGCTGTCGATCGGGATCGAGAACCCGTCCGATCTGATCGCGGACCTCGCGCAGGCGCTGAACGCGGCTTGAGCAGGGGATCACAGCGGATTGGACGCGCGGCACGCTGACATGACGCAGCGTGCGGCCTCATTGCTCTGCGCGCCCGAAAGCTGTCGCACGAGGCAAACGTAATAGCATTGCTGGATGCGTTCAGCAGGGAATCGCCGGCAGGCCGTCAATCTCACTCTATTTCGAGCCATTCGGAGACGGCGCGACCCGTGGGCCAACGAACGAAACCAACTCGCAATTGCCGCCCGATCCCGTGCCCGACCGCGATCACCGCCCTTCGGATCGCCGGGAGCTGCCGCTGTTACGGTTGACGAAGCGCCCGAGTATAACGTTTAACCGTTTCAGGTTTTGGGCTTTTGATGCGTCGGCTTGTTGTACCCGTCACCCTGCGCCTTGATAGGCTACATCTGACGCTTCAGGCGGCATTTGGCTGGACGAATAGCCACCTCTTCGAGTTCTTCGCTGGTGAGGTCCGTTGGGGGATACCTGGTCCCCACAAGGATTACGGCCACCAGCCCTTGGACGCCAGCAAAGCGCGGCTCTGCGATATCGTTCAAGAGACCGGCGCCAAGACGATCCATTATTTCTATCATGGCTCGACGCATGTTGTTCTGCCGTCCAGCCTCAAGTTCACAGATCATCCCGTCGCACCATCGAGTCCCTGATCTTACCCTCGCTGAACGTGAGGACAGAAGGCGATCATCGGTTCGTCCAGAAAGTTGGACGCCGTGGCGACGATCGAATTGCATTTGTTCGAGTGCGTATCGAGCGGTCGGCCCCTCAATTACGAAATCGCGAAAACCGCAACGATTTCGGAGAGAAATCGTCGACGGGACAAAAAGTCACTCAAGCACTGCGCTTGGCGGAGTTCTTCCGCGCCTGCGCGGTCGGCACTAACTTTGACTTCGGGCATAGCCGTCGCTTCGTTGCATTTGCGGTCTCGCCGTTCGAGGAGTGGATCTGGGATATCTCCGACCGAATGTGGGAGGAGGATCCCTATCAACGGCGCATCCTAAGCGCCGGAGAAGCAATCAAAGATGCTCGAGGATCGACGGTCACCGCCACTGACGACTGACGGCGCTCAGGGTTGAGCCGCAAGTTCTCACGCAACGAACCATCGAAGGGGCTTGAATCGTGCGTCGCGTCATATTGTACAGTCTCAGCTCGTTGTTTGCGGCCGGACTCGGAATGGCTCCATGCGACAAGAACGACGCGGATAAGAGTACGACTTACCATGCATAACCGGACTATCAGCTCGTCGAGTATCGAATCGCTCCCGCATGCAAGGGAAATTGGTGAAATCGAGCACTCAGTAAACAGTGCCGCGCAACCTGATACAGATACCCCGAGGTTTGTGGACGTGCTTGCAGACATTCAGTCGACGCCGAATCCGAACGCTAGTTCGTCTGCGGCGGCAGCACCGTCGTACTTCCTCGCTCAGCGACCTCCTGTCATCGAGATCACAAGGTCTCAATTCAAAGACAAAATGAAGGATTTTCATGGCGCTGAAATCAAGCATATCGCGGCGAACTCACAAGAGTACTCGCCTTTCGTATCCTCAAAGCTGCGCGTACGGCAAGTCTGGCTGAGGGCACCGGTACGGCCAGAAGACATACCGACGACGCTCGATATTTCAGCTATGAGTTAGGCAACGAAAGCGTTTGGCTTCTAAGGACAGAAGCCGGATTTCAGATGAATGAGGTATTCGAAGGCGAAAAGTGGCGGGAACTGTTTCCCGGGCGAACTGAAATCACATCCACCACAGCTCTTCGGCTTAGTCATCCGCTTGTCGACAACGCGGGGGATATTCTGCTGGAATGTCAACTTCGGCTCGATGGCGAGCGACCATTGATCAATTCCACTCCGGTCAGTCTGGAAGCGCGATCCCGCCTCGCGGCGATGGGTTTTGTTGAGGTGGATGAAGCCAACATGGTGCTTGATCCTGCCCAGCGTCCCGATAAGTGGACTAGGAATGCTGACGGTGAATGGCAGCGTGCAAATAAACCTGAACTGTACCTTTCTAAAGCATGGGACGCCAAGGATGGCGATGACGAGAGCGTTGTAAGTATCTCGACCGAGTCGTGCGACGATGACGTTGATGTAGATGAACTCACTCGCGCGCTCGACGAACTCCTTGCCCAACAATAGACAGTTCGCCCGATGTTCCGGCAGCAACCATTCTGCCTTTCTAGGTAGCATGTCATAGACCCTTGGCTGATGGTATTTGACTTCTTGCGATCCTTGAGGAAAGAAAGCCGGCGAAGCTTATGTGCGCGGCCGTTGATGTCCTGACGCGCAGGCTCAACTGGCGACCGGACGGTTCCTATGAACTGCTCAACGGCGCGGTCTGGCGGCACTGGAGCTTCCGCAAGGGCAGTGCCCCCGCAGTCGCTATCGGTACTGCGCCAGATCCTCGCTAGGGACGCGAAGATGAACGTGTTGATCGGGCACGGTCTGTTCGATCTTATTACGCCCTATTTCGGTTCGAAGATGGCGCTCGATCAGTTGCTACCCTTTGACTCGGAGCGGCGGGTCAAATTCGTGGTCTATCGGGGCGGCCACATGTTCTATTCACGCGTCGCGCCAAGCCTTCGCGCAGAGACTGACGCGATGATGAAGTGAGGCGTATGTTTATCAAGCTGACGGCGAGCTAGGTCATGCGGGTTCGCGTTTTGCGCGCATAGGAGATCGGTGCTCCTTCGCGCGAGACCGCAACTGAAATGCTAGTCAAAATATAAGACCCGCGCCGGACCAGCCGAGATGTCCCGGAGCGTGGTGGTGACTTCGTGCTGGTGTTCGAAGCGGCCCCAATAAGGCTCGCCGCGAGAACGGCGCGGTCTCTCCTAGCGCTCGAAGCCGAACGAGCGTTTTTCGGACAACGGTTCCTGGAATTGGTCGATATACTCGGCATGGCGACGCTCCCAGGCCAGTGTCCCGTCGCGACGAGAAAGAGTCGGCTTGGATGGCCTGCGAGAGCGCCTGGTGGTCTCCTACGAAGACGACCCGTCGCTTCGCCCTGGTGAGCGCCACCACGTAGATCAGGGTTCGATCAAGAATGCGGCTTTCCACGACCGGGATGATGACCTTCGGGAAGGCGCTGCCCTGGGCCTTGTGGCAGGTGATCGCATACGCGAGCTCGAGGTCCGGAAGGGCGTAGGCCGGCACCAGCTTCGATTCGCCGTCGAAGGAGATCTCGAGCGCCGGTCCTTGCTCCATCTCGGCTCGGTCCACGACGCTTCCGATACTGCCATTGTAGAGATCGAGTTCGTAGTCGTTGATGGTCCAGATTACCGGCTCTCACGGGCAGAAGCGATCGAGCAGGACGGGTGCGTCCTGCCTTGCCGCTTCATGGCTCGCGGTGGCTCGGATCGAACCGCTGGATCTGTCGCTGGTCCCTTTGACTGAGCCGACGACCTGCGCCTGGCTTGGTCCGCCCATCTTAGATAATAAAGAGAGTACCATATCGACGATCTCGGCTTGATCGCACGCCACGAACTATACCCCGGTCCCGCGGCCTGCATCGAAGCGATCGAATGCAACGCGCTATGCGCCGCGACCGAGAAGGTGCGCGGCGGAACGCCAGCCGTGATGCGCGAGCGCATCAAGGCGCCGGACAGCATCGACACGAGCGATCGCTTCGTCCGCCGTCACCGCTCCACTGGCCACCAGGCCGAGCGTAACCTTGCGGTGGTCTCTCAGCACTTCGCCGAGCGCTTTCGCGCAGTGCTCCAGATGGGCAAGGGCCTGCTCGGTCGATGTCTCGGCTGTGGCGAGTGCCTTCCCTGGGTGGTGCGACCGCGTCGGCGCTGTTCTCGGCTTGATCTTTCTGGCGGAATCGGAAGCGTCGGGCACGACAGCGACTTCAGCGGCGAGCGATGCCGCGCTACGCATGGCCTCCACGCAGAGTTCCACCGCGCGCATGTCCTGGGAGCCGCTGGGGAGCCGACCGAGTTCGATTTCCTCGCCGAAGGTTTCGGCCAGGCGAGACGCGTGGTCAAGTGCATGTACCGTGCTGGTGAGCCGCCGCTGCTCATTCTGCGATTCAGGAGGTCCACTTACTTCTGATATGAACTCCTGCGCCTGGCGCAGGGCAGAGGCAGCTTCCCCCGCTGGCACTGTGTTCTGTCTCGCCGAGACGGAGGCGTCCTGACTCGCTGTTGACAGTGCTGTCGCCAATGATCCGCACATGGCTTCAAGCGCGCGCGCGACCGTGCGTCGCACTGCCTCGACGGTTGCGATCGGGGTCGCGAGCGCTGCCGGATCCAGGCACCTGGTCAGCGGTGAGCCTCGTTCGGGCAGGATGCGCTCGACGAACCAGGTAAAGCCATTGATCACAGGCAGCAGCACCAGGACGCCGATGACGTTGTAGGCGGTGTGATAAGCTGCAAGCAGCGTTACACCACCAATGCTGTCTGAGGCGCGGACCAGAAGGGGAATGGTCACGGGGAAGAGCACCAGCGCAATAGCCGCCGCAATCAGCTTGAACAGGATGTACGCCAAGGCCAATCGCTTGGCGGTGCTGCTCGCGCCGATTGCCGCCATGGCGGAACTGGTCGCCGTTCCGATGTTCTGCCCAATGATCAGTGCGCATGCCTGGTCTAGGCCGATGGCTCCAGCATAGTGTGCCGAGAGCGTCACCGCGATAGCCGCGGTCGACGATTGCATCACGGCGGTCATCACCAGTCCGACGACGGCCAGCGCCAGCACCCCGTACAAGCCGGCCCACCAGGTGGCGCCGAGAACGGCCGGCAAGTCCGCCGGGTGCAACCGTTCGGCCAGTCCTCCCATGCCCTGCTGCAGGGTCGTCAGCGCGAACAGCACCAGCGCGAACCCCGCAAGGGCTGCTCCCGCTGCGGATACACGGCCACCGCCCAACAGCTTGATCAATGCGCCGACGAAAATCATCGGGAGCGCCGCGGCCGTGAGGGAGACGCGAACGCCGATCAGCGCAACGAGCCAGCCGGTTCCCGTGGTTCCGACGTTCGCACCGAACACCAGGGCCAGCCCCTGCGGAAAGGTCAGCACGCCCGCGCTTACCAGACCGATGGTGGTCATCGTCGTGGCGCTGGACGATTGCACGATCAAGGTCACGATGGCGCCCCACAGCGCACCGGATAGCGGGGTCGCTGCTGCCTTGCTCAGGACTGTCCGCAATTTGGATCCGGCGAGTCCCTTGAGGCCGGCGGTCATGACGCTCATGCCAAGCAGGAACAAACCAACTCCACCGAGGACCGAGATCGCCGTCGACATGCGTGCTCTCTTCGCAGTGCACCGACAATTGAACCAATCAAGCTAAAGCAGCGGCGCCCTGAAGTCAGCACGGGATGAGGACTTGTCATCCGGCGCATCAAGCGACGTTTTTTTTGTCGCACGGGTTGAACTCAGAAGAGCGCGGCAGACAGGCTTGCGGCGAGTCCTTGTTCGAGACACATGCGACAATGTCGCTTACTTAATTGCACCGAACGCTAAAAACATCTCGGGATTGTGAAGCTGCGCGCATGATTGCGCGGCAAGAGACTTTCGGGTCTGTGCTAAGTTTCGGCCGTGCATCACGCGCGGAATAGGGGCAGCACTTCGAGCCATCAGGGAGTGTTCAATGTCAGATCTCGTTGCGATCGTGTACCCATCCGAAGTCAAAGCAGAGGAAGTTCGGCAAAAAATACTCAAGCTTCAGAGCGAGTACCTGATCACGATCAGCGATGCCGTTATCGCAGTCAAAACCGGGGACGCTGTAAAGCTCAATCAGCTCGTGAACACCACCATGACCGGCGCCGCCAGTGGCAGCTTCTGGGGACTGCTCTTGGGGATGGTATTCCTAAATCCCCTTCTCGGCGTGGCTCTCGGAGCCGGCGCAGGCGCTTTGAGCGGTGCGCTGACCGATTTCGGGATCAGAGACCAGTTCATGAAGGATCTCGCGTCGAAGGTGAAATCGGGAGATGCCGTTCTGTTCCTGCTGATCAAGTCCATGACCTCGGACAAGGTTCTCAATGCGATCAAGGATGCGGGAGGGATCGTCCTGACGACCTCGCTCGATGAAAAGAAGGAGCAGCACCTTCGCGACACTCTCGCGGCCGTAACTCAGGCCAAGGCTGCCTAGCGTGTGAGCCAAAGCCTGGCGCCATGTCAAAGCATCGCCGGGAAGAGTAGTAGCTGCGCTGTCACGGCAGTCGCTGTGGCAGCCACGCTGCAGTTTCGCGCAGGGATCAGTGCGCAGCGGCATCGGTCCCTGGGCAGGATCGCCCGCGAAGGAGGCCGGGCGCGGCCGTGCGGCTCCGCGGCTGCTCAGCCGGCTCTTTTCCGCGCTATCAAAAGCCGGGAGAAAATCATGCGAAGATTGCTATTATGGGGGCTCGCACTTGGGATTGCTTCGGCCGGGATTACGGCGACCAGCGGTCGTTCGGAAGCCGGCCTTATGGCGCCGCTGGGCTTGCGTCAGGCTGCCGACGAGCTTCGTCTCGCGGAAACTGTCCAGTTCACCTGGAGAGGCCATCGCTATTGTTGGTACAACAGGGGATGGCGCGGTGGCGGCTGGTATCGATGTGGTTTTAGCTCAAGGCGCGGCATGGGCTGGGGTGGTCCGGCGGGATGGCACGGATGGCGACGGCCAGGCCACCGCCCGGTCACGCGGCCTCCGAGACCTGGTAGGCCAGGAATCGAGCGCCCGCGACCACTCCCGCAACCGCTCCCTGGCAGGAACTGATGGCATCTTTGTCTGTTTTTCGCCGGCCGCGACGTGGCCGCACGTCAGTCGGAGCCCGCCATGTCCTTGAAGGAGCCGCAAATACGCGCGGGCCAAGCGTGTGATGCCGTACTGGTCGATCTCGCGCTGCAGGGCGGTGGATCGCACGGCGCTTTTATCGGGGGGCTCGATCGGCTCATCATTGTGCTGCAGGTCATCCCTTGCATTACACCGGGGGCATCTCTGTTCGGCCTAACCGGATGCCTCTTTAGCGGTTAGATCACGAGCAGTCGTTGATCTAAGACCGCCTGCGGCTGTTTGGGTTTTGGTCCCTAAGAGCGTGTCAACCACTTCGGGTGCGGCTGCTTGAAGCGGCTATCTGTCGTCCTTGCGGCGCGTCAGATCCTTGCTTTAGCTAGGTGCGGGAAATACAGCCAAGACGATTTGATCGGCGCACAGGGAGCTGCCGCGCAGAACCGCTGGGAGAGGTCGCTTTTGTGTGTCGCGCCGGGCGTCCGTAGCCAACTTAGATCCGGAAGTGGATGTTATACTAAATTCGCAAAAACAGTATAATGGCCGCGCTGGCGCTGGCATTGGTGCCTCTGGTCCGGCTTGCCTAGGCGCCGGATCGTACCAAAGCCGGTCGGCTCTCGAAGTGAAACTCGCAACCAAGAGCGTGATAGTGGCGCTGGTTGACGATTGCCGAAATTGCGAGGTTAATGGGCTTCACCACTCACCATCCGAGCGGGCAGCAAACAGATGGAGGAAAGGCTACATCATCTTCATATTGAGATGCCATGGCTAGGACCTTTAGATTGTGGTCGTTCGCAACCACCACAAGACGAGGTCGAAGACATTCTCACGGAGCGCCGGGCGTCGCGCGCGGTACGAAGCCGATCTGGAAACCGAATACGCGACCTATGCGCTCGAGGGTCGCTACCGTCGGATTGGCGCCGCCCCGCTCCATCTCGGAGACTTGTCGAGTGGTGAGTGAAAATACCTTCGCGAATTCAGCTTGAGAAAGTCCGAGCGCATGCCGCATTTCAGCGATGCCTTCTGGCAGCCGCAGTTGCGCGCTCCGCGCTTTCTCGTTGATCGCGGCGCGGCGATCCCATATCTCTTCCCGAGTGGGCTTTCGTATCCTCGGCATCGTCTATCCATAAGTCGGTCGATTCCGCAGCCTCGCGACCTTGTCGGCCATATCGTCGCCGCGCACAACGGCGCTGGCAATGACGCTGTCCGGCACACCGTACATCCGCGCCGCTTCAGGCAGTGCGCGAAGTAAGTCCTCCTTCTCGGCGAGCGCGGCCATGAGATCGTCCGCCGGCACGCCGGGCCTCGCGACGGCGTCGCAGATCAGGCGCCAATCCGGCTCGATGTCACTGCCGCCGGCAAAAGCCATGCAGGCCCACTTCGTGGACCTCATGATCCCCGCGAGCGAGATGCGCATCGGCGCGAAATCGAATAGCGGCGACAGACGCACCTGGCCGTCGGGAAACTTGCGCAACGCGGTGTTTCTGCCGTGGTTGTCCGGATTGCCCATCGCGAGATTGAGCATGTCGCGCCGCAGGTATTCGATCGTGTCCGCGAGCGGGTCAGAAGAGACCTCTTGAAGCTTCGCGACATAGGTTTCGTGCTTCTCCAGATGCCCGAACGCCGCGACGCCGATCGCGGACACGAGGCTCTCCTGACCGTACCGGATCAGTCCGCTGGAATCTCTGCCGCGGTCGAACCTCGGCACGACCAGCACGCCGTTGCCGTGTGTGCTGGTCCGCTCGACATGCAACCCGAAATCCTTTGCGACCTTCGCATAGGCGGCCTCTGATCGAAGGATCCGCTGGTCGATTCCTTCCTCGCTTCGAAGCAACTTGGCGATCACATGGTCCCCGGCATCATCGTCGGCTACCATCGGATCGGGATACCAGAGTCCGTCCGCCATCGACTTTGTGAGCGCGACCTTCGGCCAGTCGCCCTGAAGACCGCTGGAGCCGGAGGCGATAAGGGCAAGGTCGTCCGCCATCGCGAGGAAATGGTCTGTACGCGCTAGAACGTCGTCCATTGAGACGCCGATCCGGACCATCTTTTCGATGCGCTGGACTTCTTCCTCGCGTGCCTCCTTTATGCGGAGATTGCCAACTGGAGCGCCGGCCGATCGCAGCAGCAGCTTGATCTGGGTCGCTGGATCGCTTGCTTTGAGACCGAGAAACGCGGCCATACGGTCTGCCTGCTTTCCCTGAGGGATCAGATCCAGCAGGAAGGCCGGCCAAGTGTCCGCCGTCCGGTCCTCGAGGTCGATTGGCGCGGCCACCGAGTACGCCCGAAGGTCGCGAACCGGATTCTTTGTCGTTCCGTGCTCATAGAAATAGCTCATCTCGTAGCCGGCCGGAGACCGGCTTCCGATCCCATTCTCGGCATGGGCAAGCGTTATGACGGCGGCGTCATGCCACGCGCCGCCCAAAAACGTCTGTACGGTAAGCTTCACAATCGACCCCTTTAAGGGCTATTTATTCTTCCAGAAACCAATAATCAACCCATTATAGGGTTATAATTAAGAATATGGAACCTGATTATGGTCTCGGAGCGACCCGTCAGCTACGTGGCCGCCGAGGGATACGTGCCACCACGGCCGCTGGGGAGCTCGCCGGAGTCGGCTCCAATGAGTTCGGATGAGCCCGGCTTCGCTGATCCGCTGTAGCAGATACGTGAGGATGAACGTCGATCACGGCATAGTGTGCGGCTGATAGCCTAAGGCGGCGGTCTCGACATCTGCTCGGTCTGCCGGGCGCTGGGACCTCGTTCGTGGGGGTTCGCAAGGAGGTTCGCCATGCGAGACCGCATCGATATCGACCACGCGCACAGCCGCGCAATCGTCCGAGAGATCGGCGAAAGATTGCAAGCGTCCCTTGGCCAAGACGGAGAACTGCCGGACGGCCTCAGACGTCGGATCGATCGGCTTCGAGAATTGGACGAAGAGGCGCCATCGAGCGTTCCCGATCTCCAGGGCGACGAGGGCAGCCGTCTGACGCCTGGCGTGGCGGGGCGCCATCGAACGGGGCCAGAAACGGGTTAGACACCGGCTCCGTTGAGCCGATGTTCGGTAAGGATTCGAAGAAGCCACCGGGTTCGTTCCCCAGAGTTCCGGATGGTGGCGTACATAGGAGATGGCCATGAAGATCAGCGAGGTGATGACACGCGATGCGAAACTCGCCAGTCCCAACGACACGCTCCTGCGCGCGGCGAAGCTTATGAAGGACTGCGATTGCGGCATTCTGCCCGTCGCCGACGGCGACGGGCTCGTCGGCATGATCACCGACCGCGACATCGCGGTGCGCGGCATCGCGGAAGGCAAGGGCCGAAGGCCAAGGTCCGCGACGCGATGACGGACGAGGTGAAATACTGCTTCGAGGACGAGGATATATCCCACGTCTGCACCAACATGAGCGACATCCAGGTGCGGCGGCTGCCGGTCATGGACCGCGACAAGCGTCTCGTCGGCATCGTGTCACTCAGTGATCTAACGCACCATTCGCCCGCCACTGGCAGGGCGCTGCACGGATCGCCCGACCGAGCCAGCAGCACAACCAGAGCTCAGCTCCCGCCTGAGCCTTCGTCAGTCGGCCGGTCGCGGCCGCAGAGCCGCCGGCATGCGGGCGCCGTAGGTGAGGAGGCCTCGTAAATCCGACACTTGCCATCGCACCTGCTGCAGGGCCGGAATAGATCCTGCGACCGGCGGCGATGTTCTGCACGGGAGGACGTCCCTTTCCGTCGCAAGCGGCGCACTTGATTTCGACGGCCGCGCCAGGCCTAGATATTTATATGCCTCGCCCGAGTGACCGGAGTTCGAAAGTGGCCAAGCGCGGGGAACCTGCCGGTCGATCATCCGCGATGCGTTTGAGGGCCCACCCGCCTTGGCGTCGTATCTGTCGGCCAGAGCCAGCAGCCGCTTCCTTGTGAACTGATCCGCTTTCTCGGTGAGATCGCGGACGCGTAGCGCCTGCTGCTTGAAAACTCGCTATCCAAAATCACCCCCACGCGACAATGGCGCCGATTTCAAAACAGGCGAGTGACTTCGTCAAGGTACATACGCTGCGTCGCAGAATTCAATTGCCACGCTCCGCCTTAACATGGGTGAATTCGGAATTGACGGAGCGGTCCTATGTTCTTGGCGGGTTTCCTGACGACGGGGCTCTCGATGTTCGATGCCGAAACGACCGCGCTGCTGCGCGCGGTCCTGGACGAAGTCTGCAAAAATATTTCCCGCTATGAAACCGCCGCGCGCGCTCATGTCGCTTCCAAGATCCTCGAAGCGGCGAGCCACGGAAAGACCTCGGCTGATGACTTGAGGCGGATCGGCAGAAGCGCCCTTGGCACGGCCCCAACGATGTCGGGGTGATCTCGGGCGAGCCGATGGAGGCCGCGATGAACGAGTTCGACGCGCGCATCCGGGCGAGGCTGGACCTCGTGCTGGAAGAGGTCTGCCGCCAGCTATCCGGCCACGGCGGCGACCATGAAAGCCGAAAGTATGTCGCGATGCACTTGATGAGGGCCGCTCGCGCCGGAAGGATCGACCTCGATGAGCTGCGGGGCGCAGCGGACAGCGCCCTGCTGGATCTCACTACCCGGAAGTCGGCCTAATCGTCGGCGCAGGCATAAATTTGGTTCAGCGTCCGACTATAAAGTTTGCGTTCGTTTAGGAGCTCCCGCCGATCACCGACAACCTCGCGCAGTTCTTGAATTCCATCAACAGGCTCTACCCGCTGATCCTGGAGCACAGGCTCCCAAGCGTGGTCCGATACTGCATTTCTGCGTGCATCATGCTGGCGTGCGCGGTGCTGCAGATGGCGCTCCAGATGCAGACCGGCACGCCAGGATACTTCTTGCTGCTGCCCGGCGTGTTTCTCTCGGGCCTGCTCTTCGACAGCGGCTGTGGGATATTTGCCGCAATCGTCGCAGTTTGCGTGGGCTCCTATGTCAGCTACGCGGGAGCGGTCGGCTTCGACTTCCTCGCCACGAATGTTCTCTTCGCGATCACGGCGGCCGGCGCCGCCGCTGTTGCCGAGTTTCAGCGCGCCGAACTCCGGCGTGTCATGCTGGCCGACAAAACCAAGGCGGTGCTGCTGCAGGAAATGGCGCACCGCACCAAGAACAATCTCGCCGTCCTGAGCGGGATGATGAGGCTGCAGGCCAAGAACGGCGGGCCCGAAGTCGCAGTCGCTCTGGACGCCACCGCGCGCAGGCTGCAGGTCATGGCCGAGGTCTACGACCATCTCTCGCTCAAGCAGGACTCGCGCTCCGTCAACATGCGCCACTTCCTGACCAACGTGGTCGGAAAGGTGTTCCAATCCTTGGCTCCGTCCGGACCCGTCGCCTTCCAGGTGGTTTCCGACGACATCGATCTGCCGAACGAACACGCGCTCGCGATCGGCATGATCGCGAGCGAGCTCGTCACCAACGCGCTGAAGTACGCATTTCCCGCCAATAGGCCGGGCCACGTAGTGGTCACGTTCTCCGGCGGAGACTGCCTGGAGTTGTCGGTCGCCGACAACGGCATCGGTGTTTCGGGCGCAGCAGAGCCCGGAGGATTGGGTTCGCGGATCGTCGATCTGCTCACCCAGCAGCTCGAAGGCGAGATCGCGTACGAACGTCTCGATCCCGGGCTGCGCGTCAGAGTGCGGGCTCGGCTTCGCTAGTTGACGCCATTCGCCGATCAGTCGCGTCCGTCAGATGCTCTTTGCCGGGACGCTGCCGCGAGATAGATCTGGGTTGTCAAAGCGGAATTCGCGTTCCATGACGTCCTGCCAGGTGTAGTTCGATTTGTCGGGGAGGCTCTGCAGAGGCATGTCGGTCTCGCCGGCGGCGCGGCCGCGCCCGTAAATCAGCGGCGCTTCAGAAACTCCCGCGCTGCCTGCTCCATCAATCCCGGCGGCGTCGTTTGCTTGAGTTCAGCGGCTTCAGTTCGGCGCTTGTCCGACGAGATGCCTTGGTAAATCTGGTATGCCGTCGACCGCAACAACGTCAAGAATCCGGCGACGGACAGTCGGCGCGATCCAGTCCGCACCTTGTTTTGGCAGGAGCCGATGATGCGGATCAGCGTGGATACGATGACGTTTGGCGGAGTACCGGTAACGAGCCCCGCCAGGGCAGTCGTGGACATGCTGCGTTACCGCGGCAAGTTCGGAGACGAGCCGGCAATGAAGGCGGTGAAGGATTTCATCACCGCGGCCGGAGACCCTCATCAAATGATGGACATTGCGCGCGAGATCGGCTGCTACCGCCAGATCGAGCCGTTCACTCGCTCGGCAGAAGAAATGCAATCGGCAATTCCCAGGAGACCTCTGTGACACAGAACAACGCATCGGCCGAGAGCGGACGCGACCTTGCCCGGCAGCTCGGCCCGCAGGAAACGCAGACCTTGTCCACGTCGCGCAGTTTCGAGATTAGGAAGTAAGAAACTTTGCAATTTCTTATATGAGGGATTGGCACTCGGTCGAAGACCCCGCATACGAGTTTGAATGAAATTTTAGAGCGAGATTGCAGCCGTCAGTCGGAGTGTGCCGGCGTAAAGCGGACATCGGTCGATGATCGATGCGGCGCGTCGGACCGGCTATCGCGGCGTTGACATGAGCACGCACTGAACGCCGGGAATTCTGCGTGCATATGCCGACACGCGAATTTTAGAGCTCTCAGCGGGTCCGAGCCGTCTCTAATGGAGCTTCGAGGGAACTACAGATCGTTCGCTCCGTTGGAACAATCGGGCATTCGAACTGAGGAGTCACCAATGCGTGTGTCTCTGTTTGTCTACTGCGTTGACGTTTGGGATCGCGGGGTACGTAACTGCTCACGTGCGCAGTGCCTCGCGTCCGCGTCCGGGCAAAACGTGACGTGCAGGCTCAATCCACGTGCGGCATTTGGCGAGCAGCGGCGGCAATACAGAGATCGACATCGCTAGTGCATGTCGGAAGGGTGGCCCCGGCACTGGCCGAGCCCGGACAAGCCTATAAATCGCCAATGGTCTCAGGTTAGAGTGGGTTCGAATGCGACACCGCGTCATTATCGGCAGTAGCACGACACTGTCGTTTGTTGGTGTTTGGCGGTCGTTGCCACGAAGGCATCAGAACAACCTCTCCGGCCACAAGCTCCTCCGGCGCAGTGGCGTGACTGCTAGCTCCGGTCTTTTCGCTTGCGCGCTTGGCCCGGCGCTTGCTCGACCTTTGATTGTGCTGGTAAGCTTAGGTGTATCTTATAGCCGTGAGTTCAATTTAGATGGTTACAGCGCCTCCTGACGTGCCCGGCTGGCAGAGCACCCGCTGGGGGATGCAAAACACGGAAATCATCGCCGCAGTTGGCTCAGAAAATTTGAAAATCGACCCGCGCGAACAATATGGCTCTTTCTATTCGGAGATATAGATTCCCGAAGTCAAAATCGGCGAGCACTCTTTCCATGTCGTTTTTCAGATGGATGGAGATGATCGCCTAGCGCAGGTTTTAATTCGGCATGACTCGGATCGGGAACCAGTCCGGGCGTTTACGGCCGCGAAATCGCTGCTTTCGGAACGATTTGGATCGCCCGAGAGGCAGGGAACGACAGATGAATTTTTTGGCGTTTCCCAACCACGACGATTTCGCTTTCGACAATCTTTTTGAGAGGCATAAGCCTCTCCCATGTCGTGATAATCTTTATCCCAACAGCCAATATCAAGCCGAAACGAAGTGTGGCCGCGTTCTGATTGAGTTCTCGGCCCGACGAAAACACACTGTCAGCGCCCGCCGATCGAAATAAACTTCGCCCGGCCTAACCCTTTGATCTCGACGCCATGCCCGAGTCGGTAGCGGCTGACTATTCGTCTTTCCAGAAGCTGGCGCCTTGCCGGTTGCGTTCAAATCGCCGATGCATGATGCATCGCATTACCATCATCTTGACCTCGCTAAAGATGTAGTCGGCCACGATCTCGAGCTCGAAGCCGAGCTTGCCCATCCATTGCGCCATCAGCTGAGCGACTAGCCCGGATGTGGTGAGCCTCAGGCTTGTACGAAAGGGACGCTCCGTCAGCGACGACGAGGCATGTCGGGCAGTTTTGCGTGCGGTCATTGAAATTGAAAGAAAGCGTCATCGCGGCGTCAACTGACGGCGATCAGCTCCAGTTGTCCTGCGTTTCTTTTTGCTGCGCGGGCATCCAACCGGGTTGTCGAGTTTTGATTGCGTGGACCGACGGGTCGAGGAGGCTGGCTCGATCGAACAAAAGGGATCAACGGCACCTCTGCCGAAAGACCGGCGGTCTTATTGGCTGGCGTGCCGTGCAGGGAGACAGCGAACTGCGAGGGCCACGCAAAGAGAAGGTCGTCGGAGCAAGCGGCTCAACCGCGGAATGCTGCGTCGCCAAACCTTCGTCAAGCCCGATCGATCTCACACCTCGCCGTTTCATCCAGATGGCGCTGAAACTGTCATCACGCGAGTTAACTCGAACTAGCGATCTATCAAAGCAATAGGTCTGTACGAAACGAACGGAGTTGCGCAGTAACCGGCCAAACCCTCAGCAATGATTCCTGCGCGCCGTGAGGCGGCGCTAGGCGGCTGGTACAATCAAGAGTTTATCTTTTGTCAAAGATTTGCCGCGACCTTCCGGAGCTGGCGCCAAACGTTATAACCAGTCCTGCAGGGTCCCGGAATGAGAGCATATCTGAGCTCCTGGCTCTCGAAGCTCCTAGCCGGAGATTTGGCGGCATTTGGCGGGCCGGCCACCGATGAAACGGTTGCAGGATACATCCGTGCCGAGCAGGTCTCCCTCGTGCTTGGCTATTCGGTGGGCATCATGCTGGCCAACGCCTGCAATGCGACCGAGCTCGCCATTGCGCTTTGGCATTCGCCAGACAGAAACGTTGCCCTGATCTGGGCGGCGACTGTCGTCTGCGGCGCGCTATCGATAGGCCTGAAAGCGCGTTCATCACGACTGATGACGAAGCCCCAGTTCGTGTCGCGCCAGGCCATGCACCGGTTGGTACGGAATGCGCTGGTTCTCGGAACCGCCTGGGCAATTGTGCCGGTGGCTTTCTTCGCGAGCGCCTCCAATGGCGGGCAGCTCGTCATAACGTGTCTCTGCTCTGGAATGCTTGCAGGTGGCGCATTCGCCTTCGCCACGATTCCGGTGGCGGCAGTTGCGTTCACGGCTCCGATCTTTGTGGGTACGGCAATTTGCCTCGGCAGAAACGACGATTTCGCCTATCTGCTCGTCGCTATTCTGGTCGTGGCCTATGGCTTCGTGCTCCTGCGCGGCGTTTTCGCCAATTCCTTCGCGTTTACCAGACGCACCATTGCTCAACTGGAGGCCGAAAGGAGGGGTCGACGGGATCCGCTGACCCAACTGCCGAACCGTTTTGCCTTCAATGAGTGCCTCGAAGGTGCCCGCAACAGGCTCGCCCGCACGGGCGAGGAGTTCGCGGTTCTTCTCCTCGACCTCGATCGCTTCAAGGAAGTGAACGACAAATTCGGCCATCCCGCTGGCGATGACTTTCTCGTGCAGACTGCGGCGAGACTACAGCGATGCGTACGGCAGACTGATACTGTTGCGCGCATCGGCGGCGATGAATTTGCGCTTGTTATGACCAATCTGACCAAGGTTGAGGATGCCTTCGAAGTCGCCGAGCGGTTCGTCGGCGCCTTCGCCGAACCATTCGCCATCGAAAAATGTGAGATCGCGGGAGCGACCAGCGTCGGCATCGCAGTGGCGCCGCGCGATGGCGACGTACCTCATGAGCTCCTGAGGAATGCCGACATTGCGCTCTATCGCGCCAAGCAAGCGGGTCCGGGAACGATCTGTTTCTATGAGATCTCCGATGACAAATCAGCGCACGAGCACAGAGCGTTGCAGCGGGATCTGGAACTCGCGATCGACAGAGACGAGCTATTCCTTCTTTACCAACCATTCTTTGATATTCGAGAGGACCGCGTCACCGGCTTTGAGGCTTTGCTGCGCTGGCGGCATCCCGTCCGTGGGGTAATTTCCCCGACCGAGTTCATCCCAATCGCCGAAGAGACCGGACTGATCCACGGAATCGGTGAGTGGGTGGTGCGACGCGCCTGCGCGACGCTGTCGAACTGGCCGTCGGACCTCAGGATCGCCGTGAATTTTTCGGCAGCTCAGTTCCATAACGTCAGCATCCTTGAGACAATCGTGCAGGCCCTCTCCCAAGCCAGAGTTGCTCCTCATCGTCTCGAAATCGAAATAACCGAGTCAATGCTGATCTCGAAGTACGCGCCGGCATCATCGATCCTGAACGCACTCCTACAATTGGGAGTGACGGTGGCACTTGACGATTTCGGGACGGGATATTCGTCGCTGACCTATTTACTAAAACTGCCTTACACTCGCATCAAGATCGATCAGTCCTTCATACGAGACATGTTGAGCCGACCAGAGAGCGCGGCGATCGTAAAATCAATCATCACACTGACGCAGGACCTGCAGATCGGCGTGGTCGCCGAAGGCGTCGAAACCGCCGAGCAGCTCGACTATTTGCGAAAAGCCAATTGTGACGAAGTGCAAGGATACCTCATCGGTCGGCCGGTCGCGGCCGACGACATCTTTGCTCTGCTCGATCAAGACAAGCGATGGTCGACACCAGCCGCTTGAATGACAGGGCGCCCTTCGTCATTCCGATGGTGGTAAACATCCGCATCCTAAGTGGAACAGACGCCTGGCCTGCTGGAGTAGCCATCAGAACCGAGGACAAACGTGTGGTGGAGCCACCTTTCTCCAAATTCAAAGTTGCCCAAATTGATTGCCTAATGCGGCATTGGGATGAGATTCGTCACCTCTCTGTAGGTCGATCAATCGTGCTTTGGCAGATTGCTGTGCGAGCCGGAGGGAGGCTGGGGAGAGAAGGATTTGCGGGCGCGTGACGCCTAACGTAGAACCTAGAGCAAGTCTGAGAGGTGTCGGATGTCGTAGGCCGTGGACTCGGGCGAAGCATGCACGGCGCGTAGGCAGATCACCGTCGAGCCGCGAACCCCGACACCCGCGGCGATCTCCTCATTGCTGACCCCAGCGTCCGCTGCCAGCAGCATCAAGCCATCTTTAATGAGCTTCTAAGGGGAACTACGGGTCGTTCGCTCCGTTGGAACAGTCGGGCGTCGAACTGAGAAGCCGCCAATGCGCTTGTCTCTGTTGTTTGCTGCATTGGCGTTTGGGATCGCGGGATACGTAACTGTTACTCCGGCGAGAGCTCGAGATTTCCATGGTGCGTGCAGGGGAGAGGCGTCGGATATCCCTGCGATTGCATGCACCAGACGCGCGCGCAGTGCCTCGCGTCCGCATCCGGGCGACAAGTGACCTGCGGGGCGAGCAGCGGTGGCAATACAGAGATCGACTCGGTGGTGCAAGTCGGAAGGGCGCCCACTGTCCGAGCCTGGACAAGCCTATAAATCGCAGATGGTCTCCAAGTTAGAGTGGGTTCGAAAGCGACACCGCGCCATTATCGGCAATAACACCAGACTGTCGTTCGTTGGTGTCCGGCGGTCGCTGCCATGAAGCCATCAGGACTTAGATGGCCGAGGATGAAGACGCGTATCGAGTGCGAACGCTTCCTGAATGTGCTGCTGGTACGCGCCTTTCGCCTTGGTCGGGTCGAAGATTAGATTCCAGCTGTGGTTGGACACCGCGCTCGGAATGGCGACGAATTGGTGTTTGGCCAGGAGCGCATCACCGAACGCCTGCTGTCCTGCGCCCGGGATTCCAGGCCGCAGCCAGTTGGCGTTCGGAACGTCGGCGAGGCGAACGATGTGAACGTCGGACACGTCGATGACATGAAGCGCGGTCAGTACGTGCGGCGCTGTGTCGACCGTCTTGAAGCCTTTGTGAATCGCGACTTCCAGGATCGCTGTCGCCGGATCGAGAGAACAATAGACGACGCGGACGCCTATGCTGTTCCGCCGGCCGCCGGCCAGGAAAGCGCCTTCGCCACTATCCCAGGTCGACGCGTAACGTGCCGGATCGAGGCGCCAGGCGATGAGCTTGTCGCCTCCCAATGGCTCTACGGAAGACGTCACGCATAGACACCGTAGGCGAGGCGCGTAAGGTACTGTTCAACGAGTTCGATGCCGGCCGGCGTGACGAGCAGGTCGATCGGGCGGCGCTGGTCAAGACCGATGGCCGGACGCTCGAGCCACTGCTCGGCCTCCTCCTGCGATCCGAACACGTCCGTGGCCTTGGCCAGAATTTCGGCAAACTTCCAGGTTCGCCCGCTTTGCTCCTGGCTGAGCGGCTTGTCCGGAGCGTCCTTGCGCCGCTGAAAGGTGCGAAGGCTCATTCCGAAGGCTTTTTCCAGCGAATCTGTTTGAATGAAGAGGAGGTGGCGGACGAAGTAGCTCAGCGCGGATCCAGGCAGTCCCTCCAGCAGAAGTTCATGGGCGTCGAGGGCGCTTGTGATGCGGCGCGACAGGATACGGGGGTCCGCCGAGCAGATCGGCCACTTTTTGCAGGTCATTGCCCGGCACGTTCCCAACAGGACTCTCGGCGGCCGCTGTCATGGTGGTCTCGCGACATGTGTCGCTTAATATGCGTCACATGTTGTGACAATCAAGGGATGTCCTCTTACGGAACTCGGCTCACTTACATCGCGGAGCCGCATGTGGGTTCACGACCTTAGATGGGAATTCGAGCTGCCGGACAGGTGGCTCCGGCGAGGTGGTCCGCCGTGGCCAAACCTCGAGGGTCGAACGCCTTGAGTTCCTGCGGGGTGGCCATCAATCTGCGCCGAAACAACGGACGGACGATCTCCCCTTTCCAGCATCGAGGAGTCCAGTCTGTTTGACTACCAGCGACGATTAGCATCTGCGGCGCAGTCACGATTCGAGCTATCCGCAAGAGCGTCGCCGAATCGAGATCGCTCATCTCAGCTACGCCATCGGAATGCGATTGCCAGTCGCCGAGATAGTCGAGATCGCCGTCGCTCGCTTCGAATGCGCTTTTGATCTCGGCCATCTGCCACTTGTGATCCGGCAACAAACAATGCCGTCCGTGAAATGCGAGTGGACCGGGACCGCGGAGATCGACCACGGTATAATCCTCTCCCGAACGCCAGCCCAGAAGGATGCCTCCGTTCTCGAGGGAGGACAGATCCCCGCGAATATTCTACCATAGAGTGTATCCCGCGCGAGTACAGCCACACTGTCATCGTTTGGCTCCGCAGCATCTTTGGATGGGCTGGGCAGGGTACACCTCCCAGCGAGGCAGCGTCCTTGAGCCATCGTCCTTCTTGAGCGTCAACACGGCCACGGTCCAATCGCCTGAATCGTAGCTTCCTTCCGATAGCAATCCGACCACAGTCCGGACGATTTCAAGCGAGATCTCCTGCAGGTCCGCCCCCCGTGAAGGTCGCAGCGTTGCAGCCGATCGGGACTACGACGCCCTGATCGTCAACCCGTGGCTGGGGTATGCGCTCGTCCTTCCAGTGCTCGTTGAGGCAGACAAAGCAGCCTTCGGCATCTGGCAGGAAACGCGCGACCAGACCGCCCGCGACTCCGTACGTCGCGCAGCCGACCACGTAAGGCACACGGAAGCGCTTACAGTGATGCGCCAGTGCAAGCTGCACCTCTTCCGACGCAGAAGCATCAACTACCACATCGGCGCTACGCAGCAGATCGAACACCGGCTCAAGAACGTTGCCGGAGTCAGGCGGGATCGCGGCGGCATCGCGGTTGCCTCGCCGAGACGCCCCGTAAAAAAGCTCGCTTTCGTCCATGGATAGTTCTCGGCATAAAGTTCGCGAGAGACGAGGCTTTGCCTCTTCCCCAGGCCGAGCGACCCAACGGCCAGCGCAGGCTATTGCCCGGTTGGACCATGTCGAAATCAAAAAAGGTGATCTCTCCACGCCGGCGCGCGCCAGTTCTAGACCGGCGAAGCTTCCGATCGCGCCGGCTCCGACGACCACAGCCTTCTTCGTCAGGAGCGACTTCGCGATCGGCAGCGGTGAAAACACGTCGCCCTTACCGGCTCGCTCGCCCAGGACCGATCGCGCGCACCCGCAGTTGTTCCGTCCGCGAGTGAAGGCCGCGTAATCAGGAACAGCCATCCCGCGCCGTTCTTCTGAGAGCCGTACTTGACTTCCTCCGGAAACACGATGCCGGTGATTGAGAGGGAGCCACGCGCCGCCTCGTTGACTTTGCGCACGCTAGCGGCTGCATCACCGCCTGGCGCGCAAGTTCTGCTTGGGCAAGCCTGAGCAACTCGTGCGCATCGATGGTCGCGGGCGGAGTGAACTTGCCCCATCGGCCGGTGAGCAGCTAAGCGTCTTGTGGTTCCGTCGGAAAGCCGAATCTCTTGCCGATGGCCGCGCCGCTGCTGGTCTTTAGTTGCCGCAGCACGCCTTCGAACGCGGCGTCGTTCGTGCGGCTGGAGCGAGCCGAGCAGACCACCTCAAGCAGACTGTGCGGCCCGGGCGGCAGCGGCGCATGGCCGTCGAAACGAATGACCGAGTCCGTTCGGAAGCTCCTGCGCAATACGGCATCAACGGGTCAGCGGCCTGCTCCTCGAGCTTGGCTGCATCGTTCCAGCGGCCCTCTTTTCTCGCCGCAAGGGCGCGCAGGAGATGGTTCAGCCGCTCTTGGACAAAGTCGGCGACGAACTGGTTGGACTCCCATTGCTCCGATTCCTGCGTAAGGAGGCACAGCTCGCGACTGATGGGGTTTTGATGGCGCTCGAAGCTCTCGTTCGGTGCAGCCACCGTCGGGCGAAAGAAGGGGTGCAGAGGCGAATACCCGATGCGCAACAGCATCGACGCGGACTGCCCATCCACCGGCCAGTCCGCTTCGAGGATCAGGATCCCGTTGCCCTTGTGAACAGTTCGAGGCTCAATCCTGAGCCGTGCGAACGCCGCCAGCTCGGCATCGAAGAACTCCGGCCAGATCGTCCACCAATCCTGGTCGGCGCCGGGTTTGTTGTGTTTGGCCAAACTTAGCCCACGGGCCGATGTCCAGGCGGCGTGCTGGGCCGCAGCGGATCTTTGCCGGGCGTCTCGCTAGGCGGACCGGGCGGGACGTCCGGGTGCTCCGGATGGGACGGGTGGGGGGTGGCCATGCGTAAAATTCCTTCTTGAACTTTCCGATCTAGGTGGACTGACGCCCGCCTAGAAAATTCTTTTGTCGGCAGATTTGCTTGAGCAAAATGGACACGAAACTGCTCTGGATGGACGACTTGGGCTGAATTTCACAACAACTTGTGAAGGAGGTTGGCCACGAGGTGGAGTGGGCGGTCGCCGGCTGAATCACTAAGCGGGCGACCAGAAGAGAATGATTGGCCAATTCGTCGTCGTCGGCCCACCCGGGAGCGATTTGCTCCCTGAAGATGTTGGAGGCCTTGACAGGCTTGATCCAGGGAGCTTGAGGCTCGCCTCAGATCAGACAGTTGGTGGTTGCAAATGGCGTATCCTGGTCGACATATTGAGCGCCACCAGCCTCGACCTCTTTGCAGTCATGTTTTGGCCTCACGCGAGGATCCATCTTGAGCGCGGGACTATCAGACCATATGGGAATCGAGCCGGCCGAGCTCCAGGGCAAGGGGTTCAGTTATGTGCATCGCGATTCTGCCTGCGCCTGATGGACGGAGGTGATCTCGCAAGCGGTCTTGGCGTCACTCATTCGTAGCTGGATGGCGCTGTCGCAGCTCCGACGCGCGTCGGTACTCTTTCGCCTGGAGCAGCGAGCTAGAGGGGGCCGCATTCTCCCATATAAATGTTCGTAATTCCTAGAGAAATCCAAAGATAGACGCGATGGTACAACATTTGCTGTTCCGTTCGCAGCTGTCGAACTTTTTGGAGCAATTCCATGCACACTGTCGTCTGCATCAAACAAGTCCCGGATTCTGCGCAGATCCGCGTGCACCCCGTGACCAATACGATCATGCGCCAGGGCGTGCCTACCATCATCAACCCCTATGACCTGTTCGCGCTCGAGGCCGCGCTGGAGCTGCGCGATCGTTTCGGCGGCGAGATAACCGTGCTTACAATGGGGCCGCCATCGGCCGAAGACTCTTTGCGAAAAGCGCTGACCTTTGGCGCGGATCGTGCCGTTCTGCTGACCGATCGTTGCTTTGCGGGTTCCGACACCCTAGCCACAACGTATGCACTGGCAACAGCGATTCGGAAGATTGGTAAGGAATACGGGCCGCCGAACCTCATTTTTACCGGCAAACAGACCATAGACGGCGATACCGCGCAGGTCGGTCCCGGCATTGCAAAGCGACTTGGCGTGCTGCAGCTAACCTACGTCGCCAAGGTCAGATCCTTGGATCTCGCAGCGCGTACGATTGAAGCGGAACGGCGCTCCGAAGGCGGTGTCCAGGTGCTGCATACCAGGCTGCCCTGTCTTGTCACCATGCTGGAGGCTACCAACCAGATTCGGCGCGGCGCAATGGCGGATGCGCTGCGGGCTGCGCGTGCGCCGATTGTGAAATGGAGCGCGCATGATGCCGGCGTCGAGGACGTCTCCAAATGCGGTCTCAAGGGTTCGCCGACCGTTGTGAAGCGAGTGTTCGCACCCTCTGCGCGCGCCGAGAAAGCGGCGCTGGTTGAGACCGCCGAGCAGCCCGCACAGGCATTGATTGACGCAATCTTCAAGCAACAGCCGAAGCTCGAGACCGATCTTGCCGCATTAGCCCGCGATGCTTGATCTTGAGAGTTTGGTGAGAAAAATCCCGAACGCGTCAACGCCCTGGCGTCCCTCCTCACTCCGACAAGCGCGGAGGCATGGAGAGCTTGGCGCTGATGATTCAGCGAGATTGGCGCCGTCCTCACGCCGGCGCCCTCAGCGCGAGGTATGCCTCCGGCGGCTTAATGCGTCGAGTTGGCCGAAACTGGGCGGGTCCCACGCTAGTCGTAGTCCGGTCCGCCACGCTCGACGGCTTATGCTGCTCGCGCTGGCTGTCGAGAAGCTGACAAGCCCGGCTGCAATTCACCACCGATCCAAATACGAAAGCGGGCCGTGCTCGCCCACCTGCTGCCTTGACTGAGAATGTGCAACCTGCCCGGTGCTGCCCTCAGAGAAGGTGCCTGTTGAGTTCGCGTTCGGTTCCGTCGCGAGCTCGTCGCGGCGATCGGGATCACCCGCTTGGCATTCGCCATCGCGGCCGCTTCCATCAATCAGCTCTTGCCGAGCTGTCAAGGCAAGCTTCGTCGCCTCGAGATGGGCTTTATGCCGGTTGTCAAGCGGACCGTGCGAGAAAACAGACGCACATAAAGGAATGCCTTTCTAAGCTTCTCGTCAGACGCTTCGGGCTCGTCAGCTTTTCATCAGCAGTCACGGATAGCAGGTAATCTCTGCTTCTTGAGTTCCCTAAAACAGATGAGGCCGCCATGGACCCGAGAAACTGCGATCCATTCTCTTCGGGCCCGCGAAGTTCCAATCATCTGTTGGGGGGACAGCAGGCAGCTCAGGGGGCGCAAGCGAACGAAGCTGGGCAAACGGATTTTGAGCAGCGACTGGGTGAGGCGGCCGAAGCCGCCGTCGCCCGGGATACTCCGCGCCCGGCCTATCCTCAGCTATCCAGCGAAGATGAGAGCCTCATAGAGGCGGTTGAAACAGACGCTGTGCGCAGGAATCTGCAGGAGCAAACGGCTCGGAACTATGCCTTTTCTCTACGAAAACTTGGGAATGATCTTGTCTGCCGAGGCAAGACCATTTCCGGTCTCGATCAGACTTCCCTGCTTGACCACGCTTGGTTGTACTTTCCCGCCGACGAGCAAATGCGCCACGCCTTGGGGGCGCTTCACAAATATCGCGAGCCTAGGGTGGCCGATGGAGATCGACATTATGTCCCCCCTGCGGAAGACAAGATTCTGATCGACGGCGCGGTTCAGGCAGCTGCGGCACGCCGGGGATGGGCACCGCTCACAGCCGAGAAGTATGATCGTGTTCTTCGTAGGCTGGCGAAATCGCTCGAGTCTCAGGGGCAAGCGATGGCCGCGCTCGATCACAACGCGCTGCTAGTCCACGCCAAGGGGATGTTCGGTAATGACAATGAAATGGACGCCGCATTGCTGGTGCTTCGCGAGCATCGTGAGCCTGGCATCTTAGCTGCACGCCGACCTCGTGAAGATCAGGCTCCCGCAGTCGAAGACAAATGCCTCATTGAGGCTGCGGCTCGTACCAGCGCGCGCCCCAAGAAGGCCATCGACGTCTACGTCAAAAATCTTCTCAGATTTGCTGGAGCGCTCAACGCAGATGGCCAACGAATGACCAATTTGGAATATCCGGAGCTGGTCAAACTTGCCAAAGAGCGGTTTCCCGGAAACGGCAGCATTGTCAGTGGGCTGGGCATGGTTCGTGATTACCGCAACGCGGAGCGCGCTTCCAGCAAAGCCGCCCCTTGGCATGCGGGGGATGATCCGGCCGTAGCGTCACCGGAGTTAAGTTTCGACCCGGAAGAGCTTTGGCGGCTACTGGAAGATCAACCGGTCCCCCCGCTGCCACTGCACAACTCAGCGGGGCTTCGGGATGCCTCGGATGATCCGGATCAGTTGCGGGCGGAAAGCTCGAATACGGCGACGCTTCGGGAGATGCTCGTTTCACCTGTCGGATCCCCATTGGACAGTGTGAATCAGCCAGATCCAGCCGTTCCGTCGCCGGTGCAAATTGTAGATCCGGACGAGATTTGGCCGAGCTTGGGTCAAGCTGGCCGCTCGCCAGTGGAAAGCTTCGACGCGGCGAAGCTTTTGGAGAAATTTGCTTCACCCAGACATTCGCCAACCGACAGCGTTAATCAACCAGATCCTTCGCCGCTGTGGGTGTGGACGGCTCGAGCTCCGGCGCACCATATGACTCGGTGCGATTGGTGCCCGGGGTCCCAGATGTAGAGCTGTATCTCCCAACGGGTTGGCAGCACGGCGACCAATGGGCGCCGCCAGACCTCAAAGAAGGAATGCGCTTGCATGACGTGCTGCCGAGCGCTTCACAGCCGGAGACGAATTTGACAATTTCGGGTGTGAACTACACGGCCATGCTGGGACCACCTGGCCTGGAGAACGAGATTTTTCTTCGCCGAACCTGAGCGGTCTCGCCTGCCAATCCGGAGAGGTCGCCTGCGGCCAGTCTCAGCGATGCAATTTAGCGGCACCCCGTCGGTCCATCACTGCCCTGGGAGAGGGGATAATCTGTCATGCTACCGGTCGTATCGCGGGCGGACTGATAGCTTGCGGAAGACGGCAGCAGCATCTTCGATCCTACCGCAGCAATTGGCCAAAGTCGGATTTGCGCACTGTTGACGGCGCGAAGGAGCAGCGTCCGGCGGCCAGGCGACTAACGTCGCTAAGTTCTCCCGTTAATAGCTGAAAGGGGGGCCTACTCACGCATGACGGACGGCTCGTCGCGGTGCTTGAGATGTCTCTTGCGAGTATTGTAGCTGACCAGCCAGATCACACCGACGGCGATCGGCACGCACCCTGCGGTTAGATAAGAGGGCTCTACATGAAGTCCGACATCATGCGCTCCCTTGGCAAGGTAGCCAAATAGGCTGACCACATAATATCCTATCGCCGCGACTGATAAACCCTCTACCGTGCACTGCAGCCGAAGCTGCTGCCCAGCGCGTTCATTGATAGCATGCAGCAGGTCCCGATTCTGGCGTTCGATTTCGACGTCAACGCGGGTTCGCAACAGATCAGCGGCACGCGCCAGCTTGACCGACAGGGTTGCCTCGCGATCGGCAGTCGTCTCGCAAGTTCGCATCGCAGGTGCCACCCGGCGCGCGAGGAACGACGACCAGGTCGGATAGTCCGCGATCTCGCTGCCTTCGATGATAGATAAACGGGATTGGACCAATTCGTAATAAGCTCGGCTAGCGCCGAACCGAAACAGGCTTCCGGTCGCACCTCGCTCAAACGAGGCGGCCAACGAGGTCAGTTCGGCAAGTAGATGGTTGTTTAGTTTCAATCCCTCCGCGCCCTGCATTTCCTCGAGTACCTCACCGAGACGTCTATCGATGCGATCGACGAATGGACCGAGCTCAAGAGCTGTCGATAGACCAAGCAGCGCCAGCGGACGATATGTCTCGACTTCAAGCAGCCGCTGCACCAATGCGCCGAGATTGTGCGGCGTCAAGCCGAGGTCGCAGACAAGAATCTTGGTGAAACCATTTTGGTCAACGCGAAAATCAGAAGCCATGACACTTTCTCCGCCCTTTATGCGGGCCATAGCCAGGCTGCTCTTGTCGAAAAGTTGTTCGGCCCGTGTCAATGGGCAGGCGTCTTGCTCTACGTCCAACTTGATTGCGACCAGCAATTGTCCTTCCTGCCGCAACGCTCGCATCAGGGAGTGAACCGCGCCCGGGGCGCCCTCCGCTTGGCGATCGGCCGGACTATTGACTATCCACGTGAAGGTGGCGAACTCGGCATGCTGTTCCCAACGAAGCGTCACAGGTCCGATATCAATCTGGTGATGTTTCGCTGAGGCCTGCGGTGAGGGAAGGTCGCGATCCCGACAAAATGCGACGAAGCCGCGGCGATCGCTTGCCGCCGCATCGCCCTTCGCAAGAAATGCGTAGTGGATCACCTTGAATGGTGGAATAAGCTGCATAAACGGACGCGCATGCACTTCGCTGAGCACGGCGTCGCGCTGCGGATGCAGCTTGAAAGTGTGAGGATCCAGTCGATCGAGCACGTGTAAGTACCTCATTTCAGAAACTGCATTTGCGCAGGCCCGCGATGCGGCGTGGTGGGTCAGCTCGAAGTCGCACCGATTCGCGCAAGCGGCGCCAAATGTCGTTGGTTGCCAGCAGACCCCCGCACAAGTATCGCTTGGTATCGATGTGTTGGCGCACGCGTCGTGGAGCGTAGACTTGCCTCCAGGAATAGCCCGGTGGCACGACCGACGTTCGCACGGTTCTTATTCTTCCGTTCGCGTGACTTCGCCAATCGCCGTCGTCGGCTCCCCACCGTCGATGAATGGATCAATAGCGCAATCATGACTCTCATCCTGGCGCCGCTCATCTCGTCTCGCAATTGGACGCGATGCAGGATCTGGGCCAGCGCAAAACGAGCAAAAAGCTGTGCTTTTGGCAGCGATATGACCCGTTGAAAACTGTCAGAGAAAGATGTCGGACATGAAACGCGGCGACATTCAGCCGTGCCGTCCTCACGTAGGAGGTTTGCGAGAATTCGCCTCCGCGCTTCGGCCGGGAAATGCTGATAGGACGATCGGCCGCTGCCGACTGACGGCTGCGAATCCCTCTTCAGCGGTCAAGCATTCCGCGGCAATAACACTACACGCGCCGTAAGGTGACTGCCAAGCGTCGCGGCAGAGCCCGGCATGAGTTTGTCATAAACGAAGACCAGCAGTCAGCGACTGAGAGCAACACGCTAGCGCGATGCGGCCTCCACGCCTAAAGCGCTGTCGGGCAGTTCGGGGCGCAAAGGCTGCACGGCTTTCGATGGTTTAGAAGTTCCTCGATAGATCGTGAGTGCAGCGATCACGCTGAGTGCGGCTGCAAACATCAGCCAGAACCCGGGCGAAGCCTTGTCATGAGTTCGTTCAATGAGCCAAGTCGAGGCAAGTGGAGTGAAAGTACCAAACAGGGCGGCCGCGAGTGCGAAGGCCAGGGAGAAGCAGGTTGTGCGCACATGCGCAGGTACGATCTCAACCAGAGCGCCCAGCATAGTTCCGCTGTAGGTGCCAAAGTAGAAAGAGAACATCATCGCCACTGCCAACACTTTGCCGAAAGTGGGAGCGCTCACCAGCCAATTCAAAGCCGGATAGGCAGTCATCAAGGCAAGGCTAGCAATGGCGAGCAGAACTGGTTTACGGCCAATACGGTCGGAGACGGCGCCGCCAATTGGATTCCAGATGAAGTTGGTCACGGCGACCAGGAGTGTCACCAAGAGCGCATCCTGGGTGGACAGCTTCAAGACGGTCTTGCCGAACGTGGGCGTGTAGACGGTAACAAAATAGAAGGTCGCCGTGCTCAGCATGGCCGTCATCATCCCGAGGACGACGGTGCGCCAATTCGCAAGCGCAGAGGCAATGACCTCGCCTGCTGCGGGATGCTTTTTCATCGCCAGAAACTCAGGAGTTTCCTCCAGCGTTCGACGAAGGAAGAAGATGAGCGGGATGATAAGACAGCCGAGAAAGAAAGGAATTCGCCAACCCCAGGAGGCCACGGCCTCCACCGGCATCGATTCGTTCAGCAGGTAACCCGCGATCGCCGCGACAAAGATCGCGACCTGCTGGCTGGACGACTGGAACGAAGTGTAGAAACCACGATTGCCTGGGGTTGCGATCTCTGCCAGATAGACTGAAACACCGCCGACCTCGACGCCGGCGGAAAAGCCCTGGAGCAGCCGTCCGGCTAGAACGATAATGGGAGCGGCAATCCCGATTGTCGCATGGCTCGGACAGAAGGCGATAATCACGGTGCCGACTGCCATGATCGACAAGGTAATGATCAGGCCTTGGCGACGGCCAATCCTGTCAATATAGGCGCCCAGCATAATCGCGCCCACCGGACGCATTAAGGCGCCCAGCCAGAACACGCCAAACGTGTTAAGCAACGAGGCGGTTTCGCTCTCTGCGGGAAAAAAAGCGTTCCCAATGGCGGTGGCATAAAAGCCAAATAGGAAAAAGTCGAACTGCTCGAGGAAATTGCCGCTGGTCGCACGGAGGATCGCGTTAAGACGCGATTTGACAGAGGCGTGCTGAACGAACATTTGTGACACCGCGAGTTTCCTTCCCAGTCGAAGGCCGGTCGCGGCAAACCCTACGCCGGCCCAATTGCTATCAGGCCGTGACTTTGTCGTTCAAGACATTAGCGACCGACCGGAAGGCGCCTTATCTTTCGGGCATATTTTCGGCGGCCGCCAAATCGGTGCATATTTTTTTAGGCTGGGTTGGCGGGAGCACGAGTGCTCCTGCGCATCAATGGCCGCAAGCTAACCTGACTTGAGATGAAGTTCAGCAAACAGCCGTGACGCCCGGCGGTTCATTTGGTCGGGTAGGAGACGGTCCTCAAGCAGTCTTTCTCAGTCTATTAGCCCATGCCCCGTGGATTGAAGCGTATCCGTTTTCGTTGTCCGTTTTCTGACCGCCGTGCAGGAGCCTGTCAGCTTCAAGACATTTGCAACGAGGAGTCTCGCGAGGGTTCTCTCAACGTGCTCCGGAACTTATGGAGCAGTGTCGGATTGGCACAGCAATTGCTGCAAGCGTGCAAGAACACAGGATGGCGAACGAATGCACGCAGAACGAGCCAAAGCCAGCGGCAATCTCTTTGGTTTTGAGGACCACGCGCCAGGCGGCCGCCGTATTTCACCACGACTCTGCGAGCGATGAGTGGCGCGCGGGTTACTCCAGCATCGGATTGCTTGTGGATCGGAAGTCAGCGCGGCGCCGCTTCGACTGGGCGGCGCTTTTCTTCGATACACTCATGAACGGGCCAAGCCCATCAGGCAAGCGCCGATACTGCGAAGATGGCGGGGGCGCCACGATTTGATGCGGCCAAAAACGTCGAACCAGCGAACTATTTGATCTCGCTGCCGCTAACCCGTGGCCCTCGCTCGAATGATCGTTCTCTCCTCATAACAGGGTCCAAATGAGGTCTTCTCAAGCGTCTCAATTCAAACAAGATCAGCCCTCGCAGATATTTTGTGAGCACTTGACTGAGCAAGCACGACTTCGGTTTGGCCCGCATCCGTTCACTGCGGAGATGTCCGAAGAACAGGTTGTGAGCCTGATGCCTGAATACCTGGCGATGTCACAGGCGTTCCCGTACCTGCAGGCGGGCTCGCAAAAGAACCTCATATTCGACGTAATGCATCACAATCGGGACGTTACCAGGGATATTGAGCTGACCAGCGTGGTCGCAAACTTCATCTGTTGGGATGAGACCGGCGGTTATGGCCGACTTCTCCAGGGCGGCAAGGCGGCGTTACCCGAAATTCTGGCTACCGAAAGCTTCCACTCGAACCTGCTTAGAAAAGATGCGTCGCGATTACTCGGCCGAGCAATACAGCCTAACTATAGCGCCACGACGAAGCGCTACCTGCATTGCCTCTATGATGGGTTGTCATCGAAAGATCCCCTAATCCGTTGCGCCTACATGGTCGCTTTTGAGCTACATGCTGCGGAAATGATCCAGGCACTGTGGTCCACTTTGACCAGGATCTTTGATGTGCAGGCCGGCGATCTCGAATACTTCCGGAGCCATGTCGGCGGTGACGATCCCGCAGAGAAATATCACGGAGAGATGACAAGCCGGCTCGTCCGCGAGCTCGTCCCGGTCGACCGTAGTGTTCGCTTCATGGGCGAGTTCGATCAAGCCTATCGGCTCAACGTGCAGTGGTGCCGCGACCTACTTCGAATTCCCCCATCTGAGGGAGATGGCCGAGCGGAGATCGAGCATCACGGCCGTTGTCATTGTGGTTCCGTCAAGTTCCGCGTCCGGGCGCCGCGAGAGGTCTCGGTAGTTCGATGTAATTGTTCAATCTGTAGAATGTCTGGATTTCTGCACTTGCTCGTGGCTGGTGACAAGCTCAGCGTAGAGCGCGGCGAAGAATCCCTCACTACCTACCAGTTCAACAGGAATATCGCCCGGCACACGTTTTGTCGGTTTTGCGGTGTAAAGCCTTTCTATAGACCGCGATCGAACCCTTCTGGATTCAGTGTCAATGTTCGATGTTTAGATAGAAAAACCATCGAAATCACAAGAATAGACGACTTCGATGGCGAGCACTGGGAGCAAGCGCTCAGCTCAATGCATGAAGGCAGCTTGGAATACCGTCTTGAAGATCACACCTTGGAGTGACCACGAATGCCGCGCGCAGCGAATGAAAAGCCCCGCCTGCTTTCAGAGGAACATCTGACGAAATATCGCATAGAGCTGTTGGTGAAGGGCACGGTGGTGATCGGTCCGCAGACTTTGTTCACCCAAGATGACCTGGCAAGGATCGATCAGCTGCAGACTGAGATTCCGGAGGAAGAAGTGCGGGAAGGAGATGCCGGCGACTCGCACAATGTCTTCGTAAAACGCGTGCGGGTAGACCCGCCGGGTCGCCCTCCCAGCAACGCGAATGGTGCAGCCCCGGGGCAGATTATCGAACTCCTCGAAAGAGAAGACCGCAGCTTCGCACTGAAAAAAATATTGGGAGCATCATCAGACTTTGTCATTCGCCGATGCCAAATGCATCGGATGCCTCCTGGTTCTTTTGTTGGCATCCATTTGGATGCTGCGAGCGACCCCGATTTCGAGTACTCCATTATTGTGCAACTCGCGAAGAACTTCGAAGGGGGGGAGTTCGTGGTATATCCAAGCGCCTACGAACAGCAGGTATTCCGACCGCCATTTGGAGCCGTGCTGGTCACAACGTGTAAGCTCCGCCACGAGGTGAAACCTGTGCATACTGGTGAGCGCCGATCCCTGGTCTACTTCTGTTCAAAACGCGATGGCGTAAACCGAAGGACCATCGAAAGCACTTCTGGTGGTCTATGAGCCGGATTGGCCGAATGGCTTGACGACGGGCGAACCGCCGAGAGGATCGGTTGCGGACCGAGACCATATTTGCGGTGCGCCTCATGCTGACAACGCCTGACACCGTTCGTCGATAATGGCAACGTCAAACCCCGAATTGACGTGGCTTGGCCTAGCAATCACGGGGCGCCGAGCGTGGAAGGAAAGCACCTTCTCGGCACAGTCGGACATACAGCCGTACGAACAGGACGGCACGACTTGGTCTGCACCATCGGCGGGACGGCGTGGCGTTCGGGACCGGAAACCGCTCGCGGCGGCTGCTTCAGGAGACACAGGGGGGCGCTTCGGTAACATTGTCATCTGAGGCAATATGGGGGGCAGTTTTCCATGGCACGCGACAGCCGCTATTGAGGACGTGTGTTCGACGTACGCATCCGATGCGGATAACTCCGGACGTGATTGCAACAGCCTCATTGCGGAGGCTGAAATCGCAAAAAGCGAACCGAGGTTGGCGAAGTCGCCCTTATTGTTGACGGCCAGCCCTTCAGTTTTGAACTCGCAGCCGCTGCCGTAACCTAACGGCGGCAAGGTTCACTAAGTCACGACGATTGGTGGAGGGGCTTGGACAGAGACTGGCTGCGCGGCTGGAAAACCCTCACAAGTTGGACGCTTGCGGCGCATCTCGTTTTAAGTTGATTGTGGTGGATCACGCCCGCGAAAGGTCCGGAAGCCGCGGAATTGATCGCGGCCGTCAGCTTTTGGTCAGGGGGCCTGGGTTAGTCAGGCGCGAAGAGTGCCTGGGGAATCCCACGGGGTCCCATCACCGATCATGCTCGGTCAGGTGATGTTTCTTGGAGGATGATCACGTGTGCGGGTGAGATAGCCGCCGAGCATGGCGATCTGCAAAGGCACACGCCGCATCGATGCGGTTGAGGTTTTCAATTCCTGCAGGCGTAAGAGCAGTCCCATCGTCCACGAGGCGCTCGCGGACATCAAGTGGAGCACAGGTACGATGTTGCAGACCGTCTCGAAGCTGGATTTCGATTTCTGCAAAAAAAGCATTTGGAAACACAGGCGGACGCACTCCCTCATCCGCGATCCGCGATGGCCGTTGTTCCTGAAGGCGCTGTAATGGCCCAATATGCCGTCACGGCAGACGATGCCGATTTCTATCTGTCATTCGCCGCCGAGCTCGCCGATTCGGTCAGGCCCATCGTGCTGTCCTATTTCCGCACGCCGTTGGATGTCGCCGCCAAGTCCGATGCGAGCCCGGTGACGATCGCCGATCGAGCGGTCGAGTTGCGTCTCAGGGAAAGGATCCAGGCGCGCTTTCCGGAGCATGGCATCATCGGCGAGGAGATCGGAGCCAAGCCTGGCGGCGCGTTCACCTGGATCGTCGACCCGATCGACGGCACCAGAAGCTTTATCAGCGGCTTTCCCTTGTTCGGCACGCTGATCGCGTTGACTCATCAGCAGCAGCCGTTCTGCGGCCTGATCGACGTTCCCTTCACCGGCGAACGGTGGGTGGCGAAGCCCGGCGTGGCGCGGTTCGGCGATCGATTGGCGCGGACCAGCACATGCGAGAGCGTCGCCGACGCGCGCTTCTACACTACATCGCCTGACATGTTCCGTAAAGGCGAGATGGGGCCATTCGAGCGGCTGTCGCGAGCTGCGCGGATGCGCCGTTTCGGCGGCGATTGTTACATCTATGGCCTGCTTGCGTCGGGACACTGTGACATCGTTCTCGAAACAGGGCTTCAGCCATATGACTACATGGCGCTGGTGCCGATCGTGCAGGGCGCCGGCGGCTGCATCACCGATTGGGAGGGATGCCCGCTCTCGATTCACTCGGAAGGGCGCGTCCTGGCGGCCGCAACGCCGCGACTTCATGCCGAAGCGCTCGCCTTGATCCAGGGATAACCAACGATCATGCCCTACAGGACAACCATCGGAGGGACAGTCGTTGGCGTTGCCGACCTCAGGGATCTGATGGCCAAGGTGACGCCCGAGCGGTCGGACGATCAGCTCGCCGGCATCGGTGCTGACGTTTCGGTCGAGAGGCTTGCGGCCAAATGGCGCTCGCCGATCTGCCGCTCAAGGCCTTCCTGGCCGAGGAACTGATTCCGGCCGATACTGACGCCGCGTTCTCGAAGACCATGCGGCTGCAGGATCTGATGTTGGTGGCGTCGATGCGGGAAGTGGTCACAACATTCCGCTCGACGATCGCGCTCGAGGGACGGCTTTCGACGTGCACGCGACGATGCCGTATTCGCGGAAATTATCCGCGATGGCATCTCTGTAGCCTGCAAACTCCGTGCGCTATGAACGAAATTATGCATCGATTGCCACCAGTCTTAGCGAGTGGCTACACGAGCGAGTTCGCAATCGACGCAAGAGGGTACGTTGAGATCTCGTTCAATTCATTGTCAATAGTCGGTGCTGTAGCTCGCGTGATGCGGCCCGATCGCGCGCAATTGCGAGGCATTCGACCGTGCCTGCATCCTCATCAGCAGCAAGCGGGATCACACCATCCTTGCGCGTGCGGTCGAACAGAAAGCGTTCCTTGACGAAACGGTCTTGTGCCGCTTGAAGAGAGCGTGATCGAACATTTCTGACGGATGAAATAACGTAGAATCCAGAGTAGTCGAAACCCAGCAGCCGAACGGCAATGTTGTGTAACACCGAGCCTCCACCCCACCGCCCGTTCGCCTCATTAAATAGAAGTCGCCCATCGCTCGTGAAAATGGCATCAATGTTGATCATTCCGCGATATCCCAGGCCTCGTGCAAGCTCCGCAAATCGGTAGGCATGCGCCTGGGCGGCCAGCCATTGCTCATTCCTCAGATCGCTTGGAAGCTCAAGTCCTGTCCAAATGAGAGACCTTTCGGATTGGTCGCTGCTTCGACGCAGACGAATGCTTCCACTGTTGATGAAGGCGATCGAACCGTCCGCCTCGATTTCGTATTCGAGATAGAAGGGAGACCGAGCCAAGTGGTACGATTCCACGACCAGTGTCTTGCACGATGCTGTGGTCATCTCAGACCAAAGTGCTTCTGGATTAAACGACGGCCAAGAAATCTGCCTGGTATCTCGTGCCCCAGGTAATGGACCGCTGTCGTGACCGGTCAGGATAACATTTCCGACCCCACCGGCTCCATTGTCCAACTTGACGATTACGTTGCCGGTCTCAGACCTCAGCGAGGTAATCGCCCGCAATAGATCGTCTGAGTTCGTGGTTACGCACCCGTTTGGCAACGGAAGTCCGACACTTGTAGCCAATTGACGGAAGTGGCTCTTGCGGTTCAATAGATCAGGCCCCCGCTGCAGAGCGAATTCGCTCCCGCTCTGTGGAATACGCAGCAGGGCCGCCAAGCGCGCGACGCCTTCACTAGGGTAGCAGGGATATATTCTCCAGGACGATTTCTGCCGAAGGTGGCTGTTGATTCTCTCAACAACAATATTTGACAGCAGCGTGCAATCATCAAGAACGCTGGCTGTGCCGCCGCATTCAGGCACAAGAAGCGAAAGGCTCGAGGCATCGAAATCGAGCGTCGCGCCAATGAAGGACAACAAGTCCGGCCGGATGGCGACCGGTGAGATTATAAGGTCGCCCTCCTGTGCAAACCATGCTGAGCGTGAAGCCGAGTTGGCGGTAAAGGAGATTTGAGCCGCTGTCAGACCGTCCCCCGACATTTGTGACGTACCGGCATTCATGATTAGGATCCGAGGCAACGCCGATCTCCCGAGCATTTGATACGATCAGTAGACACCGCGATACGAAGAACGATGAACTCGATACGGCGCGTTGCGCAGAGGCGGTGAACGTAAGGCGGCTTTGCGCCGCATTCCGTTGAACCAATGTGCCGCGATCCTAATGATTGTCTGCTTGAATGTTTACCCCCAATGCAATTGAACCGAAGCTCGGCATTGCGTCGAACAGGTCTCGATCGCGTCATTCCGGGCTGACTGACCCTGGCTATTAGCGCGCGGCCTCTGCAGAACAGCGGGGGTCTTAATGGCTGTCATGGGTTACGAGCAATCGATACTGGTTTAGGTATGTCGCGTACTTGATCAGTCACCCCGTGCCGATCGACGGCGGTCGCGTGCATCTGCCCGTAGTGATAGGCGCACCACGACGACTGCTTCTTGCCTGGTCTTTGATAGACTGGCTCGCCGCACATGTATGCCGATCTCGGATCGTCATCTTTGAAGCCGACAATGGCCCGGCATTGGCCTTCAATATGGTCAACTAGCAGGACCTGCTTGGCGCCGTCAGGCTCTTTCAACTTGCTGCTCCAGAATACAAGGCAATCTCTTCCGAAGTCGCAGCGGTCAGACCGAACGACGCTTGCAGCGCAAATCTCTTGAAAATCCCTGCCGCCGCATGGGCTGTCGTGCGTGCGGACGCCGTGCCAGCGCGGGAAGCTGGCGTGGATGGAGCGAAAAGCTGCTTCTTGACTGCTTTTGGTACTGTGGCCGGCCGTCAGTCTTGAGATTTGGGAGGCAACGGTCCCCTGCAAGAAGTCGGCAGCGAGGTTTAGGTTGATCGCCTCTGATTTCACGAGTCCTCAGATTGGGCAGCCTGAGACGGCCCGTTAGTACCGCTTCTGGAATGCCGGGCCATCTGCGACTGCCTGCGAGACGTCGCAACGCGATCAGGCCTCGCTGCACAGCTGTCTCAGCCGCTTGGCTCTTTGAGATGGGGATCATGATCAACCACTGTGACTTGGTTCTCATCAAGCCAGACATTCGCAATCCTTCACAATCCCGACGGCAGAAGAGACCTCGTGCCAGTTTCGAGATCGTACAACTTAACGTTACGTCTGATTCAAGCCCTTTCCCGCCAATACTCTGAGGTTGGTGCGGAATGCTACGGCCTCGAGCGTATTCTGTACCGCGATCTGCGTCAGAAAGTCGCCGCATATGTTCGCAGCCGATGAGCGCCCTTTCAGGATCCATGCTTCCGCGATCCAAGGCTCCCGTCAGCGCCGCAACGGATTTCGGTCTGACCGTTGCACTATCATTGGATGATTCAGTCGCATCCGTCCCGCGCCGGCGAGACGATGCCGATTTCCGGCGGAAGTGTATGATAACGTGCGCCTGATGGTAGGGCAGCTTATTTTCCCGCGCCGTTCGAGCGAACCGCGCGAATGGGTCTTTGTCCGTAGGCGTCGCAATTCCCGCCGGTCGAGATCATTGAAGCGTCTGGTAGAGGCGATAAAGGAGCCGGGCACGCGGCTCAATCGACGAGATGTAAAGCTGCTCGTAATGCGTGTGGGCACCCTTGCCGTCGACACCCAGGCCGTCCAGGGTCGCGGTATGGGCCGCGGTGAAATTGCCGTCCGAGCCGCCGCCGCTAAAGACGTCGTGCAGCTTGAAGCCGAGCTCGGTTGCGATTTGCTTGGCGTGCTGATAAAGCGCCGCGCCGGCGCTGCTCTTCTCATAGGGCGGGCGATTCAACTCGCCCGTGATCTTCACCGTGACGCCCTTGGTGCGCGACTTAATGCCGAGGATCGTCGGTACCAACTTGTGGGCGTCAGCCAGGGTCGGCACCCGCATGTCGACTTCCGCATAAGCGTCCTCGGCGATTACGTTCGGCCTGGTGCCGCCGCGGACCACACCGACGTTGACTGTGATCCCGCGCTGAAGATCGTTCATCGTCTCAAGAGCCTGGATCACATTGCCGAGTTCGCGGATTGCGCTGCAGCCGTCTTCGGGACGCGCGCCGGCGTGGGCCGGCGTGCCTCTGATCAAAACGTCGAAGCGGGCGATGCCCTTGCGGCCCGTGACGATCTTGCCGCCGTCGCGCGCGGGCTCGGTCACGAGCACATATTTGGCCTTGCGGCCTTCTGCCTCGATTAACGCCCGCGAAGTCGGGCTGCCGATCTCTTCGTCGGATACGTAGATGTGGGTGATGCCCAGCGGCGGGCGAACATCATCGGCGCAAATCTGCCGAAATGCATGGTAAGCGAGATATGCGCCGCCCTTCATGTCGTAAATACCGGGCCCAAATGCCTTATCGCCCTCGACCTTGAACGGCAGGCGCTTTATGAATCCCATCGGGTGAACGGTGTCGAGATGACTCAGCACCAGGATGCCTGGCACGCCCTGGCCCCAGGACGAGCGCGCGATCAAATGATCGCCTCGATCGTCACGTCCCGCAACGCGCTCAACGGAAGCCGACAAGTCGCGATAGCTCTCCGCCACGAGATCAGCAAGTTTGTTGATCTGATCTGGCCGCTCCGTCGGAGATTCGATCTCGACCCAGCGGCGGATGCCGTCGAGTATCATCGCTGCTTCGAACGGGTTGCTGGACATTATCTGATGCCTTCCAATGCGACGTACATCACTTGTTCCACTCAATTGCGCCAGGATCCAGCGTGGACGGCCGTCAGGGCGCAGCCGTAGGAGGTCGGATGTCCCTCTGAGCTTGATCTGCCGCAGCGGATGATGCTACGCGGCTCCCCATAACGGAGCTACCAGAGCTGGTAGGTGTTGAAGCAATAGTTGATCTTGAGGGATTGTCGTGGGCTGGCGCTTTTGGGGCGAATAGTGGCTGTTGCTATTTTCGATACTTGCGAAATTGCATTTCCATAGCGTCAATCCGCGTGCTTGCGGGCGCGTTCGACATTGATGCACGATGTCGGAATTGAGCGTCCGAAGCGAACACACATTGAGATCCGCTACTGCTCAACAGCCTCAGCCACCAGGATGATGCGCAGGACGGTATCGCGCGGGGCGTAGCCATAGCAGGCGGAAATGCGAGCTGCCGCCACCTGTCTTGGAGGGGCGACCAACGAGAAAACGCGCCGATCTGTCCGGCAAAGAGCCTGCCCATCGCTCATGAATCGGCGAGGCGATTGCGGCCGGATTGGAGTGTTTCCGCGAGCCCATGCGGATGATCCGGTTGTCGGCGCCGTGCTGATGCTCTTCGCCTCTGGTCGCAGCCTGATGCTAATGTGTTTTTAAGAGGACACGCTTCTTTGCATCAAGAAGATGCTCGTCGAGCGTAGCGTGTAGCGCGCCCCGCAGCTCCGACGGAATTGAACTATCTGTGTCGATCAGTTCTCGAAATTTTCGAATGATGTGTTCGATCAGTGCTATGGAGCCGAGCGCTTCCATGTCCTGCGGGGCCGTCATCGATTATCTCCTTTGAGGCGCAGCGCGCACTTTGATGCGGCCCGAACGCAACGACGTGTTGCAGCTGGCTCCCTCGCCAAAGCGGAAGGGTACCTCTCACGCCATGATACTTGACGGGAATTGCGATAATTAGGCGGGTAGGCGCCGCATGCTCTTCGAACCGCGCGGAAGGGACGCACGTTAACGGTTGCGATCTCTGACGTTTGTGCATGTCGTCCTTGGTCGGAGGATTGGAACATCGACAGACTCAGCGGTCACGCGTTGGAAACCGCAATCAGGTGCTTAAGTCGAGCGGCTGCTGCGCCGCGATCAAGCGATTCTCGCCCAATCGCTACGCCTTCCTGCAGCGTCGAAGCCCGGCCGGCCACAATCAATGCAGCCGCAGCCGTAAAAAGTGATGCGTCGCGAATTCGACCTGGTGCGCCATCGAGTATGCTTTGCAGCGCGAGGTTGTCGGGATCGCCGCTATCCAGTGCCTTGCTAAGGCCGCGAGGGAATCCGGCCTCCTCCGGCCTCACTTCGAAGGTGCGGACTGTACCCGCCTCAAGCGCGGAAACAAAGGTCGGCTCGGCGAGGGTTATGTCATCGAGTCCACCGGAACCATGAACCACCCACACCGACTCGGCGCCAAGATTTTTCAACACGTACGCCAGAGGCTGTACCCATTCACGAGAGCAGACCCCAACAATCTGACGCTTAAGCTTGGCCGGAGTCGACAGAGGGCCAATGAGGTTGAAGATAGTGTGGGTGCCAAGCGCGGTTCGGATCTGGGCTACGCGCTGCATTGCCGGATAGCGGGCCGATGCAAACGTGAAGCCGATGCCGGCATCGCGCACGCAACGCATAACGGCGTCAGGCTCAAGATCGATCTTCACGCCGATGCGCGCGAGGACGTCTGCAGTATTGCCCGAACCTAGAGACGCAGCGCAGTTGGTATGCTTTGCGACAGCAACGCCCGCTCCCGCGACGATGAAGGAGGCGCAGGTCCACACGTTGACCGCACACAAAGAGGTGTCGTTCGTGCTGGCGATATAAATGGGGTCGCATCCTGCCTCGACGGACGGCATTCTCTTCCGCATTGCGGAGGCCGCGCCGGTGATTTCTTCGACTGTTTCGCCGCGGACCCTCAAGCCCATCAGTAAGCCGCCGATCTGCGAGGGGCTTGCGCGACCCGACATCACACCGTCGAATGCGAACGCGGACTCCTCTCGACTCAGAGTGGCGCCGCTAGCAACTTTGCCAATAATCGATTTGAGCGCTTCCATCGAACTTTACACGATTCCTGTCCAGACCTCAGGCGCTCGCGCTCGACCGGGACTTTCGCTGAGGAGGCATGTCATCGGTGGCGGCGGCTTTGCGGCAGCGGCACGTTCGCGAGGAACAGACGTCTCATTGAATGAAACGAGCAGTGAAGCTGTGGGTCACTCGGCGACGCTACAACCTGACGCTACGTGAGGGTCAAGTTCTCGATTCGGCGTCGTATCAACGCGAAATCGTCGGCCGACGAACTCAATACGCGTCCAAGAATGCGGCCGTCTAAACACGAACCGAGGATCAAACGCGTACCTCAACTTAGCATAGGTTTCTATCGTTTGAGCTATAGCAACGCGGAGAGCGATTGCTCGGGCGAAACGCCGCTGCCTCTGTCAACCGCGAGCGCTAGTGCCACTCTCGATCGGCCGCGCTCATTTGCTCTCAGATTGCTGGGGTGGCCTGGAGCTCCCGTTCGACCGGTGTGCTAAGGGAACTGCCGCTTAGTTATCAATCCTCACTTCGAATTGCTGTTTTTGGTGCCGCTGTCGCGACCTGACACCACATATCGACACTGCCGGCTGAGGCTCGCTTGCTTTGATCTGAGGCATGAAATGATGGCGACGCGATCCGGTATGTGGTTGCTGCAATGGCGGAACACGTCCTCCATGCAAGCCTCTTTCTCCTCTTCCGTCGGCGCTTGATCGCGCGCATGCACGGGATCGGGAATTGCAGCTGTCAATATGGCAGCAAGAGCGATCGCGCCGCAGGTAGCGTTGAGGAGCGAGGCCAAAGCGATCCGTTGGCTTTCAGTCATGATATCCTTTCAAGTCGGTGAGGCTGCGATTGTCGTTCTTGCATCAGGCGAAGGAGACCTTTTAACCGGGGAGAACGCGCCGGGTGAGCAATCATCGCTGTCAGGAAGCGGCTAGATTGTCGAAGACGGTTCCAATTGTCGAGGATCGTACAATCTGACGCAGCGTGCGGTTCAAGCCTCTTAGTGGGCGCCAGCCAAAGATGTTCTGGATGATCATATTACGTCCTACACCGACGCTGCGAGAGAGCGTCTCGGCTGGAAGATGGCAGGTCGTATCACTGAACGAGGGATTTGCGTGAGGCCGGGACGGCGTGAGTGTCAGCGCATAACCAGAGATGCTGCTGTCGATTGTGCCGTGGCCGTGCGCCTCGGTCTTACGTAATTGTACGGAGTTCTGGTGTCGCATTTCCTTGATCTGCGGATTGCATGCTCACCACCATGAATCCGAAAAGCAAACTCTACGAACCCGATCACTGGCGGGGCCGAGCTGAAGCAACGCGAAAGAAAGCGGAAGCACTCGCTTACGGAGGACCCAGAGATAGGCTTCTTAAGATCGCGATGGAATACGACAAGCTCGCTCGGCGGGCCCAAGACTGGCAAGCGCGCCGAACCGCCGACGATAGTTGGCCCGACTAAGAGTTGTGAGGACTCACTTCGCTTCGACGACCGGTCCCGCCGATCGGCTCGCAATTTCATTATGAGGGCGATGATGCTCAGCGCCGGGCAATGCCGGTTGCTGGCTTGTATGCAGTGTGCGCAGATCTGCACAGCGGGGGTCGGGATCTCGGGGGGAGACGAGGTGGCTGTGTGGGATCTGCTAATCGCGACACAGTGGACACCGATCGCCCGATTCTTGTTGCCATTCGTGTGCGTGGTTTCGCAGAGCACTTGTCCGCCCGCAGTTGTGGATCTGGTCGGTAATAGCCGACGTCACTCCAGGCAGGATGCTGATGGACTCGTGGCAGGATGTTGATGGGCTCATCGGTTTCGCCGACCCCGATATGTCATCCTCTTGCGTCTGCTATTACGTTTGCGTCGGAAGGGCCCGACGGGGTGCGAGGTAGTTGCGCCTAAGTGTCGCCCTGGAGCTTGCCTAAAAACGGAGTTCAACTGTCAAACTGACGGCGCGTCTGTTCCATCCCCCGCACGATTGGATCAGTGCGGGCCCAAAGAGGCTTCGAGAAGCGCACGTGCGCCACCTTGTTCATCGTGACTGTCGCCAGTGCATCGGGTCCGTTCGCTCAAAGGAACGCTGTGGTGATCCAGTAGATACCGGCCCAGAGCAGCGCATTTAAGAGCAGCCCGACCAGCGGCCACAGGTTCCACCGCCTTTGCGCTTGCAAAGAGCCGAAATCAGCGACGTATTGCCTCATCATGGGTTGCTTTGGTGTGCGCCAATGCATCATTCACCACACGACGCGCTGGCACGCGAAGAATCGCGTTTCTTTAGAAGTCTCGTGTCATTCATGAGTTCGCGGTGTTCTTTCAAGGATCGAGAATCGAGAAGCTGTTTGCCGCGTGACAGGCATCCGGCTTGGTGATTTGGATCGCGCTTCGTCAGCTCAGGCGGGGCGTTACGAATCAAGACCTACGTCGCGTTGTGAATTGGCCCTGGATACAACGCGTCTTGTTGATTTCGTGTCTCGTCACCAGAGCAATCAGTATGCCATGACCGGAGAGGTGTTGCGCCCTCCTTTGACAGGAGAAAAAATGATGTCCGTCTGCTCCGGTGCAATGGATTAGCTGCCTGTAGTAGAGTTTGCGACATCGATGCCTGAAATCAAACAATAGCCGGTAGAGTGAATGCGCCACCAGCGCTATACTGGCGACAGTGCGTTAGGATTTGCATCTCTTGATAGTCTGAAGGAGCGACGATGGTCGACGTTGAGAGTCGATGAGATGGACTAGTCATCTTCCCTGACCGCTACCTTACGAAGAATCGCTTCGAAAGAACTTGATGGTATTAGCCCCAATATTTCCGGTGGCCGGCCGTCCTTACTCTAATGCGAGCTCGGCCGATTTAGCGCTCATACGGCTCGAGCATCGTCACATAGATGACGCATTGGCACTGTTTCACACCCGGCGAGAAGCGGGTGCTGCTATCTATCGGGTACAACATGGCAGTACGGCGCCGAGGCGCAGCCCTCGAATTGTCACGCGCTGGCCACGTGGTTTGCGAGCCGTAATGAGATGAACAAGCAAGCATCAGAGGCGATCATAAAGAGCTGCCAGGATGACAATCGATTCATCGGCCACGAGTTGATGGGCCGCTATCGGCCCGCTTCATATGTTCGAGCAGATCGTCCGATGATCCGAGCGGGCAGGCCAATGAGCGATTGTTTTGAGGTGTCAGAGGCCCAAAGGCAGATGTGCCGTTGCTAAGGCCGGCTCTGTTCGGCGGTGGGCGCGTGAGGCTCGACTTCGTGACGGAGTTGTTCGGCGGGCTCGCCCATCGGGTTGCGATGAGCTTGGAAATCCATCTGTAGGCTGTGTCGCATGGAGCGGAGCGTGCAGGGCCCGTATTCAGCGTCCGTGAGAGCATTCATCTGGTTCTCAAAAGATATGAGCATCCGAAAACCGATAGTAGGGGAGCAAGTAATGATGAACATCTGCGGCTTTCTCAGCAGATGGTTCGCTGAAGAGTGGTTCTGGAATGCTGCGCTGAGGACTGAGCTGGCGCCAGTTCATCAGCTTCCGGACAATGTCATCTATGTGGACTTCAGGGCGATCCGGGAAGCAAAGGAGGGGGCGTGCGAGCGCAGATTATAGAGAAGCTGGAGGCCGGCCGGGTAAAATACGGCCGGTTCGCCAGTGTGCCTGGATCGGGCCCTCATGGCCTGTTTCTTGTGCAGGGGCCTTGCGGGTGTGAGCTCAAAATCAGTGGATTAGTTCGTCCTAGCTGGGAGCACGTCGCTGTCTCGACGCCGCGGCGTTGTCCAAACTGGGAGGAGATGTGCTTCGTAAAGGACCTATTTTGGAACGAAGAAGAATGCGTGATGCAATTGCATCCGCCGCATTCGCAATATGTCAATAACAGTCGGTATTGTCTGCATCTGTGGAAACCAATCCATCGGGACATCCCGATGCCGCCAGCAAGCTTTGTGGGCATCGTCGGGTTAGAGCCATCCGAAGCGGCAATATTGTTCTCACGAATGAGCGCAACGGCATGACGAGGACAACGATTTCCTGAAGAAAAGATCCGAGCCGGTGCCGCAGGGGTGGTTCTGCACCGCCGGAAGGCAGGGGGCCGCCGACATGTCGGGGCTTTCCGCCAGTCGCAAGTGCGGAAGTCTTGCCTCTGATATCCGCACACCAGGCGGGAGGTGCTCTATAAAGTGGACGCAAGAGATGTTTCATGTGCTGGAGCAGCCTGTGCCATTGCGGGCGGGATGATGATTGTTTTCAGCGGGGGCAACCACTCCGGCCAGAATTGCTTGCTTGTCGGCCGCTGCCCTGCGTCTGAAATCGGAAACGGCGGTTGAAGCGTGGGCTCGCCGAATAGTCGGGCTCGAGTGCGACGCTCTTCCAAAGCTTATCAGTTCGTCAGCTCGTCGACAGCTTGCAGCAATATCATTCGTAGGCAGGGCGTGAGCTCCCCGCACTCGCTTTAGACTAAACGTACGCTGAAGAGACAGGCGAACCATCATGTATAATCGAGTTGGTGGCCAATCGATACGCTCTGATCAGGCCGACGAATCAAATCAGTCCGCTGACAGTGGCAGCTTTGCGCAAGCGCTTACCGAGTGCGTGCAACGAGAGAGCTTGCCGCCTGAGGAGTTGTCTGACCGAATGGGACTCTGCTGCAGCAGGCCTCATACCTCAGACGCAAACGTTTACAGCCCGGGCTCCTCGAGCCCCAGCACGTCCTCTCAGTCCTCAGATTCCAATCCGTCCTCTCCGGGGGGGCCGATTCGTCCCCTGTTTCAATACAGGACGGCTGAATTGCCCGGGGCCAATGTCAACGGCATCTGCGTCGGTTTGGCAGCGGAGTGGCTCCGCAATCAGCACAGCAGCCCTGCATCCCGAATGGGCGCGCTGCGCCCGGGCGCTGAAAACCATGCCTCGGCGGCGGTGCGGCAGCGGCGGTATGAAGATATCAAGACTGAGTTGCGAAACGACAGGGCGGGAGGTTCTCACAACCTTCAGGCAAAAAGCACAATGCTGCGCGAAGCGGGTTTGGAGCCAGCTGACGAACAGACGCGATATAGGTTTGGCTCATCTTCGCGTATTGCCCAGATAGTGAACGAAGTCACCGCCGACCCGTCGATTTATTTACTCGGCTTACGGTTCGCCGCAGGTGGCGCACACACTATGGCAACGTCCACGTCGAATGGAATGACGACGCTCTTTGATCCCAATTATGGTGAGTTTACCGTTCGGTCGGACCAAATGGGTGAGCTGTTCAAAAGCCTCGCCGACCGCTACAGCAACCTGAACGGACATGATATATCGACGGTCGTCACACAAAGGATGACCTGAGCATCGGGCTTTCAATCGGCCGTTCCGACCGTGCCCGTGTCCTTCCCGGTTTTCGCGGAACCGAGCCGAATCGAGAGCGGCCGCGCCCCGTTGAAGTTGGGGGGGGCGCACTGATAGCTGCGTCCTCCTTTAGCATGCGACAATTTGCTGTAATGGAGCTCATGGCGGCCCCGAAGATGAAGGCACGTTGATATAGCGGCCGCCCGACATCGATAGGTAGCCCATCCAGCCGTTTGCTTCGCCGCGAGATATCGGACGTCGGATAACTCGTGCATTCCTTGGACTACTAATGTTCCTGGCTGCTATGCTGACACTCCGGCACGTTTGGGAGGAACTGTCAGGCACCACGGCCTCTGGTGTGAAAGCGTGTTCGGCTTCGAGAAATCACAAACGGCCTGGACTTCGTTTCGGGAAGCGCGCATCTGCGGCATCACCTTTGCCGTGATCCACAATTGCAGCCTGCGTTTGGCTTGCCCCCTCGTCAGCTTTTCGAAAACCAAGCCTCTTAGCATAGGCTCTCGTCTCTCGATTGATGCGGCCTATGACTGAACTGGTGACAGTAAAAGCCGGGCGGATCTGCAGGAGATTATGTGCTCAAAACAGAAGGAGAGCTGTATGGATTGTAACCAGATCGACGGCGGTGGATCCCCAGGGTCTCCAGGAGCGTTCACCTGGACACAAGAGGATCAGGATCTATTCAGTCGGATCATCAATGAGCCCGGGCCATCCTCGTCCGCCGTGCCCGAGGAGACGGCGTACGATGTTTCATTCGCCGTTCCCGAGAAGTTTGCCCACGGCTCTCAATCCGCTCCCGGCCGAATGGTCGAGAGACTGGGCCACTTGGGTCTCCTGCCTGACACCGACCAGCCGATCATGACTTATGAGATCCAGGGGCACCGCTACACGGCTGCTCTGGACCCGTCCAACGCCGTGCGTCTCATCCATAACCCTCCGGAGGATCAAAATGTTGGAGCCGGACCGGCGGGGCTACCAGATTTCGGAGCATTTATCTTTGAGACCCGGCGCAGGGGATTCCCGTTCCCGGAGCAGTGGGCGCCTCTAGCCCTGATCGAGAAGCTGCGGGAAACGGGTTTCATGCCTAGCCCGAACAACCCAACAACCATTGCGCTTAATGGTCGGGCTTACAATGCCGAGCTAATGGATGGAGGATTCGTTAGGCTCAGGCGGGCTGCGTGAGAGCGCCGGCCCATCGTTGAACCAGCGGAGCCGGGCTTTGCTAGAGCCTTGCGGCCGTCGGTTCGAGCTATCGACCGTTCAGAGACCCAGCAATGAACTGTCCCGCGCCGCCAGCGGGTGCACGGCATCGGCCCCTGGCGGATCGCGGCTATCTTGGTGTCGCGCGAGCCTTGGTGAGGACGTGGATGGATTCGTTGAAATCGCCATCGGGATGAAATCGTGACGGAGTGATCTGGGTTTGCCATAAACTTGAGATCCACTGGCAAGGCGCGCCTTCGGTTGCGGCTGCTTTCTAAGCGCATCCGACCGATCAAGCGATCAAGTTCGCGGCTCTGAAAGTGGCCGAACGGTATGATTTACGATCGGCGACGTTTGTGCGCTCCTGGAAGCTGCAAAGCTCCAAGACACAGCAGATGCGTCGTTCACCATCCGGTGGCCAATCTACCATCCGATATCCAAACACCTTTGCCGCAACCCTCGTCGAGCCGGGTTTAGGCGCCAACCGATTGCCGTCTCTTATGGCCCGGGAGGACGGCTCAGGCATAGACCCCGTGTGCGAAGCACACCATTTTCAACGAACTCGATGCCGGCCAGGGTGACAGTTCGAGGGCGAGGCACAAAATCGTGGCCGCCAAAACCGATGTCACCAAGCCGACTATCAGCGGCGAGTCCGCTGTGAATGGCGCCCGGAACGTAGCCCGGACGATCCTGACCGACCGAATCCACCGATTGACGCCGTCGAAGCCCTGACACGCTCGTCTGCTGAAACAACCTATGGCGCGGACACGGTTGATGCCCGTTCGTCGAAGACCACCAGCCGGTTATGGCCAGCCTAATGGCGTCGCGCATGCGCAAGTCAAACCGCCTATGACCACTCTCATCCGGCTTAACCAATCCAATGAAACTACTCCGATGAATCCCGAGTCGGCTGTACGCTAATCAGATTTCCGTCAGGTCCAGGGCATATCTTCGGCGCTAGAGCGCACAATCGTACAAAACTGACTCGCACGTCAGGTTAGTGGCGAGTGACGTCCTGTCGACGCGGCCAAGGGGCTCCGCTCTGAAGCAAAAGTCGTTGAGGCCGACGCCGCAGGCCTCTGCCACCGTCGGAATCGGCGCATTCTAGCTCGCATGGGAGATTGATTTTGACGAGAGCCGACTGGAGAGCGAAGGAAGCCCGCGGATCAGAGATGGACTGGTCCAGCCCTGAAGCAGATCTTGGCGGCGGAAACGATCGCTCGAAGTTCAGTTCTGTCTTGCAGGGCTTGCGCTCTGAAAATCAGGACCTGACTGCGGGCTCGGCCCGAAGGCCGACTTCGGCCAGCGATGCCCGACGCCGCACGTCAACCGATCCTTCCGTGAATACGCATGTCGACGAGCCAGCTTTGCGGTATTTGGCGCATCGCGGCGCGCCAAATTGGGAAGAAAGTGCGTCGCGTTCCGGTGCCGAGAGCCGCCGTGCCGAACAGCCCAGGAGTTCACGAGGTGCCTCTTCCTCGCACGGGCAATCTATATCGGACCTGGAGGCAGCGCCAAAGCGGCGGCGCCTGGATTATGTCGCCCCGCAGGGCAGGCAAGCTGCGATTTCAGAACAGCAATCTAACGCCGCTCTGGACGCCATTTATTTCGCTCGCGACATTGCCCAATTCTCACGTGCAGTGGTGGAAAACGACAAGCGACTGCAGCGGGCGGACAAGAAGATCCATGCGGCCTTTATACAAAAGGCTGCCGCCCAGCTCAGAAGCCAATTTGTCACCCACTTCGAGGACGATATCCGCCGCAGGGAATCCTTGGGCTACGCCACGGCATGCAACGCTGTGAGTCGCGAGGCCGGCGGTCAGGAAGGCCTTGAAGCTTGCAAGGCGGTGGCATCTCGGGTGTCGCAGCTTTCCAACACGTTACTGCGCGAACTCAAACCCGCTGCTCTTGCGCTGTTCGCGTCATCATTCGGTCGGCAACAGCAGTCGAAGACATGCCGCAATGGAGTCATCAGAATTGCCGAGTTTTGTCGTGATGAACCCAAGGTACTTGGCGCGGCGAATAGCCAAAATCTCTCGCTGCTGGTGAACGGTTTCAGCAAGTGGACGCAGGAGGCGGGAACTCGTGAGGGCACGGAAGCTATTGCTCGCGTGGTCCGTCGTGCCGGCCGCAACAGCGAGCTCTCTGATTTTGATCAGAAACATTTGGCGATGCTTGTGAACGGGTTCAGCAAATGGCCGGACGCGCCAGACTGTCGCGACGGCACGTTTGCGATCGCGTCTGAGGTTCTTCGCCGCCGTGAGTTCGGGCTGTCCGATTTTGAGCCGCAGACACTGGCGAATCTGGTGAGCGGCTTCAGCAAGTGGCCGGACGAGGCGGACTCGCGCGAGGCCACGTTGGCGATCGCGAGTGAGATCCTCCGCCGCGACCGCCATGCTCGGCTCTCGGAATTCAATCACCAGAATCTGGCTAACCTGGTGAACGGCTTCAGCAAATGGCCGGACGCGCGGGACTGTCGTGACGCTACGCTTGCGATCGCGGGTGAGGTCCTTCGCCGCGACGAGCTCTTCCATTTTAAACCGCAGGAACTGGCAAATCTGGTGAACGGTTTCATCAAGTGGTCGGACGCGCGGGACTCGTTCGATGCGACGTTTGCGATCGCGGGCGAGGTCCTGCGCCGCGGCGCCCGGAATTTTGAGAGCCAGCACGTGGCGATGCTTGTGAACGGCTTCAGCAAATGGCCGGACGCGCGTGACTGTCGTGACGCTACGCTTGCGATCGCGGGTGAGGTCCTTCGCCGCGACCGTTATGCCTCGCTCTCTAAACTCACTCACCAGCAAGTGGCCAACCTGGTGAACGGCTTTAGCAAGTGGCCGGACGAGGCGGATACGCGCGACGCCACGTTTGCGATCGCGGGCGAGGTCCTTCGCCGCGACCGCCATGTCCGGCTCTCTGAATTCACCTACCAGGAACTGGCTAACCTGGTGAACGGGCTCAGCAAGTGGGCGGATGCGCCGGACTGTCGCGGCGCAACGGTTGCGATCGCGGGTGAGGTCCTTCGCCGCAGCGCCCGGCTCTCTCAGTTTATTCCGCAGGAACTGGGGAACCTGGTGAATGGCTTCGGCAAGTGGCCGGACGCGCCGGACTGTCGCGAGGCGACGTTTGCGATCGCGGGTGAGCTGCTTCGCCGTGCCGAACTCTCCCATTTTTCCCACCAGCACCTCGCTAATCTGGTAAACGGTTTCAGCAAGTGGCCGGACGCGCGGGACTGCCGCGAGGCCACGTCTGCGATCGCACATGAGGTCCTTCGCCGCGGCACCCAGCTCTCTCATTTTACTCCGCAGGAGCTGGCGAACCTGGTGAACGGCTTCAGCAAGTGGCCTGACGCGCCGGACTGTGGCGACGCTACGGTTGCGATCGCGGGTGAGGTCGTTCACCGCGGCGCGCGCGGTGAGTTCGCACTCTCTGGTTTCAATCGTCGGGACTTTGCGCACCTGGTGAACGGCTTCAGCAAATGGCCGAATGCGCCGGCCTGCCGCGGCGCCACGTTTGCGATCGCGGGTGAGATCCTTCGTCGCGGTGCCCGGCATTTTAGCGACCAGCACTTGGCGATGCTTGTGAACGGCTTCAGCAAATGGCCGGACGCGCCGGACTGTCCCGAGGCCACGTTTGCGATCGCGCGTGAGGTCCTTCGCGCCGAACTCTTCGATTTTGCCCCGCAGGCACTGGCAAACCTAGTGAACGGGTTCAGCAAGTGGCCGGACGCGCCGGACTGTCGCGGCGCGACCTGTGCGATCGCGCATGAGGTCCTTCGCCGCGCCGAACTCTCTGATTTTACCCCCCAGGGATTGACGAACCTGGTGAACGGCTTCAGCAAGTGGCCGGAGGCGCCGGACTGTCGCAAGGCTGCGTTTGCCATTGCGGGTGAGGTCCTCCGCCGCGGCGCGCGCGATGAGTTTGCACTCTCTGATTTCAATCGTCAGGACTTTGCGAACCTGGTGAACGGCTTCAGCAAATGGCCGGAGAGTGAGGATTGTCTCAAAGCAACAATGGCAATCGCCCAGGAAACCCGTCAGCATCAGCTCTCCAATTTCCCTCCGCAGGCAGTGGCGAACCTTCTGAACGGCTTCAGCAAGTGGCCTGAGGAGCCGATATGCTGTCAGTCCACCATGGACATCGCGCGCGAATTGGGAGCTGGAGCGCAGCGATTTAGTGTGTTCACCACGCCTGAGCTGGCGATGCTCGCCAACGCTCTGTCCCGAACGATCATGAGAGCGGAGGAGAGTGGGGAGATTACGGATGCTGCTCTGCCGAAGGATCGGTTGCACAAGCTCGCCCACTACCTGCACTATGATAATGATCGCCTGTTGAAGGCTGAGGTTCTGAGCATCACGAACATTTTCAAGGCGCTGGGTAAGGCTGGCCTATTCGATGATCTCGGTTTGCTCGCGCCGACAGGCTTGAGTCGGCTGTCTGAATTGCGTTCAGCTCCTGGTTTTTCCGCCGAGAACAACCTTGAAACTATGGGTAATCTGAGTGCTGCTCTGCTGCCGCTCGCGCGCAGCCTAGAGAAGCCACTGCGCTGGCACCGCAGGCAGGCCCTCAACGTGCTCAACGACCTTCAGCCCGTGCTCGAGCAAAAGATCAAGGCGCATCTGAACGCGGGCGATGCGGAGCGGAGCCGTGGGCCCCTTGCGAGCCGGAGCCCCGCTTTATCGATCTATCAGACGCTCAAGGCCCGTGCGGCGCTGGAGCGATTGTTCAGGTCACCCTATGTCGAGGGCAACGGGGCAAATTTACGGGCCAGGCAGAAAGAGCTGCAGCGCGGCACGAGAGAGATCCTGGCAAGCGCTCGCGACCTGATTCAAGGTGATCTGTCCAGCATGAGCTGGAATCTGATTGCGCAGATCGAGGCTGACAGTCCAGTGGACGCGCTGGACTTGTTCATGGAGCAGGATGCGGCGGCGATCCAGGCGCAACATCCTCCGTCGGCGTTCGACGTGCATCAGGTATTGCGAGCCATGGACCACGCCCCGAGGTCTCCGCAGGGTGAGGCGGGACTGATGCAGCTGCCGGTCGTGGACATGCATGGGGGGCCGTTGGCCATGGAGCCGGAGACGCGGTACTCGATTTTCCATCGCCTGACTTCGGGGGTCCTGCCCGTCGTCGCGGTACAACTGCCGGCACCCCCAAGCGCATTCATGCTAGCGCGTACGGTAAATGTAAACGGTATCCCATACCGGATGGACCTGTTCGGCGGCAGCAGGTTAAAGCCGCCACGATTGACTGTGTCTCAAGTTGCGACCCGCACTCGAGACGAGCAAGCAAAGCCTTCGGGGGGGAAGCTGCTGGCGATTCCCTATGCCGAAACCGCGCCGGGTACAGCATTCGAGCAGCTGTCGCGCGCGTGGGCCCCTTTCAAAGAGGCCTATTATTATACTCAGCGCAGAGGCTTTGCGGCGCCTCCGGCGATCAAAGGTCTGTCACCCCACGACTCCGCGCTGGAAGGCGCCTTCAAACTGGCGCTGCTGCCGGACCGCCCTGCCAACGAGGGGCATCCCTTCCAGCTGAGGGGGCCGGACGGACCCATTGCATTGCGACCGCACGACGGCTGCGGCTTCATCCGAGCCTCGCTGGCCAAGCTTATGCCAGCTGTTCGCCGCGCCGGCGAGCAGGAAGGTCCTGACCGCGTGCATGCCTTTGCCGAGGGAACGAGAGCGTCCTTGCCAGCGATGGCCTTGCAACATTATCCGCGCAGCGAGCAAGTAGCGGATGAGGCCCGGCAGAAGGCGATGAGCTGGGTTGAGAGTCGGGTAAAGCAAGAACTGACGTCGGAGGAGCTGTTTCGGGTCGTAACAGCCGCGAACATCAATGGTCCGGGCGCCATCGCCATCCCATCCGGTGATGGCTGTCTGCATGTGCCGAGGCTCAAGAGCGAAACATTGACCGGTGGTGGCGTGCTGATCGGGCGATCGCCCTACGATCAACCCAACCTCCGCCCGTTCGCCCTCGATCGGGTCAGGTCAGCTGCGGATGGGGACCCGACTGCGGCGTTTCTCGATCAGTGCGTGACCATACAATACAGCTTCAACGTCGCCCAGAAGTCGGGGGAGGAACTGGCAGTCGATGATCCGACTTTCTTTGCCAAGGGGCTTCTGATCGTGGTGCCTGATGAAATGTGGCCGGCCGACTTCGCCGACCGTGGCTTGGTGATGTCCGCCGAGGACGTCAAGTGCCATTCGAGCTGGATCAAGGGCAAGGACCGCGTAACGGCGGACAGCGCGCTCGATTGTATCGGGATCCTGCAGGCCACTGAGATCTTCGCTCCGGGATCCCTGGTTGCCATCCCGCCTGATGAGCAGAAAAAACTCGACGGCGACTTCGATGGCGATACGGCCATTATCATTGCCGACCGGCCGCAGCTTTACGAGCATGTCAGGCAATTCGACCAAGAGGAGCAAGCTCGCGGCCTCCGCTCGCTCAAGCCGCCAAAATCCCATACCCCGGCGATTGAGGACGGTCGCTATAATTTCGGTCGCGCCAGCCAGATTCTCGCCGCCACGCGGAACGTTCTGGAAACCTATACCGGCCTGCAGCGAGGTTTTCTGGCTCAATCACATGAAGCCCGACAGTGGTTTGCCGAACGTGCCATATTCGGCACGTACGAAGGCATTGACCGAGAGCTCAAGCGAGACATCCGCGCCCTCCTGGAGCAGGAACAGGTTAGTGCTCACGACGTCCGGGACAAGCTCGAGAAGGCGCGGCACGATATCGAGCTGGCACACCATCCCATCGCGCGCGAGACGGCCGAGTTGCTTCTCACCGAACTCGAGGCGTGGGCGGCTGGTCTCGACCAGCAAGTCCCGCCCGAACTCCTGCCCGAAACAGCCGCTACTGCGAATGAAAGACAGCTCGCAATGAGCCAAGAGCTTTGCGAGCTGTTTCCGCCGCTTGCCGAGACCTATCCGGCAACGGCTCACCCACGGGACCGCGTCCAGCTTCTGGTCGATCGTTACCCTACGCGCATCGACCCCCGACCGGATGGTTACATGCCGCACGACCTCGTGCAAAGTGCAAAAAACCTGCTGAGCATCGGCATCAAAGTCGGAACTGACGCCTACAAATCCGACACTGGCGCTTACGCCTTTATGATCAAGAGCAGGCAGCTTCAGCGCCTGTTGCAACAGACACCCGGGTTGAAGTCGGCTCCATACACCAAGAGCTTGGCGGCTACCCTCAACCAAGGTCGTTTCGATGTCGATGCAGCCTTGGAGGATCTCAAGGACAATCCGACGCTGGCGGCTTCGATCATGCAAGCCTCGATCAAGCTCGCTGCCGAGCGGGGGATTCTGCGCGAACCCTCGGATCTAACGCTTGCTACCGAAGATGTCGCCACCACAATCACGTTGACTCGCGAGGAGGCGGCACAGCGCGCCCAAATGGAGGTTTCCCGCGCTCAAGCCGAAGAGAAGGACATCACCCGGACGGCAAAGGCGGTTGCCGAAGCCCTTAAGGTGGCCGGCATCGAGGTGAAGATGCCCCATTTGGCTAAGCGTCTTAGATCGCCAAGCTCAATGACAGACGAGCTCACCGGACTCCAGGCCAGCTCTGAGACCGGCGTCCAGCTTTTCAACAACGCTGTACGCCACGTCTTCGAATTCTCTGACAGGGATTTTACACGTGCCTTCAAGAAAGCCATTCTAGCGTTCGAGGAGAGCGGGTATAGCGAGGTCAGCACGACTAACTGGTTCAGGACGCGATCGCGGACCTTCGCTGGCATCAAGACAGTGTTCGGCACGCCTGGCGGTTACCGTTTTGAGCTCGAGTTTCACACGGCAGACAGCTACAAGGCCAAGCTCGACAATCATGAGACGTACAAGGAGCTGCAGAAGCTCAGACGGCTACAGCGAGGGAGCGAAGAGCCCCCGGATGAGTCTATAGCCGAGCAGCTCCTGGAGCGCGTGCGACGGGCGTGCAACAGGGTTGTCATCCCCGAGGGTGCCACAGAGATCCCCCATTGGGAAGCCGAAGCCGGCAATCGCGTTGGCGCTCGCCCTGCTCGTGTGTCGAACGTGACCCGGCCGACACGCGCAGCGCGGTCGGCACGCGCTACAGAGATTGTTGGCGCCCTCGACAACCGCCCGATCGTGCTCGTTGGCATGATGGGGGCCGGGAAATCCACTGTGGGACCTGCACTCGCAAAGCAGCTGGGGCTGACGTTCGTCGACTCCGATAAAGAGATCGAGGCGAAGACTGGCAAGTCCATAACCAGGATTTTCGCGGAGGATGGCGAGGCGCATTTCAGGGATCTCGAGGCGAATGAGATCTGCCGTCTGCTCGATCGGGGGCCGCTGGTGCTCGCAACCGGTGGCGGAGCCTTCATGTCCGAAGAAGTCCGCCGTCGTGTCGGCGAGAAGGCGGTCTCGATCTGGCTTAATACCAACGAGGACGTGATCAGGCGCAACCTGCGACACGACACCAACCGTCCGAAAATACAAACCGCAGACCGGGACGAGATGATCACAAAGCTGATGGAGCAGCGCAATCCTGTGTATAAGCTCGCCAATCTCACGATTGCCCCACAGGACCGGCGCGAACTCAAGAGCGCGGATGCTTGTCTTAGCGAGCTGCACGGCTATCTTTGCGCCGGTGGCGGGCTAGACGCTGGGCAATCTGGCTCGGTTAAGGAGGAGATGCCACGATCCACGTCACTATAGACTGCTACGGCTCCCGGTCAGACATCCATCGCAGTGCTGGATCTGTGCTCGATTTCCCTCGACACCGCACGACTTGTGATGTCAAACATTTCAAATCGGGGTTTGTACCCGGGAGCCCTGGCCGATGCCGGCTTCGTGGACGGCGCCACGGATTTGCCAGCTGACGATATCGCGGCCGATTACGCTCTGCTGCACGAGCAGTCGCAGAGGCATGATCAGTTTCTTGCGGCGCAGACGCGGCTGGTTGGGCCCACGCAAAGTCATCTACTGGCAGCGAAATGATCTTCAGGAAACCTCAATGGGGATTGTCCACGACCAGAATGGCAACGACACAGCCAGCTTTTGTTTCTGTCATTGATGACGACGGTCTAGGTGACATTGCCCATTGGTCGCCACTCCTGCTGGATCGCCACGCGCCGGAACGGGTGGTTGCTTATCACTACGATTCCGCCGGATCGCGCAACAGCACCGTTGCGGAACAGCTCGCAGAGACTGCGCGCCGGCTGCAGCCAGCTCGCATGACCCAGCAGCAGAACGGCTCCGATTGTGCGTATTTGTGGTGGATGCTACGCGGACCCTGGTTGGACGATCCGCACAATGAGAGTGGCCCGGGCCCGTGCCGCTGCATCTCGACCACCTCGTCGCCGATCGGCCGGCACCGCAGCACCGATTGATGATTGGGTCGAACGGCTCTGGGATGTCCCGGCTTTGTTGAATGTCTGAACAAGTCCGGCTTGGCGACGTTGACGCGGTAGACTGGGAGAGCCGAGCCCAAAAAGGAAAGGCCGAGCGTTTTACATTTTGGCGCAAGCATAACCAGCGTTGCCGACATAACTACTGCATCAGCGGGTGGACGGCGGCGATCACGATCAGGTTGACATTACGCGCTCTCATCTGTTTGTTGCTCCGTAGGCGGGGCTGGGCAGTTGTGAGCAGCTGCCGATGTGATGCCAACAATCTTAGTTTTCGGGCGATGCGCAATCGAGAGGCTGATCTCGGAAATGATCTGCTGGATCGGATTACGGCAAAGGCATCCACTTTCTTCGTGCGGAGGACAGCAACGCTAAGCCCATCATCGGTGTCGGGTTTCGACGCGGCCGTCAGAAGGTCCAGCCCGCCTTTTCGGGGCCTCGCGAAGGATTTCCTGGAGCGGTTCGTCGTCTTCCACTACCAGAACGAACGGTAAATCCGACACGAGCCGCGCTTCAAAATCGGGGAACCTCCATGTTCCCGCGCCTTAATCAATGGCTGAGGAATTGTTCAAAATGCCAAAGCTGTCCCGCTGAGCCCTACCGAGGGTGGCCACCACACGCTCGCGATCAAGCTCGATAAGTGGTTCGACTACACGACAACGGACTTCCCCTCTTGCTTGAGGCCGCCGGCCGCTGTCCTCCGGAAGATGTCGGCGGTGCGCCGGGCTAAAGCGAATACCTCGATGCCATCAGCGACCCAACCGCGCCACGTGCTCAAAATAGACGTCAAGCGCCAATCAAATGGGCCTCAGGCTACGCTCACATCCGGAACCCAAACAAGTGCGCCTATAGGGCGCCGAGCAGTTCGATCCCAACGTCGTCGACCGGAGGGCGCTTGAGGCCGCCGTCAACGCATTGTCGGAAATATGGAAGCCGCGCCGGCGATTCATGACGAATGTCGGAAAGCTGACGTACTCAGGCCCTGAGAAAGCGCGCAGAACAGCGACTTCAGTTGGCGCGCCGCTTGCTTCATTCACGGCGTCAGCAGGAGATTACCTATGTTGCTAGCTGTGGTGGAGCGATACGTCGAGTATCCAGCGAAAGAGCGTCGTCTGCACTGAAATCTCGAACAGAACGTTGCAGGTCTTCGACGTCTGAAGCCCAGTTCGAAATACTCAGCCCGATCGCGTCCACGAGCCCGCAAGCCGCGTGCGCCTTGGTGTTTCCAGAGGCAATGTCGGGGTACTTGATTGGACGCTCCAGATATCTGTTCATAGAAGTCACTCGTGCGGATATGAGAAGAAGCCCGACGATCTCACGGATAAACGTAGCGAATGCGCGTCCCGTCGATGTGTACGTATCTCCCGTCAACTTGACAGCCAATGGCAGAGCACATCTGGGCCATGCCGCGGGGCCGTATCTCAGAATGGATATTGTGCAGAAGCACCTCAAGAGAGCGGGCCATCATGTCCGTTCGGGACTGACGACCGACGGTTTCGAGAATCATGTCCTTGTTCGAGCGGCCCGTGAGAACGTCGATCCGTCCGACTTAGCCCACGCTTTCCATACGAAAATTGTCGAGGATCTCGCCTCGGTAGGTATCGTTTTCGATCAATTCGATGATCCGGCATATGGCAGGAATCTACGGCGCTTTTCGAAGGTCGGCAACGCGCTCATGGGCGCCTTATCTGCAGCGGGCTCGCTACATTTCTCCGCGGTCCACTTGCCAATGGACGATACGGGTTCTGCCGCCACACCACGAGAAGAGCGGTTCTGCATCGGAGGCTGGTTCGGTGCCACCTGTCCGGTTTGCCTGGCCGCAGCAGGTAGCTTCTTCTGCGAACGGTGTGGACATCATTTCGAGCCCGAGGAAGCGTTGAATCCGTTATCGAGGCGCGGGCGGATTGTCGAGTGGCCGGAGAATATTTCCGCGTTCCTTTCAATTCCGGAAAAGGACCTGCTTCTACGAGCTTGGGACGATACTGCCATCGAAGCCGGCTTTCTGGAGATAGGACATCGATATGTCGCGCGCAAAGGACAGCAAATGCGGCTGACCGTGCCGGGACTCCACGGGTTGGCCTGGAAGTCGCGGCATTTCGACACCCAGCAGATATTGTTTAGCTACTCCTCGTTACTCTACGCTCACTCTCTCTATTGCGGGCAAAAGGACACGGAGGACGCGGGCAAGCCAAGTCCTTTTGCGCGCGAGTCCGATGCGTTCCTCATCGGCGGTACCGGTATCGATAACACCATTCCGATGCTTGTCGGAGTTACTGGATGCGCGTTAGGCCAGAACTCGTTTCGCTCGTTCGATCGAATTTTCTTTAATCACTTCCTTCGGCTGAACGGATCGAAGTTCTCGACCAGTCGCGGGCACGTGATCTGGGCAGGTGACATCGCCACGATTCCAGATATATCCGTCGATGTACTTAGAGTGTACTTGTCCGAAATCTGCCCGGAAGAAGCTGAAACCGATTTGGTGCCAGAACAACTGGTCCATCGTTACAATGCAGTTCTCGATAGGATATCTGCGGCCATCGACCGCTGCACGGAATCCATAAACGCGATGCCGGCTCTCGCTGGATGTCACGTCGATGGCGCGATGATGGCCACGCTGGATGGGCTCTACGAGAAACAGTGCGCCGCGCTTTCGCTCGATCATCTACGCGTATCACAAGCGTCGAGGCCGGTTATCGATTGGGTCGATCATCTTGATGGCGCGCCGGACCATCACTGCGCCTACACTTGGCTTATGGGATTCAGCATACTGGCTTGGCCGCTGATGCCCAAGATAGCAGGAGCCTTGTGGCACTGGTTCGGTCATGGCGCACATCCCGTCGCTGCACGCGCATCGACGCCTTCATTCCAACGATGCGGAACCGCACCGCAGATCGGTGGGCGCAGGCTGGCGGTTGCGGATATTGAACGATGCCTTCCGGGTGCAGCATGACACGCGCCGCAAACATCGCTCCTGCGGACAAACTGCCCAGTGCAGTCCCGTTGCAAGTTTCCATCCCATTCATGCTTGGCAGTATCAGCCTGGCCACATCCTATGGCTCAAGCTTCTTCCTCGTGGATGCCCTGAGGTCCATTGGGCAGAGCGCCACGACCGCTGGCGCCGTCATTTCGACCGGTACGATCGCGACAATACTGTGTTCGCTCCTCGTCGGCCGGATCGCGGATTCAGTGGGCTTGACGCGAACTATCAGCGCGGCCGCGGTGATGATGACGATCGCGATGGCATGTTTCGCGTCCGCGTCAACTTCGACGCTTTTCGCTTACGCAGGCGGATTTTTTCTCGGCGTTGGGTGGTCTGGCTTTTATATGCTGGCGCCGCTTGAAGTCCTGAGACACGTGCGGTCTGAGGCTCGGATCAAGTATCTTACCCTGCTTTCAGGGTCTCAAATGCTGGGTATCGGACTTGCTGCTCCTCTCGCGCGCGCCGTCGCGGAGACTGCAGGATCCTATATTGCAGTTTATGCCCTGTTCGCCGCCGCATGTCTTGTCGCCGCGACCTTTTTCGAGCTTGCGGGCAGGAGGGGCGCCCACGCTTCTCAACCGAGGATGCCGAATATAGGTCTCACCCTGCAAGGCGTGATGGAGATCTTCAGATCGAGCACGCGCTATCCGATCATCATGATCGGCGTGGGGGGATGCGTTTTCGCCGGTCTTTTCACGTTCCAAACGCTTTACGCCGCGTCGCGGGCGCAATCTGCCGACACGTTCTTTCTTGTCTTCACGCTGACAGCCGTCTTCATGCGATTTGCGGTGGCAACGATTATTGGAAAAGTCCGCATTGAACGCGCGGTCGCGGTGCTCTTCATGTGCACCATTGCGGGACTGTTGATCCTTTTCGTCAATGTAGACAGTACAGCGATCTACATCATCGGAACAATGGTGTTCGCGCTGGGATACGGTCTAAGCTATTCGACGCTGAACAGCATGGCCGTCGATCTTGCCGACCGGGATGGGACCCCCCTGGCCATTGCGTCTCAGGTATTCACGCTCTCCTACTTCGTCGGCTTGTTCGGATTTCCGAGCATCGCCGGACAAATCGTGAAGGCCAGCAGCTTCGATCATCTTCTGATGAGCATGATGATGCTTGTCGTCGCCAATGCCGTAATTCTTACGACACAGGTGTTCTCGGCCGGCCGGGCGCACTGACCAGCTTCTTGCGGAGAATCACGGGATGCCCAAGCAAAGCGATAACCATGACGTAGTCGCGATCGGCGCGGGTCCGGCTAATCTGAGCTTGGCAGCGCTCGCAACTCCAATTCCGGAAGTTTCCTTGAACATCCTCGAGAGTTCGGAGACGCTCAGGTGGCATCCCGGCCTGCTCATAGGAGGCTCGGTCATGCAAACTAGCCCGCTGAAAGACCTAGTCACGCCGGCGGATCCAACGAGCGCATACAGCTTCCTCGCCTATTTGCATGATAAAAGGCGTCTTTATCAAGCTATCGTGCGGGGACTGGCGTCTGTCAGCCGCAGTGAATTTGAAGACTATTTGCGCTGGGCGGCGGCGAAGCTGCCAAACATTCGATTTGGCGTGCACGTTACCGCAGTCGAATTGCGCGGCGAGCTCTTCAATATCACAACGGGTTGCCGCAATTACCAAACGAGTACGATTGTGGTTGGTGTTGGCAGGGTACCGTCTGTCCCCGAGTGGGGCCGTAATGCACCGCCAAATGAGGTGTTTCACGGTAGTGCCCTTCTCCTGCAGCGGCGTGAGCTTTCCGGCAAGCGCGTTGTGGTCGTAGGCGGCGGCCAAAGCGGGGCCGAAATATTTCTTCACCTGCTTGGTGGTGCGTGCGGTCCGTTGGGAACTCTGACCTGGGTGACATGCCGCGCAAACATATTCGCCCTCGAAGACAGTCCTTTCGTCAATGAATGGTTCTTTCCGCAACATGGTGATTGGTTCTTTGACAAGAGTGCGGCGGCCCGAAAGGAAAGTCTTGAGCGACAGATATTGGCCAGCGACGGCGTCAATGGCTCGACGCTGCGCGCTATCTACAATGCACTGTACGATCGCGAAGTTCATAAGCGGTCCTATCCAGAGCATGTAGAAATACGCGTGGCCACGACGGCTGAGGACTTGCTCGGCGTCTCTCCCTTTCGCTTGCGCTTGCGCCACCAGGAGACGGGCGCTTGTTCACAGCTTGTCGCAGACATTGTCGTCCTAGCGACAGGCTATCGCACCGAAATCCCTTCGTTTCTAAAGCCGATCGCAGGTCGGCTCACGGTCTTGGATGCCCCAGGTGGCTCCCAAGAGATCATGGTCGACAAGCAGTTCTCGGCGCGCTTTGACGGTCCCGGAAAGTGTCGTTTGTACGTCCAGAATGGCGCACGCTTTCAGCATGGCATCGCCGATACAAATCTGAGCCTGGTTCCTTGGCGTGCTTCGCTGATCCTCAATTCGATCATCGGCCGCGTAGCTTACGACTGCGGCCCTGCAACCGGTGCCGTCAGGTGGGATGGCGTTGATCCCGAGGCCTCCTGCTGACCGGCGAACAGGTCTGCGCCATGTCAGGACCGGCCGATAGTCGTTCGGAGTATACGATGAAGAATGCACAGTTGATGACCCTGGGTGAAATGACGGTCTATAGTCCCGGTGTAGTCTTGCAGCCCGTCCAAGATTCCGAGACCGCTTGTCCCGTCGAACTCATCGAATTCCGACTGGATCCGTTCGCGGTGTCGGCGCCTCATTCCCATCCGTCCTGCGAGATCTGGCGCATCACGAGCGGCCATGGGCGGGTGATAACGGATGACGGAGAGTTGGCTATCAAGGCCGGCGATCTGGTGTTTTTGCAGCCAGATCGAACCCACTATCTTGAAAATCGTGGTGGCGAAGTTCTGAGCGCTTTGTCCATCGCCTGGGAGCGGGCCCGATGACCGACAGCATTCATGACCTCGCGGTCATTGGAGCCGGGGTCATGGGCCTGAGTGCCGCCTTCATTGCAGCGCGTAGTAATCCTCGGGACAGAATCGTCATCTTCGAACGAGAGACCGTAGGGGCAGGTGCCAGCGGGTTTGCTCCAGGAATCCAGATTAACATCGGCCGTAATGAAAAGGAAAGAAGCCTGTTCATTCGCGGTTCGAAGATTTGGCGAGAGCTCTATCCCGATGGGCGGTGGCCCGATGGTCGGAACTGTGACGTGTTCTGGTTGACGCGTCATCCGGGAGAACTCGCTCAGATGAATTGCGTGGGCGATACCACCCCATCAACATCCTTCGCGCTCACAGGGAGGCTTTCCTCGCTGCCGCGGTTTTTGGTTCCCGACGATATGGCCGTGATGCTGGATCGGGGGTCTTACTGCCCGGTCCGTTCCATTCTTCAGGATCTGGCCCAAAGGCTCAAAGCCGGGGGAATTTCGATATGCGAGGGCACATCTATCGAACGGATACGGCAGGGGTCAAACCGTATCCTTCTTCAGGCCTCCGATGATACCGAACGCTCGGCAAGGCGAGCCATTCTGGCAATCGGTCCATGGCTTCAAGGATCACCGTTGCGCGCGCATCTCGCGGACGAGCCGCGATTGCGAGTAAAAAAGGTCGTTGCGCTTCACTTGGCGGCGCGTCCTACCGCGAACTGTCCAATGATCGGCTTGTTCGATGATTACGCGTTCCTCATTCCCATGATGGAGGAGGGGTATTGGCTGTTCAGCTTCACATCGCAAGAATGGGATGTGAGGCCTGACGCCGGCGGGCTGCAGGTCAGTTCGGACGATCTGGCGCGAGCCACCGCAATCCTGGCAAAATGGTTTTCCCCTGACATGCCTGCGGTGGCATCAGCGCGTGTGTTTTGCGATTGCTATTCAGACGATGGTGTCCCGTTCTCTCGTCCGGCTCAAGATGTCGCCGGACTGTATGTCATTGGCTGCGGATCGGGTAACGGGTTTCGCTTCGGACCGGCGTGTGCGGAAGAGGCAATAGGATCCCTGTATTCTCACCATCGATAGGTTCCCGGCGTGCCGTGATGAGAAGACAAATGCCAGATACGATTGGATGAAAGCCGATCCCCAGCATGATCTTGCAGCTGCTGGCCGCGAGACGTCGAGATCGACCATGATCGTCGATCTCAGCGCCATTGAAGCCAATTATCGCAAGTGCCAGGCGCTTGCGCCTCGCAGCGCTTGCGGCGCCGTTGTCAAGGCCGATGCCTACGGTCTTGGCGCGGCACGGATCGCGCCCTTTCTGGCTTCGCTCGGCTGCGCGCACTTTTTCGTAGCCGATGTGGAGGAAGGCATTGCCCTGCGCGATGAGGTGCCATCGTTCGCAAAGATCTATATGCTCCACGGCGCTATGCCAGGCATGGAACTGGCGGCCGAGCAGCACAATTTGCTGCCAATTCTCAACAGCAGGGAGCAATTGGAGGCTTGGCTTCGGCATTGCCGGCTTCGGAATCGCGCGCTGCCAGCAGGAATTCATGTCGACACGGGCCTGTCTCGGTTGGGCTTTTCCATTGATGAGCTGGACACGATCGCCGGGAATGGAAGCGGGTTATCGGAAATGCGTGTCGTGCTGTTCATGAGCCAGCTCGCTTGTGCAGAGTGGCGAAACGAGGTCTGCCTCGAACAACTAAATCGGTTTCGCAGACTTGCCCATTTGTTCCCGAATGCGATTCTTTCTTTATCGAATTCGGCGGGACTGCTCGCCGGATATGAATTTCACTTTGATCTCATAAGAGCGGGCGGGGGAATCTTCGGTTTCTCGACGTCCGATGATCCCGATTTCAAACCAAAGCAAGTCGTCCGTCTACGAACGAAAATCATCCAATCCCGTGTAGTCGAGCGCGGAGAAGCCATTGGCTATTTCAGGTCCTACACCGTGAAGAAGCGGATGCGGATCGCGGCGGCCGCTATTGGTTATGCCGATGGATTTCCGCGTACGCTCGGCAATCGAGGGCATGTCTTCATATGTGGGAGTCGCGTCCCTATCGTCGGGTTCGTTTCGATGGATGTTATTACCATTGATGTAACTGACCTGGACGAGAATTGGACACGGCCAGGCACGGTGGTGGACCTCATTTGCCCCGAGCAAACCGTGGGAGATATGGCGTCATCCGCGAAAATGCTGAGCGATGAATTGACCACAGGCATCGGACGGCGATGCCGCAGACTTTACGTCTCATCCGAACGAAATGATATGAGGCACCGGTGAACTCCTCCACTTGCAGATCCCAGCAAGTCAATCGGGCAATTTATCTAGGCGACGAAGGCATACGTCTCATGCGTCCGACCTATTTCACCGCCGAGGTGCGTCGGTTCCACCGCCGCGAGAAACTGTTCTACCTCGATCTCCTGGATGCGACCCGATACGAGTTGATCATAGAAGTAGGCTGTAGCGGCTATCGCCTTATCGGCATCAAAAGCGACGATAACGATTATCTTGGCATCGATATAAGTCCACCTCGTGTGCGCCGGTTAAAGAGCAGGAGAGGAGCAGTGATCCGTTGTGAGGCCGGAAAGTTCTTCAAAAGAACACGGCTGGTCGATGAGATAATGCGCCGATATGAGGAAAGGGTGCTTTGCATACTGCCATTTAATTTTCTTGGTACGATGGATGCGCCGATCGACTTTCTGACGCTGGTCTGTAAAACGCCATTTGATCTAGCTTTGTCGCTCTTTTCGACGAGCGAGACGGCAACGTTGGCTCGCCGCGAATACTATGATCTTTGCGGCATTGCCGTTCGGGAGGTGGTGCGCACGGATGACTATGTTCGGTTAGATTGCTCGAACGGGTTCCAGGCGTTCGCTTTCGATCCGGTCTTCCTCGTGAACCATATATCGGCGTATGGCTTCCGCTTGAACGACATACAACATTTTGATGTCTGTAACTTCCTCCATTTCAAAAAGAGTCATCAGGAAATAGCCGGTCAAGATACCGAACACAGATGTTAGATCGTCGACGTCAGGCGGCAAGCAAGCAACAAGGAATGCTACCGTCATTTGCCGGCCCAATGCGGCAACGACGAGCATACGGCCGTGCCAAACCGAGAGCTGAGGCTCGCGCCGATCGAGACGGTGTCCCAGCGCGGAGTTTTCTTTCAGCTTAGCTCCGCTACTTACGATGAAGCTGAAATCGTGCCGCGCAGCCTTTGGCCTACCGAGAGCAAATGCCCTGTGCGCTTTCTCGAGACTGTGTCGTCCAAGTCACCAAAGAATCCGAGCTTCGGCCTATGTTCAGCCGGAGTGAGGATTTCCATGTACGATGTCTACCTGAACGAACGGAACGACCTTCTCGTCGTTCCTCGAGGCCGTTGCATTCCGATCGATCTCAACAGGAACTGGCGGAAGAAACGTGTCGTACGCTCGGTCAGCGAGCAAATCCGCGAAGATGTCCGGATCCATGGCTACCATCGGCGAAAGCTGCCGCTAAGTCGCGCGATGAAAACCCTAGCTGACACGCAAGCTTGATCTACATACAACGAGTGATTGTAAATGAATTGCAAACGGTCGTAAATTCGTGGCGTTTCATTTCCGGGCCGAGAGACCAAACCTCCTTTCGCGAGCGATCGCCTTCCAATGATCCGCACGGGATGTCAGTGCTCACAACAAATCAGGTCCAGGTTTCATGATGCCATCACCGGTCCAAGGCCCAAACGATCACATCTGCCTACAGATGATAGCGAGCGGCTTTGTGGGCCTATTTGGCTCCTTCCCGCCTTCGCAAAGAAGATGCGATTAATTAACAGCATGTTCGTCCAGACCGATGGTTACGCGAAAATCCTGCCCGGATTTTGAAAACGGAACCGGTGAGCAAACGAAATGGCGAGATCATGATACCTCCCGGTCGGGATGTTGACTCTTCTTCGCTGAGAGTCACGCGCGTTATTTCCGGAACCCAAATTCATTCTTGATGCGAGCGCAAGCCAGGTTAGTTTTCATTTCGTATTTTTTCAGCCCTAGTACGGCCGCTGATTTTGGCGACCAGCGGCTCGGCGGACTTAGCTTGGCCCCAGCTTGAACTCCTCGCTGGGGCCGCTTCTTACAGATCTTATTGGTGCGTTGTGACTAATCAGGGACCTACTAAGTCGTCCGTGAAGAATGCGGATTGACTTGAGAAATAAGCAGAATTGGTCTTGATGTAGTATTCGATTTTGCAGGAAAGCGGGGTATTGGACCTCGCTTTCTTGCGTTTTAGGTTTTGCTTTTGGGTGATTCGTGATTCCCTGACGGCGTCGTCGACATTGGGGAATGCGATGAGCAAGCCGCGGGATGATCGCCAGAAAGACCTGTTGCTTCCGGCGCTTGATCAGATCATCGACATGGGTCATCCGCTGGTGCGGTTGGCAGCGCTGATCGACTGGAACATCCTGAATGAGCGCTTCAGTTCGGTGTGCCAAG
>NZ_JAGKJL010000221.1:0-600 GCF_020329495.1 Bradyrhizobium australafricanum | reverse complement strand
CGGAGCTGCGTCGTGTGATCGAAGCGATCCTCTATATCGTTTCGACCGGCTGCCAGTGGCGGGCGTTGCCGCAGGAGTTCCCGCCCTATTCGACGGTGCAGGGCTATTTTTATAGATGGCGGGATACAGGCCGGTGGCAGAGGATTGTCAGCGTGCTTGTCCGACGGGCGCGAAAAAAGCTTGGACGGACACCGAAGCCGACGGCAGCCGTGATCGACAGTCAAAGTGCGCCGACCACCCAAGCTGGCGGACCGCGCGGCTACGATGCAGGCAAGCGCATCTACGGCCGCAAGCGGCACATTGTGACGGATACCAATGGCCTCCTCCTCGGGGTTCATGTTCATCCGGCCAACGTTCAGGACTGCCATGGCGCCGTACCGCTGCTGAAGAACGTGCGGATGAACTTCCCCCGGCTGCGCCACGTCTTTGCCGACCGGGTCTACCGCGGAAATCAACTCCTCGACGCGCTCTCAGACTGCGGTCCATGGACTGTCGAGATCGTCGAGCGGCCTCAAGGCGTCAAAGGCTTCCAGCTTCTGCCGAGGCGGTGGGTGGTTGAACGCACATTCGCTTGGTTCGGCAGATGCCGCCGCCTCGCCA
>NZ_JAGKJL010000023.1:0-133556 GCF_020329495.1 Bradyrhizobium australafricanum | reverse complement strand
CTCTTGCTGATCTGCAGCCGTTCCGAGATCTCCCGAACCGACAGGTCCTGCTCGTACGTCAGCCTCAGGATCGATCGTAGGTCCTTCACAGTGGTTCGTTTCGCTTGCTTCCGTCTCGGCATTGCCCCTCTCAAACTCAGCTTGAGAGAGAACATTGCCTGAACGGCGCTCCCGAAAACCAACCTCCCGCAACTGTCCGCGATTTAGCGGAATCCCTGTCCCGGAATTACTGAAATCGCTGTCCGCGAATTAGCGAAATTGCTGTCCGGAAATTGCCGAAACACGCATTGAAAGCCACAGTGCGGGAATGTCTGATTACCCGGGCAACTCTGACATGAAAGTGCCGGCCTATGATTCACCGCAACTTTCTTCGCCCCCCAAAAACCTTGAAGTAAAAAGCCGATAGCTGAATCGAAAGTGTCGCTAGAATACCCGTTGCCCAGGTACTGAATTCAGAAGACGGCGGCTCCATCGACAACGAGGAGCCCATCATGGCACGAGCGACTATCTCTCTGGTTTCCGTTCAGAAGCCGACCGCGAATACCCCTGTTTTGCAGCGGCGCAACAAGTTCACTGCCAGCATTGAGCAGCAGATCGCCAAGATCGGCCTGTTCCGTGAGGGCAAGCGCATTTCCCGCGAGCAGTTCTGGGTCGACGGGGCTGGTGCGATCTTCTTCCAACTCCGCTACGGGCAAGCAGCCGCTGGATCTGGAGAAAGGCAAGAGCACTCTGAAGGCATCGACCTTTGATGATCTCGTCGAGCAGCTGGACCAGATCAAGACGATCGCCATCGCCGGTGGCCTAGACGAGGCGTTGGCGCAAGCCGCCGACGCCGTGAGGTCAAATTTCAAGACCGCAAAAGACAAGAGGGCTGGCAGAGGATCATAGGGGGCAGCTTGCGTTCTCGACGATCTAGCTCTGGATCTTGTTGACGGTCCGGCCGGTGCTCTAAGGCCGGTTAGGGACGAACTCTTGATTCCAGAGAACTCTGCGCGTGTGATCGATTGCGACAATGACCGGTTAGGCGTTAGGCGTGCTGGTAGCGCCGGTCCTCTCGCAGAGCGAAAACGCCCAAGACGATCCTTTGGTCGGTCCCGGCTGATTTTTCCTAATTCATCTCTGGGCGCAAAGGGCGTCGATCCTTGGCAAACGTCCTCTTGTTGAAGGGCCTCGTCTCAGAGCTATCTCGCAATGCGGCAACCCCTTGGCTGCGCAAACCGCTACGATCGAGTCCTCTGGTTGCAAACTATCCATTTTTTCCAACGTAGCCTGCTCCCAGATGCGCATCAAAGGGATTGAAAGGGCCCGTACCCAGTCCGATGATCAGCAACGGGCACTCCGTTGACATTGATGGTATCCGCAACTCTCTTCGAACTTCATCGTCGAAAAACGCTGCCGTCACCCATGTTCTCATACCAACAGCGGTTGCGAGAAGTAGGGCAGTTTGCGAGAGATGCCCAGCATCGAACAAAGCCACTCGATAGGAATGCGAGTGCTTATACTTCCACATCAATTTTTCGAAACGGCAAGTTATAACTATTGCCGCACTTAGGTCATCAGCAAACATTTGTCCGCCGCAGAGCAACCCAAAACTGAAATCTTTGGACAAGGGGGCAACCAGACCCAGGCTTCGCTCGTGCGAGCGGAAATGATAAATGCCGGGATCCATCCCGGAGACTTTCCGACCTACCAGGTAGGCTTCGCAACTTTGAAGTGCTCCCCCTGAGGGAGATGAGCGCCTGACCGTAGGTGTACTCATTCCCATCCTGCGATACGCTTCTTGGTCATGCTTGCGATATCGAAAGGTCTCGTCAATGATGACGGAGAGCTGTGAAAAGCTAAGCTCCTCTCCTGAAAATGTTCTGTTGGAACGACGCTGCTCGAGTAATGTCCTAAGCGGCTCTAAGCCGGGGAAGTCTACTGTCGGGATTAAAGACCTGTACATACCCCGCGCCGTTGTAAACGAATCTAATGGCATGTGCTTCATTATTGAATCGCAGTATTCAACGTATTCGCGGGCTTGTCGTCCCGCATCGGGCACGAAATCATCAGGCTTGCCGCGGGACGTACCAAAATGAAAAATCTTGGACAGCACATCCCACTCCCACCTCGGACAGATGTCCGTTGGGCTTTTCACCAATATTTCAGTGTTAGTGAGCTCACAGACGATTTCTGGATTTGCGGTGCGAAACTCTGGGTCGACGATCGCTCTTACGCCCTTAATACTTAAGAGGAACTGTTTGTGTCGCACAAAATCCCAGGCAACAAGGGAGTCGCCTAAAGGGACAAAAAAGACATTGCTGCTTAGGCACAGCGACATGTGTGTTTAGAATCGTTGGTGGCTAATCCAGTCGAACCAACGGCGACTACGCCGTAGCTGTAACTGCAACGTGATACGTCTTGTATCTATCTTTGCTGGTGATTCTCTCCAATGCGATCTCTGTCACGTTGCTCGGGCGGGTTTGTAGATCGCTCTGAACAACCTCCGAAGAAACGTCATCGACACCAACGCTTTGAAGGGCTTCACCGAACTCAGAAGCCAATGCCAGAAATATTGGACGTGGCAATCGAACAACGGGACGCCAAGTCTCGATAGCGCCGCCCAAGGTATCATTGCAGCGCAGTTCGTTGTCTTTGCTCACCGCATACCAAAGATGGCTGATCTGAACGAGCTTAAGCATCATAGCTTCCTCGCCGAAAACGGTTGTCCCTGCGCTCTAGACTACCGGAAGTATAGGACGCTAACCACTGCTTATGGTGTGACATTCTGACCCGCGATCGCCTGGATATGTCAGATACACTGTCGAAGTGCCCGAGTGCTCGTTCGATCTTCAGGGTGCTGCCTAACGAAGGTACCTCGGCTTTAGTGTCCACTAGGCCGGACAGAAGAAGAATTTGACTTTATCCAGGTTCGCTTCTTGGTTCGCCGCAGTCACGCGTCGCCAAGCATATCGCGAGCCAAAACTCGGGACGCTTCGGCCCCGGAGCAGCAATTAAGCCGGAGCGGATCAATGCGTGGCCCTCCGGAACGATCTACTTTTGCGCCGTTGGGCTATTTCAGAATCATCGACGTGCTTCGGTCAGCACGATGTTGGGCACGCTGGCCTATTGGTGACCTTGGAGACGAATGCGCGGCGCCAAGGCCGGCTATCCGATAGGCGACAGACGTACATACAAGTACGGGCGAGGCCGAAAACATCGTCTGCGACCTTCTCTTGCACAGCCGCGGAGAGCAGAAGAAAGATAACCTCATTGCCGTCGAGATGAAGAAAGCCTCCGGCAAGGCCAAGGACAAGCAAACCGACCGTGAGCGGGTCCAGGCCCTTACCAGCCCTAATCCAGAAGGTTCTGACCCCAAGCACGTTTGGGACTACGAGGTAGGCTACTATCTGGAAGTCGATGTGAAGCGAGCTTCCGCGCTTATCGAGGAGTACCGAGGAGGAAAACTGATACAAAGCGGGGCAGCAGAGTTTGCGCGGCCAGAACGTTCACCGTCTGGCTCTATTCCGTTCGCGAAGAACGAATCGAGGGCGAGAAAATCAGCGCGGCGATTATCTTAATTTTTTTCCTCTTCGCTTCGACAATCTCGTCGGTGATGAAGACCCCGCTTGTGTCGGGCTGTTCAAGGGTGTCGCGTTGACGCTCGCACGGCATTCCAGCTCCGCAATCGTAACCGCGTTCGGAATCCCATACTTGTTGGGGTGATTTTCACAAACCCACTCCATACCGAGGGCAGATAAGGCAGGATTTATTGCCAAGCGAGAGGCATTTGAAGGAGCTTGCCCCTAGCAAGCCCTCCGACGTGATGTCGCGATATTCAACGTCGGCGACGAGCTCGCTGGTAAGAGCTATGGCCCGCGCGTTTTCTAAGACGATGCTCACGGCGCCGCAGTCGACCGAGCGCCAACGTTGACCGGCTAGGAGCAAATCGGCGTCGAATATTCCGCTAATTCTCAGCCGTCGCCTTCGCCAGCGAAAACGCACAACGTGGACGTAATTGTCTAACCTGCTTTAGCTGCGGCGGGCGGAGGCCAGCTATCTTCGCCCTCTTCTTCATGCGGTTCTGCATTGGCAATAACCTCAGCACGAATTCTGACGACCTGATCTTTCAGCTTCGCGCATTGAGCCATCGCTGCTTTGACTTGTTCGATGTCAAAGACATTTTCGCCGTGCTGCTGGTGGTCAAAATCATCCAGGTATTCGACGTTGTCTGGTGTTACGCCGACTCGGTAGGGCGCGCGGGGGCGCCGCTTGAATGAGGCCTCGTAAGTTTCACCATGGACGAGGTAGTTTCGCTTTGTCTTGAGCGTCCGCATGTCCGCATAAATCTGCGTCAGCTCGCTCTTGTATTGCTTTAGAGCCTCGGAGGCGTTGCAGCGCTCTTCAAACCACGGAATCTTTTTCCCGAACGGCCTCTCTGCATAGTCCTCGAACAGATACTCCATAGGCTCTTTAGAGACCATTTCCCCGAGCAACAGCATCGAGAACTCAAGCCGACCCATCTCGGTCAGGAAATTGCCCAACGCCATGTGCATACGATCGAGCGGGGTTACCGCCCGTCGCCGTCGCTTTCTCCGTCGCTGTGCCCTGCGGCCTTTTTTCGCCATCGCCAACCGATGTCCAAGTATCTGTTTACTACCATCGATTGTAAATTCGACGAAGCAATGTCCTCAGCTTGGCAACAGCGTTCGCAATCGCTTCCGCTTCACGCGCGTTCAAGTAATTCCCCGCGTGAGTGTACCGGAACTTGTAGAGGTCCTGCCGGTGGGTGACGGGCAGGAGCTCTTGGGGTCGGGCGAGTTCGTTCACCACTTCCGGCCCCCAAGGACCTGACGCGCCCTCTCTGGAGGGTTCTCCGCCTTCAGCCGGTCTCTCTCCGCGCAAAGGCTGTCGATCTTGGTCAGCATTCGCTCCAGCAAGGTCTCTGCCGAAACCGCGGATATCCCGGCCCGCTGAAGCTGGAGGATCTCTTTCCGCTGGCGCCCGACCTGGACGCGCATGTGTTCGATTTCCCGTCGGACAAAGTTGAGGTCAGGCATGGGCCACCGTGATCTCTGCAAGCCTCAATTAGAACGAAAGAAGAACAAAGCGCAAGCCGCTAGCGATTGGTGGTTCGTTGGGTGGAACACCCTACCCCTTCCAGACCACCAGAACGTCGAGCCCTTCTGACAGCTTCGCGGGCTCCGGCAGCAGCTTGGTGACCCGTTCGAACAAGTCTTCGAGCGCTGTAATGCAGGCCTCGGCGTCCGCCAAGCTGATGTTGTCCAAGCGGTGGAAAAGGCGTCCCCGAACTTGAGGTTCGTCGGGACCGAATACCTTGCCTTCCAGATGACGACCTCGGAGAGCCAGTCCAGAAGTCGCGCTTCCGGCTCGCTGAGTGCGACCCTGCCGCCTTCGCCAACAAGAGCAATTGATGGCTCTTTAGGCTCTCGGAGAGCTTGTGGGCGCCGATGAGGCCGGGGTCCTTGTGGACCATCACGCCCTTGAACAGGCTTTCGAGCGCTGAGCCGAACAAGCTGGCAGCATGTCGGGGTGCGGGTGCCGTACCGGCGCCGTGCCCTCCTCGCCGATCTCCTCCAGCGCCCGGTTGCGGGCCTCGTCGTAAAGCCGAAGGTCAGGAAAGTCGGCATTGAACAGGATCGATGACGCACGCCGGAGGTTGCGAGCCTTTCTCAGCCAGTGGTCCCACTCCTGATAGAAGCGGAAGTGTTTTTGGATGAATGTCTCTTCGCATCATCGAACCTCTCAGGCCGCCCCGCCGAGGCGCCATTAAGCAAGCTCGCCTTGTTCGGCGCGGACGCGCCCAAGGCGAAACAAAATCGCTGAATGCTCTCAGGGAGATAAGAAGAATGCGTTATCTCCGCACCTTGCTGTGCGTTGGCGAAGCGCTCGGTCGGATCAGCCACGCCACCAACAAAATTTTGTCTAAGGGCATAGCTCCCTGCCCCTCAAGTTGCCCCTAGGATAAGGCGCTAACTAGAATCCTTTGGTGTGTGATTGGCTTAGATTAAAAGTTCGAATCTCTCCGAGCGCGCCAGCGATTTTACCGATAGATCAATAATTTAAGCCGCGCTCATTTCGTTCTGAGTGAGCGTTTTCGCGTTGCGTCTGTTCTGAAGCGATGCTGCAAGATGAGAACGACCCCGACGCCGCGCGCCGAGGCCGCCCCTGTGGCTCCCAGCCGGGTTGGGGGTATGAGAGCCGGGAGCCGGAAGACACTACTTCCAAAACCACCGCTCGTTCCTGCCGCCAATAGCACCAATAGGGATTACCTCCCGGCCAGGCTCGCCGAAAAACGATATCAAAATTGGAGTGATGGTATCGGCCGCCCTGCCGACGAGAGGGACGGTTAGCAAATCGGCAACTAGATCGGCGCAGGCTTCTCTGAGGGACGGGACCGTTGGGGACGCAGCACGGTCACGTTTCGGAGGAGCTGACGTGTAGGCCCTGGCGTCGGCTCCTCTCTTAGAAGCTTGTGTGAGTTCGGCAACAGCCGTCTCTCCGCGGATCTGCTAAGGAAATGACACTGGGAATTTCAGGGCCCTAGCGCTGGGAATGACAGGACGCCGCCGGGACAAACCATTTCGGGCCCGGCGGCGTAGCTTTTAGGTCGGCGTCACAGTATCGATGCCGAGCGATCCGAGCACCGCGCGAGCTCGATCCGGCAGCCGATTGTTGCAGCGATCCTGCCACGAAACCATTTTCATCAGCGGACGAAACCGGGCGGAAACATTTGACCGGTACCACTTCTCCCAAACAATAATGGGGAAGTGTCATGATGGAAGCGACCATTGTCGCGCTGCTGCTCCTCAGCGCCGCTGTGTTTTTTGCCCACGCCTACGACGCCCTGCATACGCATTGACGGGATCGGCATCGTTTAAGTCTGCGTACCGTCCACCAGGGTCTGTGGGCTTGCGCGAGCCATCGACCGCGCCTAACCCCGCCCGTCCTTCTCCCCGAACCACCGCCGGCACGCCCGGCTGAAGCTCGTCGCATCGGTGTAGCCGAGCGCGGCCGCCATTTGGTCGCGCGATTGGGTGCCGGCCGCGAGCATGATCCGCGCGCGCTCGCGCAGCACGCCGTCGAGCAGCGGGCGGAAGGCGCTGCCGGTCTCGGCGAGCCGCCGCACCAGCGTTCGCCGCGAGGTGCCGACGAGGCGCGCGGCCTCCTCCTCACCGAGACGCTGCGGCAGGCGCGCCGCGATCAGGCGCTCGACGATCCCCGCCAGCGCCGCGGTCTCGGGCTGCGGGTTCTCGATCGCCTCGAGCGCGTCGATGGCCTTGGCGTGCAATTGCGGATCGGCAAACGGCGACGGCCGCGCGCCAAGCGCTTTCGGCACCTCGAAGATGAAGGCGGCAGCGTTGAACTTCACCGCGCAGGAATAATGCTCGAGCAGCCGCTCCGCGCCCGCAGGCGGCGACCAGGGAAATTGCAGTGTCGCCTCACCGATCGCATCCTCGAGCAGCTGCACGTACACCGCGTGCACGTTGAGGCTGACCGCCAGCGCCACGGCGTGCCACAGTGCTTCGTCCATCGCGACGGCGGGCGAGATTTCAATCTGGATCGCGCGCGCAGTCTTGCGCAGCCGGTTGCGGACGAAGGGCGCGCGGGTCGACCCGAAGCGCGCGCCGGTCGCCAGCGCATCCGCGATGGTCGGCGCCGTCCTGGTCGCGACGTCGAGCGCGCCTTGCAGCGATGTCGACCACACCGCCGCGGCCGACAATGGCCACAGCTCGCCATGCCGGCGGGTGATGTTGGCCGCCAGCACCACCAGCGAGGATACCGGCATGTGAGCGCCGGGGTGGTCGAGCGCCTCGAGCCGAATTCCGGTGCCTTTCAGCAGCTCGTCGCGATCGCCTCGCGTCTGGCCAAATGCCCGTATCAGGGCCCGCGCATAGGCCGCGGAGACCGGCGTGCGAAGAGCATCGGATTCCGATCCGTGCATGGCGTCGGCGACCTCCCCTCGCGAACGTCCGGCCGAACAAGCTTGGCGCAAAATGCCACAAAATTGGCCTGTTGTGAACTGGCGGCGCAGGCCCGCTTGGCGGCATGCTCGACCCAACAACGGCGAACGCCGCCTCGCAAGAGACGCTGGAGGGAATGCGATGATCTTCACGGGCACCAATGCTGCTGGCGAAGCGATCACCTACCGGGACGGCAAGCGCTATCTCTGGATGCTCTCGTTCATTCCGCCGCTGATCCCGCTGTTGTCCTACTGGCTCTTCCTGCGGACGCACAATCCGCTGGTGACGCTGATCCCGTTCGTCTTCATCTTCATCCTGATCCCGCTGCTCGACGTCGTGTTCGGCGAAGACACCCACAATCCGCCGGCGGAAGTGGTCGCCGCGATGGAGGCCGATCCCTATTACCTGCGGCTCGCACGCGTCACCGTGGTGTTTCCCTGGATCAACTACGTCGCGCTGATCGCCTTCTTCGGCACCCAGGATCTGCCGTGGTGGTCCTATGTCGCCTTGCTGCTCGGCGTCGGCACCATCAATGGCGGCGCGCTCCTGATCGGGCACGAGCTCGGCCACAAGCCGGACAGGCTGAACATCCTGTTCGGCATGCTCGCCAACTGCGCGGTGGGCTACGCGCATTTCCGCGTCGAGCACAATCGCGGCCATCACACTTGGGTCGCAACCCCCGAGGACCCCGCCAGCGCGCGCTTCGGTGAATCGATCTATGCGTTCGCAACGCGCGAGTTGCCGGGTGCATTCAAGCGTGGCTGGCGCAACGAGGCCGAACGGCTGACCCGGCGCGGCGAGCCGGTCTGGTCGGTCAACAACGAGATCCTGCAAGGCTTTGCGCTGACGCTCGTCGTCGCGGCCGTGCTGATTGCGCTGTTCGGCTGGAAGGTCGCGCCGTTCATCGTCGCGCACCATTTCCTCGGCTGGTACGCGCTGACCCAGGCCAACTATGTCGAGCATTACGGGCTGCTGCGCGAGAAGCTGCCGAACGGCCGCTACCAGGCGGTCGAGCCGCGCCACTCATGGAATACCAACCACATCGTCTCGAACCTGATGACGTTCCACCTGCAACGTCACTCCGACCACCACGCCAACCCGATGCGCCCCTATCAGTCGCTGCGCGATTTCGACGACATCCCGCGGCTACCGAACGGCTACACCGGCATGTTCGGGCTGGCAGCAATCCCGCCGCTCTGGTTCCGCGTGATGGACCCGAAGACCCTGGCCTGGGCCGGCGGCGACAAGAGCAAGCTGAACCTCCGCGATCGGCCCGCGAGCTCTTGATCGCGGCGATCGCCCGGCTCCCGGTCCTACATCTGGGCCGAGCGCCGCTTCATGGCGCCGATGCCGAGGAATGAGCCATTCACCGACGGATACTGGCTGGTGAATTCGAACGTATCGAAGCTTGGCGCTTCGAACTGCTTCAGCGCCTTCCAGAGCAGGGTGGTATCGGGACAGGCCTGGGAATGGATGTCATGATGCACGATGATGCGGGCGTGGGAACGCACCAGCAGATGATCCTGTAGCGCACCGCGCAGGCTGTGATCGCCGTCGATAAAGACGAAGTCGGGCTTCAGCCGGTCGACATGCGCACCGACCAGCGGCGAGGTCGAAAAATCCTGCATGTAGATCGGCTCGATAGCGGCCTGCTGCTGCAGCAGATCGAAATAAGTCGAGATAAAGGGCGTCGGCGCGATCGGATCGAGTGCAATCACGGTCTTGAGGTCGGCGCCGCTGTTCCTGAGCCACTCCGTCACCAGGATGAACATGCCGCCCCAGCGGCAGCCGATCTCCATGTACGAGGAGACGCCGGACGAATTGCGCGCAAGCCAGGCGAGGTATGGCGCAAGCTGGTTCGGGTATTGCCAAAGGTGGAGGCCCTTGCCGAAGCTCGGCGCCAGTTCCGGCGGCTGCTCATGAAGCAGTTCATCATTGAGCCCCAGCGCCGGGATGAATTCGCGTTCGAGGAAGTCCACGTCGGTACGTTGGGCCGAATTCAACCCGGCGATCGCATCGATCGCGTCACCGACGGCGACAGCGAGATCGGCGAAACGTTGGTATCGGTCGGTTTGGGCTAGCTGGGCGTTGAGCATCGGCGCAATCAGATCGGTGGGCTGACGAGGACACAAAGAGGCCGCAGGTCGTCGCGCCCCCGATGATTGAACGGATGGGGCGTCCGTCTCGGGCGCGAAATCTTGCATTCGGTCGCGAATGGTCCGCCTTCCCCACCGCATGCGTAAGCCGCTTCGGCATGGCGCGCCCGGCCTGTAGCCGGCATTCCTTTCAGCCGCTCGGAATCTTCCGCCGCACCGCCTCCACGCCGGCATCGGTCACGTTGTATCGGCGGCCCATCTCCGGGACGATCCAGCCCTTCTCGATCATTCCGGCAATGGTGCTCGGGCCGACGCCCGCGGGAAACGGACGGCGGTTGCGGATTGCGTCGATCGCGACCCGCTCGAGATGGGTGGCGACATGCGAGGGGCGCGCGCGAAACGCCTTTGCCATGATCAGGACCGACAGAACCTCGGCGCGCCGGCGCACCGCCGAAGCGCTGCGGGTCAGTTCGTTGCTGATCTCGAGAGCGTTCTTGCCGGCCTTGGCGAGTTCTCTGAGCTTCTCGTCCTCGTCAGAGCTCCAGCGCCGCACGATCCCCATCTGCCCCTCACCGCCTGGATACCCATCTCAAACCGATGCATACGCAGGCGGCGCTGATTTGCCATGTGACTTTCGGCACCTCTTGATGTGACGTCGGGGCCGTCGCCATCGGGACGGCCGATCGCGGGTGCCGCGCGATGCAGCACAAAGAGCATGATCCGATTGAATCGGATCATGCTCTCAATCCCCTTGCTTGGTGGCGTTTTGCTTGCGCGCGAAAACGCTTCAGTGCTTGCTGGGTTCAAGCGCGATGAGCACGCCGGTCGGCTCGGGCTCGTGCGGCCGAAGCGACGTCAGCTCCGGATCGCTCCACTCGGCGAGACTGACGACTTCGCCGGTCTGCCCCGGCATGTCGGAGGTCTGGGCGGGTTCGAGCACCTTGAGCCCGCTGGTGTCGACGAAGAATGTGTGCTCACCGAACACGCTGTTCAGTTGCGCCACGGCCGGGTGATCGTCTGGAAGCACCTGGGCATTCAGTTGCGTCATGGTCTGCTTGACTTGCGTGGAATTGAGTTTCATCCGCTGCTCCTTCTCGTTGGTTCCGGCCGCGATGGCTTCCTTGACAGGTTTCCTTGACAAGTTTTCCTTGGCTGGTTCCTCCCCGCCCGCACCCCACATCGGGGGCTTCAAGGTCTCGAACCGATCAGGCACCGAAACGTTCCGCACGCGCGACGCATTGACCGCCTGCGCGGTGGTTCCCCGCGTATCAGATCTGAAGTGCGACCCTGAAGTCACGCCTATCGCTACGAGACTGGAGGCTTCTTCCTTGCGAGCCCTTCCAGGTGCACGCGGCGCGCGGCGGATTTGCGCGCGCGCTCCCTGCTGCGGCAGGCCCGGCAGCGCACTGCCGCGGTAAATACATCGCCCTTGGCGGTCTCGTACCACCATTTCTGCTGCAACGGCGTCCAGACCTCGGCAACGCCGCAGTCCTTGCAGATGAAGGGCTCCGGTCGATAGGTTCCGCGCAGCACGAAATCGGGAGTCGAATAGCTGTTCGATGGCGCGAGCCGCGTCGTATCCACGGCAACCTCGTCGCGCGCCAGCGCAATCTTGTAGTCGCGGAGACGTTGCCGTTCAGCGGCGCGTTGCGCCTGGATGCGGCGCCATTCCTCGGCCTTGCGCCGCCTGGCTTCGATCTCTCCGTTCGTCTGCTTGCTGCGTTTCACGGCGGCACATCCGTCTGGGTCGAATGCCTTCGGCGCATCGACGAAGTAAATACCGGGCAGCACGACCTCGTCGATGATGACGTCATTGATGCGCTGCCGTTCTGCCGCCGGCTTGTCATAATTGCCGCAACATTGCGCGACCACAAGGTCGCGTGCGGGGAACACGTAGAAGCGCTGACGGCCGTCCGAGGCGGATGACTTCGGGATGCCCCTCAGGCCGCGCCTATGCCGGCCCCTGCTCCGCCGGCCGCATGCGGATCAGCGCGTCGAGCACGAGGACAAGAACCGGGCGCTGCTCGTCATTGACCAGCTCCGTCTTGAAGATCACGACAGCGTCGCGCCGCTCCGGCCTGATGGTGATCTTCTGGATCTGGGATTGGCCGGTGAGCGTGGCGCCGGGCCGAACCGGGCTCGGCAGGCGAATCTCGAAGCTCCGCCCGACGATCCCCGCCACCTTGGTCCAGATCGCCTCCACGACGAGCCGCTGATAGATCGCAATGGTGTTGAAACCGCTTGCGATCAGTCCGCCGAACGGGCCTGCCGCAGCCGCGACGGGATCGGCATGGATCGGCACCGGATCATATTTGCCGGCGAACTCCAGGATCTCGGCCTCGCCGATCGTGTAGCTGCCAAGCCTGAACGTCTGCCCCTCGGTGAGATCTTCCGCATACAGCATCGCGCGCCTCCATCCGTCGCGCGACGATAGACGAATGGTGCGGGCTTTCCATTACCCCGGACGTCATGAACTTCGCGCGTGATGCGCGAGCGACACCCGCCGCTCGCATATCGCCGCAGGTATCCCGCGCTATTGCAGCCGGGCCGCCCTCGCCTTTGCCGCCTTCAGCGTGTTCTCCATCAGGCAGGCGATCGTCATCGGGCCGACGCCGCGCGGCACCGGCGTGATCGCGCCGGCGACCTGCACCGCCTCGTCGAACGAGACGTCGCCGTACACCGCATAGCCGCCGTCCGGCTTCTCGACGCGCGTGGTGCCGACGTCGATGACGATGGCCTGCGGCTTGATCCAGTCGCCGCGCACGAGGCCGGCCTTGCCCACCGCACTCACCAGGATGTCGGCCTCGCGGCAGATCCTGCTGATGCCGCGGGTGTGGATATGGGTCTGCGTCACGGTCGCGTGCTCCTGCAGCAGCAACGCGGCCATCGGCTTGCCGACGATGTTGGAGCTGCCGATCACCACGGCATGGGCGCCGGTGAGGTCTGATCGGACCGACTTGATCAGCCGGAGACAGCCGAGCGGCGTGCACGGCACCAGCGCGTCATCGCCGTGAAACAGCCGGCCGGCGTTCAGGGCGTGCAGGCCGTCGACATCCTTGGCGGGATCGACCGCCGCCATCACGCGCAAGGCGTCGATATGCGCCGGCAACGGCAGCTGCACCAGGATGCCGTCGATATCGTCGCGCGCATTGAGCGCCTCTACTCTGGCAAGCAGATCGGATTCGCTGGCATCATCCGGCAGTCGTGCGACCTCGCCGCGCAGGCCGAGCCGCTCGGCCATCCTGACCTTGCTCTGCACATAGATCTGGCTCGCCGGGTCGCAGCCGACCAGCACGACCGCAAGCCCCGGCGCGCGGGGCAGCCGGTCGAGTTCGCCAGCAATCTTGTCGATGACAATTTGGGCATGTGCATGCCCATCGAGAATGTTCGCCGTCATGGCACCTCCGTTTCGAAGCGGTGCCCAGGCGCGCGGCGTTCAGTCTCTGCGCTCCCCGATGGTGGTCCATCCAAGCGCCAGTCGCGCAGATGGCGTGGTCATAGCCGCCCCGCCGGGCAAAGGCAATTCACGCTCTCCCGCGGGTCGAACGGCGACGAATTGCCCTCACTTTTGCCGGTGGATCGGTGCCGGGCGGGTCACCTCTGGGGGTAGGATTCGGGCAAGACTTGCGTTAAGTCTCGGCGCTTGCCGGGCTTTTCCGATCCCCGGCGCCATCCTTCCGGTCATCACGCCATTTCGGACATTTTCGACATGAGACATATCATCCTCGCGCTGGCGCTCTTCTGCCCGGCTGCCGCGCTTGCCCAAGGCACCACGCCGGCCCCCGCCGACGCAGACAAGCCGGCGGCGGCGACCTCGCAGCCGATGGTCGGCGACAAGCCGCTGGTCCAGGTCGGCAAGAAGTCGGCCGCCAAGAAGGGCGAGAAGCCTGCCGCGCCCGGCAAGCCGCAATCGGTCGCTCAGAAGCTTCAGGCCTGTCAGGACATCGACGACGCCACCAAGGAGCGGCTGATCTGCTACGACGAGATTTTCAAGCCGCAGCCGAAGCCGAAGGCTGCCCCGGCCAAGGGCGTCAACGATTGCCGCTTCGTGAAGGAAGAGGACGAGCGGCTGACCTGCTACAACGGCTTCGCGGACAAGATTCCGCGCCTGCCGCGCGAAAGGTAGCGGGCGGCGCTCGGACGCCTTCGCGCATCCGGCGACGTGCCTGATCGCGGACATGAAAATGCCGCCGCAAGTGTTTGCGGCGGCGGATCGATTGCCGGCTGCGGCAGCCTTTTCTTACCAGGTGCCGAAGCCACCGAAGAAGCCCATGCGCTGCTGCTGCGCGACGCGGTAAGGCTGATACATGCCGGGCTGCGCCAGCCGCATCGGCTGCTGGGGATGCGCATGGTAGCGCGCGACTTTGCGCTTCTTCGGCGCCTGAGACTGGGCCTGCGCCGGCTGCTCGGCCGGCTTTGCCTCGGCCGCGACCTTCTGCGCATCAGCCTTCTCCGGCGGAATGAACTGGGCGAACGTATTGCGGACGCGGGCTTGCGCCGACGCATCGCCCGTAGCCGACGGGATTGCCGCGGCGACCGCGTTGACCTGCGCCGGAACAATGGTCGGCAAATTGGTGTCGTAGACCACCCGCTCGGGCAATTTCTGGGTCGACTTGATGCGCACCATGGTCTTATCGACGCCCGGCGACGACAGTCCCTGGTTCTGACCGGCGACCACGGCCTCCTGCGGCACGATGGCATTGACGACGAAGAGCAGCGCGAGCAGCACTCCACCAACGAACAGGAAATAACGCGCCACAGGCATTTTGGTAGCTCCCCCCGCGCAGCAGGGCGCGGTTCATCTCGGCGCGACGACATCAGTCATCGCGCGGGCGATTTCATCGTCTGCGCATGATCACCCGGACGCTGTCCGCGCTCCCGCTAACGGCTGGTTTATTAGTTAGTTCCTGTCCGGCCGTTACGGTTCACCCGACAAGTCAATTCGCGGTCACTTTTTCGAGATGCCGGGAATTAGAGGCGGCTCGCCGTCACGACCGAACATTTCGCCTTGTTTGCGTTAACGTTGACGAACCCGACCAACATTTGCGAGTAGGTCTTGCGGCTTTTCATGGCGATGGTGTCGGAGATCAGCCGCTTGCGCTCGGTCAGCGGCCGACCGTCGCGGCGGATGAAGGCGCAGGCGATCTCGATATCCTTGACGGCGAAATCATTGGCATTGCGCAGCGTCAGGGTGACCAGCGCCTTCGAACCCAGCCCGCCGCGCCGCCACGATTGCGAGGCGATCCTCAACTTGTCCAGCGGCGACCTTTCAGCGCCGGGCCCGGACGCCTTGGCCTCCTCCGCCCCCTGTGGAGCGATGGCCACGCCGACGGTGGTCGGCTCGTCCGCCGGTGCGGCCAGCGCATCCTTGGCGGTCTGATTTGTGATTTGAGCTGGTTGCTCGCCGGTCGGGGCATTCTGCGCGGTGCGGATCATGGAGGACACCGGCCAGACGTCCTGGTCCCCGGCGTCGCTCGGCTCGGGGAGCATGAACCATGCGGCGATCCCGGCGAGCGCAATCAGCGGCAGCAGCAGGCTGGCGTAGAAGCCCCCTTCACCGAGACGTCCGGCGGCCAACCTCCGAAACGACGCCAAGCCGATCCGCATCGTCTTGCCCTCACCCTGGCAGCCTGATCGGGCCGCCCCCCCCCCCCACACAGAGAGGAAGCCGCACCGCGCGGCTTCCGGGACGGCCGCAGGTCGAGCGGCCACGCGAAGACAATCGCTGACGGCCGCAATGGTTTCATTCCGGGACGACAATCTTGGGCAGGCATAACGAGGGATGGTATCCCAGCGAACCGCTCGCTAGATTTGCGCCGCCCAAGAGCGAGTGCCGCGCACCGAACAGCGGCACGACAACAACAAGGAGATCGCAATGCCTGTCGTCACCTGGGACCACGTCCACCTGCGCAGTCCCGATCCCGAGGCCACCGCGACCTGGCTGCGCGACATTCTCGGCGGCGAGATCATCCGCGGCCCCGGCCGCATCGACGTCCAGCTCGGCGGCGCCAAGGTGTTCATTGCGGAGGTGACCCAGGGCGACGGCGTCAACGCCGCGCCGGTGACGCCCTATCAGGGGCTCGATCATTTCGGGCTCACGGTGAAGGACATCGACGCGGTCGCGGCCGAGATCAAGGCCAAGGGCGTCGAATTCACCAAGGAGCCGACCACGATCCGTCCCGGCGTGCGGATCTGCTTCATCCGTGGCCCGCAGGGCATCTCGATCGAACTGCTCGAGCGCGACCAGAAATACGTCTGAGCCACGCGTGCGGCGCTAAGTCATGCTGCCAGGCATGAAGCAGCGGATCGTCACGCCCATGTAGCTCGGAATCGGCCAGACCATGGCGCGACCGACCCGGTTGGGCTCGGTGACCACGGCCTCGTCGGGGACATCGATCCACGCCCCGTCGAGGCGCACACGATAGTGCCCGTCCTTGGATTCCCAGTCGACATCGCTGACCGCTGTGCCGTCGGCATCCGAACAGCACGGCCCTTTGCCGCTGCGCAGGCCGTCGAACCACTCCTTCAGCGGCGAATTGGCGTAGCGGCCGTCGGGATCGCGCGCCTGCGCGATTCGCATGGCCGCGACCAACACCAGCGTTATCAGCACGAGGGATGCGATCATGTGGCCCGCATAACGGGCCGAAGTTCCATTGAGCCTGCGAGGGCGTGCCCAATGGCCGCCGGATTCAATCCAGTCAGACATGTGTTTGCTCCAGCACTCACCGGCCAGTGCAACCAGAGCTATGCATTTCGCGGGCCACTTTGATTCGCGCGTACGGTCCGCTGTCATTGCGCCGTCACACTGCCTGGCAGGAACCGAGGGTCACCCGAACGCGGGACACCCGGGAATCAACCTGCCGCATTGCACGAGGTTGCTCGCTTTGGCATAAAAAACCAACTGGCTTGCCATGGGCGCGGCGGCCAGCAATCGGGACGTCATGAAGAACGGACTTTACTCAATTCACGTCACCCTGCTGGACGGTCGCGTCGGCAAGGGCAGCGGCGTCATTCTCTTCCGCGACGGCCAGATACTGGGCGGCGACGCCTATCTTTACTACACCGGCAGCTACACGGTGAAGGGCGATGCATTCAAGGGCGAAATCCTTGTGCAACGCCACACGACGCCGCGCGACACCGACAACCCGCTGTTCGGCGGGCCCGCGCCCGTCGGCATCGGCGTCTCCGGCACCTTCACCGACACCCGCGGCACCATGAGCGGGACCGCACTGGTCGGCAAGGCGAGCCTCATCTTCGGCGCCACGCTGCACAAGCTCGCGGATATCAATTAGCGGTTTGAAACCATTAGACCTGCCATCCCCGCGCAAAGGCTTCGCCTTTGGCGCTGGAGGAGCGCGCCCTTGCGCGCGTCTCGAAGGGTCGACGGCCATCAGCCGGGCCGAGCATTCTTTGAGACGCGCTTCGCGCTCCTCACGATGACGGAGTCAGAGCGAGCGCTCGTCCCGCCCTACTCCGCGGCCTGCTCCAGCGGCGCGACGCGCGGCAGGATCATCTGGATGCGTGTGCCGTTGCCCGGTGCGGAATCCAGCGAGAGCCGGCCGCCGAGCCGCGTGGTGACGATGCTGTAGACGATGTGCAGGCCGAGCCCGGTGCCGCCCTGATCGCGCCGCGTCGTGAAGAACGGATCGAAGGCGCGGCGGCGCACGTCGAGGCTCATGCCGCAGCCATTGTCGGCGAAGATCACCTCGACATTGTCGCCGCCGGCGGCGTGGACCTGGATCTCGACCTCGCCGGCCTTGCCGTCCGGGAACGCATGCGCAACCGCGTTGAGAAACAGATTGGTCAGCACCTGGCCATACGGTCCCGGATAAGAGTTCATGATCAGGTTCGGCTCGCAATCGACATTGAGCGTCAGATTGTGCTTGCGCAGGCCGGGCCTCAGACTCATCACCACCTGCTCGGTGAGATCGCCGAGGTCGAAGGTGCGCTGGTCCGAATAGTTGCGGTCGGCGGCGACCTGCTTGAACGACTGGATCAGCTCCGCGGCGCGGTTGAGATTGGCGACGAGTTGCGAGGAGGCATCGCGCGCCGTGTTCAGGAAATCGTTGAGGCTGGAGCGGCGCAGGTCGCCGCGCTCGACCTGGGTGGCGAAATTCGCGGTCTTGCGCTCCAGCGCGGACGCCACCGTCAGGCTGATGCCGACGGGATTGTTGACCTCATGGGCGACGCCGGCCACCAGGCGGCCGAGCGCGGCGAGCTTTTCGGCCTCGATCAGCGAATTCTGGGTTTCCCGCAGATTGCGCAACGCGGCCTCCGCGGAATCCCTCGCCTTGCGCATCTCCTGCTCGGAGCGCTTGCGCTCGCCGATGTCGAGCGCGACCGTGACGATGTTCTCGATCTCGCCTTGCGCGTCGAGGATCGGCAGCTTGTTGACCAGCCATTGCCGCATGTTGCCGGCGACGTCCTTGTACTCCTCTTCATAGAAGCCGAGCTCGCGCCGCGCCGACAGGACGCGCTTGTCGTTCTCATCGGTCTTCGCCGCGCCATAGCGCGACATCAGCTCGCCGGTGGTCTGGCCGATCGCGTCCTGCGGCTCGATGCCGAAGATTCCCGCCATGTAGCGGTTCATCAGCACGTAGCGCAGGTCGCGGTCCTTGACGTTGATGACGGCGGGCACGGTGTCGATGACCATCTGCAACAGCCGACGGCCTTCGGCGATCGCGTCTTCGGCGCGCTTCTGGTCGGTGATGTCGCGCACCGTGCCCTCGTAGCGGATCACTTCGCCCTCGTCGTTGCGGACGACGGTCGCCGAATCGGACAGCCACAGCACGGTGCCGTCGCTCGCGCGCACCTGGTACTCGTAGTCGCGCACCGTGCCGTCGCGCTGCATCAGCTGCTGGTACTGCTCGCGCGCCGCCGGATCCACGTAGACGGTGGTGGCGATGTCGTCGATGCCCTTGATCAGGTCCTGCGGCGCGGCATAGCCCATCATCCGCGCCAGCGCCGGATTGGCGTTGAGCAGCGCGCCGCCCGGCGTCGTGACGTAGATGCCCTCGACCGACGCCTCGAACAGCTTGTGGTAGCTCTCCTCGGCGAGCCGCTGCTCGGCGAGCGCGCGCAGCGCTGCCTCGCGCGCGCTGTCGGCGTCGACCAGGGTCTGGCGGAACACTTCGGCGGCGCGCGCGATATCGCCGATCTCGTTGTCGAGGTCGGCGCCGGGAATGAACGCGCTCTTCTCGCCGCCGGCGACCTTGCGGATCGAGCCCGCGATCCTGGCGAGCGGGCGGACGGTGCGGCGAACCACCAACACCGACGCGAACAGGCCGATCAGCACACCCGCCGTGCCGAGCACGATGCTCTGCCATTTTGCTTCGGCCAGCGTCCGGGCAAAATCGCGCGACAGCACGTGGCCGCGGCGAGAGCTGAGCTCGCGCAGCAGCTCGGTGACCTTCTGGATCAACCGGCCTTCGGCGCCGAGCACCTCCTTGTCGATGTCGGCGATCTGGCCCTCGCGCACCGAGACCGCGATGATCGCCTCGGCATAATTGCCGACAGCGCCGCGCAGCGCGGGATCGGAGATGGTCATCGCCCGCATGCTCTGCGCGGCCTGCTCGGCAGCGGACGTGTTGTGCGCCAGCAATGCGGTGGCAATCCGGCTCTGGGATTGCGACAGCGCATTGGCCAGCGCCGCATCGTTGCTCGCGGCGACCGCCTTGTCGAAGGCGTCGCGCAGCGGCGGCAGCCCGGCGACCAGCTCGGCGCGGCGACTGAGCAGCGCCGAGATGCGCTCGATGCCGTTGCGATAGGTCGCTAGACGCTGGGTGACGCCGTCGATCATGTCCTGCTGCTCGGGCGCCAGCTTGATGCGGGTCTTTTTCAGGATCTCGCTCAGCGACTGGGCCGCCTCCGCGACCTGGACCGACTGGCTGCCCGGCTCGGTGACGAAGTCGCGCGCCGCCAGTCGCAGCTCGTTCATGCGGCGGTCGATATCCTCGGCGATGTCGCCGACGCTCTGCAGCCGCTGCAGCTCGGCGAAGGTCGTATCGATGTGACGGATCGCGATCACGCTGGCGGTGGATGTGATGATGATCACAGCCAGGACCAGCAGGAAGCTGCCGAACGTGAGCTGGCCAATGGAGAGGGAGAACGCACGCGGCGCTTGCGAATTCGGCGGCAATTCAGCGGTCATGTCATCAAGGCCGGGGTCCAATGCGCCCTAATATACGGGAAATTACGGACTTTGGGGAAACATGCTGCACGGCCCAACCCGCGGGCGGTGTGACCGGCGTCACCCCGGGGCGGGTGCCGGTGGCCGATTCCGGCACAGGGCGGCGGGGCTCAGTCCGGCGGGATGCCGGCCTCCTTGACCACCCTGGCCCAGAGCGCAACGTCCGCCTTGATGATATCGGCGAACTGCTTCAGCGGCGCGCTACGGGCGTCGCAACCGGCGACATCCAGCTTCTTGCGCACCTCGGTGGAAGCCAGCGCGGTTTCGAGCGCCCCGCTGATGCGTTCGACCACCGGCTGCGGCGTGCCGGCCGGCACCACGAAGCCGAACCACGGCGTCACCTGCGCCTCGGCAAACCCCTGCTCGGCCATGGTCGGCACGTCGGGGAAATACTTCGAGCGGCCGTCGCTGATCGCCCCGATGATCCGGATGCTGCCGGACTGCACCTGGGCCAGCGCCTGGTTGGCCGACAGGAAGCTCGAGGTGATCAGGCCGCTCGTGATATCGGGCACCATCTGCGGATAGCCGCGATAGCCGATCGCGGTGACGTCGATGCCGGCGAGCCGCTTGAACAGCTCGAAGCCGAGATGGCCGGTCGAGCCCTTGCCGGGATGGCTGTAGTTCAGCGTCCCCGGCTTGGCCTTGGCCAGCGCGACATAGTCGGCGACGGTCTTCACCGGCAGCGAGGTCGGCACGATGAAGAAGTTCGGGGCGAGACAGATCTGCCCGACCGGCACGAAGTCCCTGACCGGATCCCAGCGCAGCTGCGTGTTCAGTGCCGGGCTTGCGGTGAAGAAGGTCGTCACCAACAGCCATGTGTAGCCGTCGGGAGCGGCGCGTGCGACCTCCTCGGCCGCGATCGAGCCGTTGGCGCCGGATTTAGCCTCGACGACGATCGTCCCCTTCCACTGCTCCTGCATGTCCTGCGCCATGATGCGCGCGAACACGTCGGCGACGCTGCCCGGCGCGTAGGGAATGACGATGCGGATCGGCCGGTTCGGGAAGTCCTGCGCGCGCACCGTGCCGGTCATCGCCAGCAACGCCATGCACGCACCGGCAATGAGGCTGACCCGCCGCAACATCGTCCCGTTTCCCGCCCAGTGATCTCGTTGCGGGCAGCATGCAGGCATTGGCCGGCGGCAGCAAGGCGCCGGTTTCAGCGGGCGAAACTTCAGGCGGCGGCGATCTTGCGCGCAGGAATCGTCATCGCGGCGATGACGTCAGGCCGTGGCGATCCTTCGTGCGGGAATCGTCATCGCGGCGATGACGTCAGGCTGTGGCGATCCTTCGCGCAGGAATCGTCATCGCGGCGACGCCGATCACGACGCAGGCGAGCCCGATCCACGCCGTCGGGCTCAACCGTTCGCCCAGCACCATGACGCTGAGCGCCACCCCGATCGGCACCCGCAAGTAAGCTTGCGCGGTGGTGCCGACCGAGCCGAGGGTCTGGATCAGGCGGAAATAGATCACGAACGCGATCGCGGTCGAGAACACCGCAAGCGCCAGCAATGCGGCGAGCGACGTCGTCGACGGCGAAAGCGTCCAGGGCCGCTCGACGACAAGGCTGAGCGGAACGAGGATCGCGGCGCCCGCGAGCAGCGAACCCGCCGCCGGCGCCATCGGATCGAGCTCCTTGAAGCCGCGGCTGAAGATCGCGGCACAGGCGTAGCAGATGGTGGCGGCGACGATCGCGACCTCGGCCACGATCCCCTGCCCGAGATCGCGGAACGCATCGACGCCGACGATCAGGCAGATGCCGGCCATGCCTGATATCACCCCGAACAGCTTGCGCGGGCTCGCCCCCTCATGGCGGGTGATCGCGGCGGTGAACAGGAAGGTGAAGATCGGCGAGGCCGAATTGAGGATGGTGGCGAGCCCGGCATCGACGAAGCGCTCGCCCCAGGCGATCAGCGTCCACGGGATCACGCTGTTGAGGCAGGCCTGAAAGATGAAGCGGCGCCAGGTCGCGCGATCGGCCGGCATCGACACGCCGCGCATCCGCATGATGACGAGCAGCAAGAGCCCCGCGATCGCGGTGCGCGCCGCGATCAGCGTGATCGGCGGGATGGTCGCGACACCAAGCTTGATGAAGGTATAGGAGCCGCCCACAGGGTGGCGAGCGCGAGCAGCAAGGCGAGCTCGAAGGCCATGCTCGGCTGTCGTGGGGCGGTGGTCATTGGCGGGATTCCGTCTCGATGGTTGAGACGGAAGCTACATCGCTGCGAGGTGATGATATTTCGATATAAGCCGAAATGTGGAGAAGCGACTCTCCTTCCCCGTTGTCCCGGCGAAGGCCGGGACCCATTACCACAGGGTTGTGTTGTTGGAAAAAGCTGCAGCCTCGGCGTCGCGCAGCAATGCAGTTCGGTGGTTATGGGTCCCGGCCTTCGCCGGGACGACATAGCGCTGCCTGTGAGTCACGCACTCGCCGTCTCTCAGGACGGCGGACCTACCCCAGCGCCCCGACGTCGAACACCTCGCCATCGTACCCCGCTTCCTTGGGGATGCGGAGCTGGCGGCCGGTGGCGGTCTTGGTCATCACGGGCATCACGGCGACGATCGGCTTGCCCTTGCTGTCGGCGAGCGCGGCGCCGACGTTCGGCTGCTTGCCGAGCCGGATCAGGTTGCGCGTGGTCGGGAACGGCAGCTTGAAGCGGCCGGTCTCGCCGCCCTCCAGCGCCTCGCGCGTCGACACCCAGATCGAGTCGGTCGATTCCTTGCCGTCATGGGCGCCGAGCTGCTCGGGCGGCGCGGCGGCCAGGAAGAACCAGGTGTCGAAGCGCTTCGGCATGCCCTCCGGCGTGATCCAGTGCGCATACGGCACGAGCGCGTCGAGCGCGAGCACCATGCCGTTGTCGGTCAGCACCTTGAGGAAGCTGATCTTGCCTTCGTTCAGCGCCGCGCGATGCGCGGTCGCGATCTCGTTCGCACGCTTCGCATCGACCAAATCCTTCGACCCCTGCGGCCGCGCCAGCAGGATGCCGCTCTCCTCGAAGGTCTCGCGGATCGCCGCGATGCGGAAGCCGAGCGCGTCGCCATCGAGCCCTTCCCCGCCCGAATAGAGCGCGGGATCGGCGGCGATCTCCTTGTCGTTCTTGTCGACGCTGCCGCCCGGAAACACCAGCGCACCCGAGTTGAACTCGATCTGGTGATGGCGAACCATCATGAAGACTTCGATTTCACGTGACGCCGCGCCGTCGCGCAGCAGCAGCACGGTCGAGGCAAGGCGGGGGGCAACGATCTCGGTCATGATTAGCCTGCTGCACTGGATTGCGGTTGCAGATTGGCGCGGCGATCGACGCGCGCCACGCGGGAAAGCAGATAGTCGACCTCGGCCCTCGCCTGCGGCGTGATGACCGCACCCGGCTTGCGCTGGGCGCTGGAGGAGATGATGCCGCGCTTCTGCAGCACGTATTTGCGCACCGTCAGGCCAACGCCGGGCTGCTGCTCGTAGCGGATCAGCGGCAGATGCGCGTCGAACAGATCATGCGCCGCATCGCGCTTGCCGGCCTTGGACAGGTTGACGACGTCGATCAGCAGTTCGGGGAAGGCATAGCCGGTCATCGCACCATCGGCGCCGCGCTCCATCTCGAAATCGAGGAAAAGGCCGCCATTGCCGACCAGGATCGACAACGGCCGCAGCGAGCCGTCCTTCTGGAAATTGCGCAGGGTCGAGATCTTCTCCAGGCCCGGCCAGTCCTCGTGCTTGAGCATCACGCAGGACGGCGAATCCATCACGATCTTGCGGATCACCGCCGGCGTGAACACGACGGTCAGCGTCAGCGGATAGTCCTGCAGCACCCAGGGAATATCGTCGCCGATCGCTTCCTGCGCCTGCTTGAAATAGCCGATGATCTGGTCGTCGGTGCGCAAATGCGGCGGCGGCGCGATCATGACGCCGGCGGCGCCCGCATCCATCGACTTCTTCGCCAGCGAGCGCATCGTGGCAAAGCCCGGCGCCGAGACGCCGACGATGACCTGCAGCTTCTTGGCGCGCTTGACGAAGCGCAGCGCGACCTGCTCCGCCTCCGCGGCATCGAGCTTCGGCGCCTCGCCCAGGATGCCCAGCACGGTGACGCCGTCGCAGCCGACCTCGGTGTAGAAATCGGTCAGCCGATCGATCGATGCCTCGTCAATGCGGCCGTCGTCATGGAACGGGGTCGGTGCGATCGCGAAGGTTCCGGCGGCCTGGGCGGTGAGTTTGGTCATGGGTGCCTCGTCTGTTTCCGCCCTCTATACAGCGTCATTTCCCGATGCGCCATTGCGCATCGGGAAGCCGTCCCCGCGGTCGCGGGTGCAATCCTTACTTGAACCGCCGCGCCGACTTCTTGATCTCTTCCTCGGAGAAGAAGATCTCCTTGGCGTGGGTGACGATGTCCTCCGCCTTCCATCCCGTGAATGGCGGCGTCCAGCCCTCCATTTCCATCATCCGCATCTCGCGGACGCCGCGCGGGCCCGAGACGCCGAGGACCTTGCCGGTCTGGTCGCCCGACAGGTCGCTGACCATGTAGAGCACGGCCGGCGCGATGCCATCCGGGCCGAGCGCCGCACCCGGGTTCTCCTTGTAGCGCGGCAGGTCCGCGGTCATGCGGGTCAGCGCGCCCGGCGCCAGGGTCCAGATCCGGATGTTGTACTTGCGGCCCTCAATCGCCAGCACGTTGGAGAGGCCCCAGATGCCGCCCTTGGCCGCCCCGTAATTGGTCTGGCCGAAATTGCCGATCAGGCCCGAGGTCGAGGACGTGTTGACGATGACGCCGCCGCCATTGTCGCGCATCCATTTGAACACCGGCTGGGTGCAGCAGAAGGTGCCCTTCAGATGCACCTTCATCACTTTGTCCCAGTTCGCTTCCTTGGCCTTGTGGAAGGTCTCGTCGAGCAGGATGCCGGCATTGTTGACCAGAATGTCGGCGCGGCCGAAATGCTTGATGGCATCGTCGAACACCGACTGGCCGCCGGCGAGCGTCGAGATATCGGCGCCGTTGGCGACGGCGCGGCCGCCCTCGGCCTTGATCGCGTCGACCACCTTGTCGGCCATCGACTTGTCGGAACCCGAGCCGTCGCGCGGGCCGCCGAGATCGTTGACCACCACGGCCGCGCCCTCGCGCGCAAACAGTTTCGCATAGGCTTCACCAAGCCCGCCGCCGGCGCCCGTGATCAGCGCCACCTTGCCGTCGAGTAGTCCCATGGTTGTTTTCTCCCTTTATTGGTGCTCTTTCTTACCTCGCCCCGCTTGCGGGGGAGGTCGGATCGCATCGCGAGATGCGATCCGGGTGAGGGGGTACAGATCTGTCCGCAGACCACCGTTGCGGTGAGAGAGCCCCTCACCCCCCCTCTCCCCGCAAGAGCGGGGCGAGGGAGTGCATCACCCTCGCCGCTTAAGCCAGCACCGTCTTGCCGCTCTTGATCACGGTGACGCCGCGCGACTTCACCTTGGCCTCGAACGACACCACATTGCCGTCCTTCCACAGCTCCATGGTCACGGTCTCACCGGGGAACACCGGCGAGGAGAACCGCGCCACGTGCTGCTTGAAGGCGGACGGATCGTAGTCGGCATAGGTCTGCAGCACGCCGCGGCAGGTGATGCCGTAGGTGCACATGCCGTGCAGGATCGGCCGCGGGAAGCCGGCCTTCTTGGCGAACTCCGGATCGGAGTGCAGCGGGTTGCGGTCGCCGCACAGCCGATAGACCAGCGCCTGGTCGGGCCGCGTCGTGATGTCGACCACCTTGTCCGGCGCGCGCTCCGGCACCTTGTGCGGCTCGGGCTGGCCATCGGACGGGCCGCCGAAGCCGCCATCGCCGCGGGCGAAGCGCGAGGCGACCAGCGTGGCGAGCTTGTCGCCCTTCTCGTCCTTCAGCACGGTCTGGTGGCGGATCACCGCGCCCTTGTCCTTGCCCTTGTCGAACACGTCGAGCACGGTCGAGTCGGCCGTGATGTGCGCGGCGGTCGCGAACGGCTTGTGGAAGGTGATGTCGCGCTCGCCGTCGACCACCATGACGCGGTTGAGGTTCATCTCGCCGGGACCGGCGCCCCAGGCCGCGACCGAGGCAAACGTCGGCACCACCTTGAGCGGGCGCGGCGTCAGCACGCCCTCATTGACGAAGGCGAGCTCCTTCTCGTCCATCGGATCGGCACCCAGGCCGATGCCATAGGCATAGAGCATCACGTCGCGGTCGGTGTAGCTGTATTTCTGGCCGAGATTCTTCAGGGCCATCAGCTGTTCGTACACGATCGGCATTGTTGTTTTCTCCCCGAATGTATTCTTAACGGCACGGTGCCCATTACTGCGCCCTCTCCCCTTGTGGGAGAGGGCAGCACCGGCAGTCGTCTCAAACTCGTTTCGGTGAGGGGTTCGCGCCATAGAGAGATTCTCTACGCGGAGAGAGACCCCTCACCCGCCTTCGCTTTCAGCGAAGGCACCCTCTCCCACAAGGGAGAGGGTAAAATCAGGCCGGCGTGAAGAACGGCAGTGGGGCGCCGTCGGTCGGCTTCCACACCACCTTCACCTTCTGGCCGATCTTCACCTTCTCCAGATCGCAATCGACGATGTTGGTCTGCAGCGACGGACCTTCCTTCAGCGTCACATAGGCGATCGCATAGGGACCGGTCGGCGACTTCCGCATCAGGCTGTAGGTGTAGACCGTGGCCTCGCCGCTCGACTCTTCCCACACCGTCTTGTCGGAGAAACAGAACGGGCAGATCGCGCGCGGGAAGTAATGCGCTTCGCCGCAGGTGTTGCAGCGCTTGATCATGAACTTGCCCGCCTTCGCCGCTTCCCAGAACGGCGCGGTCTCCGGATTGGTCACCGGGGCATTGTACTTCTTCGCTTCAGACATCACGCACGCTCCAGAATGCAGGTTGAGGCGGCGTGGCGAACGCCGAGCAGACCGCCGGTGCCGTGGGCGATCGCGAGGTCGCAGTTCTTCACCTGCACCTTCGGATGCGCCTCGCCGCGCAACTGGCGCACAGCCTCGAGGATCTTCGTCATGCCGCCGCGATTGACGGGATGGTTGCTGCACAGGCCGCCGCCGTCGGTGTTGAACGGCAGCTTGCCGACGCCCGAGATCAGATTGCCGTCGGCGACGAACTTGCCGCCCTCGCCCTTCTTGCAGAAGCCGAGGTCCTCGAGCTGCATCAGCACCGTGATGGTGAAGCTGTCATAGATCGAGGCGTATTTGATGTCCTTCGGCGTCACGCCCGCTTCCTCGAAGGCACGCGGACCGGACCACACGCCGGCGGAGTAGGTCAGATCGAGATCCTTGCCGCCGCGCGGGCCCTTCATCGCCTCGCCATGGCCGATCAGACGCACCAGCGGCTTCTTCAGGCTCTTGGCGATCTCGGGCGTCGTGACGATCATCGCGCCGCCGCCGTCGGTGACGACGCAGCAATCCATGCGATGCAGCGGATCGGAGATCATCGGCGAGTTCAGCACGTCCTCGACGGTGACGACCTCTTTCAGCATCGCATGCGGATTGTATTGCGCATGATGCGAGGCCGCGACCTTGATCCAGGCGAGCTGCTCGGAGGTGGTGCCGTAGTCGTGCATATGACGCATGGCACACATGCCATAGGCATTGTGCGTGGTAGCCCCGTAGGCGGATTCGAAATCGGCCTCGGCGCCCGAGGCGCGCGGCGGCATCGGGCCGGTGCGCGGTTTGCCCGCCAGCGTGACCAGCGCGACCGAGCATTTGCCCGCGGCGATCGCCTCGGCGGCGTGGCCGAGATGGATCAGATAGGAACAGCCACCGGTCTCGGTGGAGTCGACATGACGCAGCTTCTTGGTGTTGAGGCCGAGATAATCGACCATCGGCCACAGCCCGCCCGGCGCGTCGCCGGCGCAGAAATAACCGTCGATGTCGTCCTTCGTGAGCCCGGCGTCCTCGATCGCGCCCTTGGCGACCTCGGCGTGCAGCTGTGCTGTTGATTTATCGGGTGCGTGCCGGGTGGGATGTTCGTAGATCCCGGCAATGTAGGCCTTGCCCTTGATGGTCAAATCGCTCTCCGCTGGCGTTTCTTCGCTCGAGCGTTTTTCTGAACCGACGACGCGACCTTGGCAAGCGCGGAAATATTCCGTCAGGCGAGACTGTCTCCGCAACTCAATCGTCGTCTCGGCGAAAGCCGGGACCCATAACCACAGGATTGTGTGGTGAGAGTGAGCTGTGGCCCCAGCGTCGCGCTACAACGAAGCGCGGTGGTTATGGGTCCCGGCTCCCGTGCGCAATTGCGCACTAGGCCAGGACGACACCGAATGTATGGCTACTCTACTCCGCCGCCATCTGCCGCGGCGCGGGCGGCGGATTGCCGAGATCGGCGGCGAGTTGCGCGTAGCGAACCTTCGCTTCCTCTCGCAAAGGCGGTGCTGCTAGCGACCTCTTCTCAAGCTTGGTCCGCGCGGAAATCGCAAGGCACGCTATCGATCGCGCAGCCCGGACCAATTGCCAGCGGTCAAGTCTGGCTGCGCCGACCTAAACTCATCCGATGACCCCGGCGCCCACGGAAACTCTCCGCCTCGATCCGGGAATATGATCTGGTGGCATTCAAAGTTGTCGTTTCCGTAAAACCATCTGCTCCACCCGAGATGGGATCGATAATGCTCGACAGCGACCGGGAGCAGCACCGCGGAGGCATTCTCGAATATCTCTTCCGTTAGCTCGCCAACGGGAAACCGTCGTCCAGCCTCGAGTTCGCGATAGATGTGCCAGAATGTATCCTGGGCGTTCTCCATCGACATTGAGAACAGGATCAATTCCGGAAGCTTGAATTTCAGCCAAAATCCGGTGGTGTACGAGAAGCTCGGGCCTACGTCGTCCGATGCGACATGCGTACCGAACCAGCCATGTCGTCGGATATGCTCGACCAAATTCTGCTCGTGTTTGTCGAGCCGCTCCGGAGCAGCATCGAGCGCTGTGAACACCCCCTACTCCGCCGCCATCTGCCGCGGCGCGGGCGGCGGGTTGGCGAGGTCGGCGGCGAGTTGCGCGTAGCGAACCTTCGCTTCCTTGATCGCCTTGTCCTTCACCGGACCGTAGCCGCGGATGCGATCGGGCAGCGCCAGCAATTCGACCGCAATATCGTGGTTGAGTGGCGACAGCAGGTTCAGCACGGTCGCGACATCCTTCTCGTAGCCCGCGATCAGATTGCGCTCCAGCTTGCGGTCGGCGTTGTAGCCGAAGATGTCGAGCGGCGTGCCGCGCAGGAAGCGGAATCTTGCCAGCACCCTGAAGGCCGACATCATCCACGAACCGAAAGCGCGCTTCTTCGGGCGGCCCTGCGCGTCGAGCCCGCCGCCGAGGATCGGCGGCGCCAGGTTGAAGTTGAACTTGAACTCGCCCTCGAACTGATCGCGCAGCTGCTTCTCGAAGCGGCCGTCGGTGAACAGCCGCGCCACCTCATACTCGTCCTTGTAGGCGAGCAGCTTTGCGTAGTTGATCGCGACCGCGCGCGGCAGCGCCTCGCCATAGCCGCCCTTGGTGGCGGCTTCGCGCACCTGGTCGACCAGCTTGCGATAGCGTTTTGCCAGACGTGCATTCTGGTAGTCGGTCAGGAACGCCATGCGATGGGTGATGATCTCGTCCAGCGACATCGCATCCAGCGATTTCGGTGGGGCGATCTCGTCATCGCCCTTCATCATCCCGCTCAGCCGCGCCGGATCGGCGGCGGCCAGGCGCCCAAGCTGGAACGCCTGGGTGTTCATCTTGATCGAGACGCCGTTGACCTCGATCGCCTGCAGGATCGCCTCCGCCGACAGCGGCAGCAGCCCGCGCTGATACGCAAAGCCCAGCATCATGATGTTGGTGGCGATGGAGTCACCGAGCAGCGCCTCGGCCGGCTTGGTGAAGTCGAAGAAGGCGGAGTCCTTGCGCAGCTCGGTCTCCAGCACGGTGTTGACCTTGCGGCTCTGGAAGTTGAAGTCGCGGTTCAGGATGAAGTCCGCGGTCGGGATCACGTGGCTGTTGATGATGCCGACGGTGCGGCTCGCATCGCACAGCGTGATGGTGTCCTTCGACGCCGCCACGACCTCGTCGGCCGCAAGTACCAGATCGGCCGTTCCGGTCACGATGCGCGAGCAGGTCACGTCGGCGGTGTGCTCGGAGAGCCGGACGTGGCTCAGCACCGCGCCGCCCTTTTGCGCGAGACCTGACATGTCGAGGATCATCGAGGCCTTGCCCTCGATATGGGCGGCCATGCCGAGCAGCGCGCCGATCGTCAGCACGCCGGTGCCGCCGACGCCGCCGACTGCGATGTTGTAGGGCCGGTCGAGCGCGGGCTTGGAGGCCGGCTCCGGCAGATTATCGATGCTGCCGAGCTCGGGCGGCGCGCGACGCCTGAGCTTGCCGCCATCGACCGTGACGAAGGACGGGCAAAAGCCCTTCACGCAGGAATAATCCTTGTTGCAGGTCGACTGGTTGATGGTGCGCTTGCGCCCGAGCTCCGTCTCCAGCGGCTCGACCGAGATGCAGTTCGACTGCACCGAGCAGTCGCCGCAGCCTTCGCAGACGGCAGGATTGATCAGCACGCGACGCTGCGGATCCTCCATCAGGCCGCGCTTGCGGCGACGGCGTTTTTCGGCGGCGCAGGTCTGCACGAACACGATCGCCGACGTGCCCTTGGTGTCGCGGCACATCTTCTGGACGTTCTCGAGCTCGTCGCGATGGAACAGCTTGACGCCGGGCGCGATCGTATCGGTCGGATAGGCGCCCGGATTCTCCGAGACCAGATAGATCTCGCGGATGCCTTCGGCATGGAGCTGGAAGGTGATCTGCTGCGGCGAGAGATCGCCGTCGTGGCGCTGGCCGCCGGTCATGGCGACCGCGTCGTTGTACAGGATCTTGTAGGTGATGTTGGCCTTGGAAGCGATCGACTGGCGGATCGCGAGAATGCCGGAGTGGAAATAGGTGCCGTCGCCGAGATTGGCGAAGACGTGGTTCTCGTTGGTGAACGGCGCGATGCCGACCCACGGCACGCCCTCGCCGCCCATATGGGTGAAGGTCTCGGTCGACCGGTTCATCCAGAGTGCCATGAAGTGGCAGCCGATGCCGGCCAGCGCGCGGCTGCCTTCCGGCACCTTGGTCGAGGTGTTGTGCGGGCAGCCCGAGCAGAAATACGGCGTGCGGCTGACAGGCGCGGTCGCCTGCATCTGCGTCGACTGACGGCCGTTGAACCAGTCGGCCTTGGCACGCAGCATCTCGGCGATTTCGGGATTGAGATTAAGTCGAAGCAGCCGTTCGGTGAGCGAGCTCGCAAGCGAGGCCACGCTTAGCTCGGCGGCGAAGGTCAGGAAGCGCTTGTCGTGATCGTCCATCTTGCCGACGATGCGCGGGCGCACGTCGTCGCGCCAGTTGAACAGCTCCTGCTTGACTTGGTTCTCGACGATCTCGCGGCGCTCCTCGACGATGAAGATCTCCTCGAGGCCGACCGCGAAGTTGCGCACGCCTTCCGGCTCCAGCGGCCAGGGCATGCCGATCTTGTAGAGGCGGATGCCGATCTTGGCGGCGATCTCGGGCGTGATGCCGAGCTCGCGCAAGGCCTGGCGGATGTCCTCGTAGCTCTTGCCCGAGGCCATGATGCCGTAGCGCGCGTTCGGCGAATCCATCGTGATGCGGTTGACCTTGTTGGCGCGGGCAAAGGCGATCGCGGCAAAGCCCTTGTAGTCCTGCAGCCGGCGGTCCTGCTCAAAACGGTCGTCCGGCCAGCGGATGTTGAGGCCGCCAGGCGGCAGCTCGAAATCGGTCGGGATGATGAAAGGCGTCATCTCGTCGGTGAGGTCGATCTCGGCGGTCGTCTCGACCGTCTCGGTGATCACCTTCATGCCGACCCAGCAGCCGGAGTAGCGCGACATCGCGATACCCAGGAGGCCCATCTCGATCATTTCATGGATGCTGGAGGGGTAGAGGTAGGGCATCAGCGCGGAGATGAAGGCGTGGTCGGACTGATGCGGGACGGTGGAGGATTTCGCGCCATGGTCATCGCCGGCAAGGCAGAGCACGCCGCCATGCTTGGCGGAGCCGGCCGCATTGCCGTGGCGGAACACGTCGCCGCAGCGGTCGACGCCGGGGCCCTTGCCGTACCAAATGCCGACCGCGCCATCATATTTGGCGCCCGGCGACAGGGCGAGCTGCTGCGAGCCCCAGATCGCGGTGGCCGCGAGGTCCTCGTTCACGCCGGGCTGGAATTTAATGTTGTACTGCTCGAGATGCTTGCGGGCGGCGAACAGCTGCTGGTCGTAGCCGCCGAGGGGGGAACCGCGATAGCCGGAGATGAAGCCTGCCGTGTTGAGGCCCGCGGCGCGGTCGCGCCTGATCTGCGCCATCGGCAGGCGGACCAGCGCCTGGATGCCGGTCATGAAAACGTGGCCGGTGTCCTGGGTGTATTTCTGGTCGAGGCTGATAGGCCCTTGGTTGATTCCCATTTAGCCCTCTTTTCGCTGGTCGCGACGCTGCTTTTAGCTAGTCATCCGAGCTTGTTAGAACCAGTCTATGTCGGATTTTCCGGCCCGCGCAGCACAATTCTGGGCGACCAGGCCCATCGCTCAAAAATCGCAATTTCGTGCCGGGAATATTGCAGGTCGTTTCGGTTTCTGTCGCAGGACAGGCCCGCGGCGAAATGGCGTGACGCGTCTTGTGGACCGGAAGGTGATCGGATGCGGCGACGATTTCGAACGACGGGTGCGATTCTGGTTGCAGCGCTGTTGTGCGGCGCGCTCGCGACCCGCGAATGTGCCGCCGCGCCGACCGACGACGTCATCGCCCGCGGCAAGGCGCTCACGATCGCCGGCGACTGCGCCAGCTGCCACACGGCCGATCCGGCAAAGCCTTTTGCCGGGGGGAAGCGGATCGACACGCCGTTCGGTGAGGTGTTCTCGCCGAACCTCACCCCCGACCGCGATACCGGCATCGGCGGCTGGGGCGACGACGATTTCCTGCGCGCGCTGCGGAGGGGCGTCGCGCCGAGCGGCGCGCATTATTATCCCGCCTTCCCCTACCCCTATTTTACGAAGCTGATCCGCGACGACATCCTGGCGATCCGTGCCTATCTCGCGACGCTGGCGCCGGTCAACGACAAGGCGCCGCCGGAGCTGCGCTGGCCGTTGAACTATCGCGTGCTGATGCGGGCGTGGAACGCGCTGTTCTTTACGCCGGGCATCATCCAGCCGGACCAGGGCAAGGGTGCGGAATGGAATCGCGGACGCTATCTCGTCGAGGCCCTCGCCCATTGCGGCGCCTGCCACACGCCCAAGAACGCCTTCGGCGCCGACAGGCGCGACCGGGCGCTCAGTGGCAGCAGGGTGCAAGGCATGTTCGCGCCAAGGCTCGATGGCGCCGCGCGCAGCGGGCTGAAATCATGGAGCGTCGCTGACATCGCCGAATATCTGCAGAGCGGCCGCAACCAGCACAGCCATGCCGGCCCCCTGATGTCCGAGGTGGTGCTCAATTCGACCTCGAAGATGCGCGACGCCGACGTGCGCGCGATCGCGGTCTATCTGAAGAGCCTGCCTGCCGGTGCGCCGGAGCCGGAAGTCACCCCGCCCTCGCCGGCGCAGATGAACAATGGCGAACGCATCTACCGCGGCGCCTGCATCGCCTGCCATGAGCTCGACGGCTCCGGCGCGCCGCGGATCTATCCGCCGCTGCCCGGCAACGCCAATCTGCAATCGGCCAATCCGGCGAGCACGCTGCGCATCATCCTCGACGGCGCGCAGACCGTGACCACGCCGCGCGCCCCGAACGGCGGCTCGATGCCGGCCTATCCCAAGCTCACCGACCAGGAGGTCGCGGACGTTGCGACCTACATCCGCAATGCCTGGGGCAACGCGGCGCCGGCCGTCACCGCGGACGAGGTCGCTAAGGTGCGGACGGCGAAATAGCCGTTCAGCGCTCCTCGTCGCTGAACACGAATTTCGGCATCTCCCATCGGTAGCGGATCGCAAGCATGCGGAACGTCAGCCCGAGTGCGAAGGTCAGCGCGGTCCAGAGCTGGGCGTTCACCTGCAGCCCGGAGCCGGTCACATAGAACAGTCCCGTGACCACGGAGACGCTGGCGTAGAGCTCGCTGCGAAACAACAACGGCACCTCGTTGCAGAGGATGTCGCGCAGCACGCCGCCGGCGCAGCCGGTGATCATGCCGGCGACGATCACGATCGGCAGCGGGACGTCGATTTGCGAGGCCACGTCGCAACCGGCCATGGTGAACACCACAAGTCCGATCGCATCGAGCACCAGGAATGCGAGGTTGAGCCGGTGCACGAGCCGCGCCAGCAGGATGGTGGCGAAGGCGCCCGCCGCCGCGACCGCAAGGTAGATCGGGTGCGCGACCCAGAGCAGCGGATAATGTCCGAGCAGCACGTCGCGGATGGTGCCGCCGCCGAGCGCGGTGATCGCGCCGAGCATGCAGACGCCGGCCCAATCCATGCTGCGCCTGCCTGCCGCCAGCGCCGCCGTCATCGACTGCGCCGCAACCGCAATGAACGAGAGCAAGTGCAGCACCGAATCGGTGGGCGGCATGGTCCACATTGAAAAGGCCTCATGAAACAGGTTGGAACCCGAGGAATCGGCGGTTCCTGCATGAACAGGTTGCAACATTGGCGCGGAACATCCTCGCGCGCCAGCCATTGTCCTCTGCGTTTAGCTTTCAGGTGCTAACGGAGGAACTTTGCAATGGCCCATCAACCTGACGATCCGTATCGCGCCAACCTGACCGAGGACGAAATGCGCCGTCAGGCGCGCTTCAACAGCCTGGACAACGAGCTGCAGCCGGACCCGGAACTCCAGGAGGGACCGGCCAGCACCACCAAGATCGCGATGTTCGCAGTCGCGGTGGCCGTGGTGCTCGGTGCGTTGTTCTACGGCTTGAACAATACCTCGGTGCATGAGGCGGGTACCACGCCGTCAGCGCAGACCGCGCAGCAGCAGCCGGCCAATCCGGCCGCGCCGCCTCCGGGCATGCGCGACGTGACGCCGAAGCCGAACAGCCAGCCCGGCACGACCACGGGCGCGGCACCGGCACAGCCGGCCTCTCCGTCGGCCAACAAGCCGACCGGACAGGAAATCGACCGCTCGGCGGCGCCGTCCGACTCGACCGGCGACAAGAACAAGTAATCCGCTCGCTATCTTGAGCGACGAAGCAGCGGGCCCCAGCGGCCCGCTGCTTTTTTGCGTGAGTCTACTTGAACATCTTGTTGAGCTCGCCGCCGGGATAGCCGTTGGCGAATTCCGTGAAGGTGCCCTTCTCGGCCATCTCCTTGGCCGCCTTCATCACGCCGGTCCAGGCCATCCGCGCCAGCGCTCCGCCGACGCTGATCCGGCGCACGCCGAGATCGGCAACCGATTGCAGCGTCAGCTCCGACGCGCCGCCGATCAACAGATTGACCGGCTTTGGCGCCACCGCCTTCACGACCGCGGAAATCTCCTCCTTGGTCGCGATGCCCGGCGAATAAAGGACGTCCGCTCCTGCTTCCGAATAGGCCTGCAGCCGTTCGATCACCAGATTGAGGTCCTTCTTGCCCCACAGGAATGCCTCACAGCGGCCGGTGAGCAACACGCCGCTGTTGTCGGCATCGATGGCCTTGCGCGCCGCCTCGATGCGCTCCACCGCAAGCTTGTGCTCGAACAGCGGGTTGGCGACGTCTCCGGTGGAATCCTCGATCGAAAGCCCGGCGACGCCGGTCTTGACGCCGCGCGCGACATTGGCGGCGACCTTGTCGGGCTCGATCGCGAAGCCGCCCTCGAAATCCGCATTGACGGGAATATCGACTGCCGCACACAGCGCGGTCAGGTGGTCGCAGACGTCATCGACGGTGACGCGGTTGTCGGCCTTGGCGATGGTCCAGGCAAAGCCCGCGCTAGTCGATGCCAGCGCCTTGAAGCCGAGATGCTGCAAGGCGCGGGCGCTGCCGACATCGAACGGATTCGGAATGATGAAGCAGCCGCTCTCATGCAGCTTCCTGAAGGCGGCGCGTTTGTCAGCAGTTGGCAGTGGCATTGGTCGCTCCCTGGAGTCATTGGCCGCGCACAGATAGGCACCCACGCATCCGCCCGCTAGTGCGGCTCATGCGCCGCGCGGCTGTCCTTCGGCGCCTGATCGCGTTCGTTCAGGCCGTAATCACGGACCACGCTTGCCACCCGCAGCCGGTAGTTCTCGAAAATCCGCGCGCGGCCCTTGGCCTGGGTACGGCGATGTTCGATCGTGTTGCGCCAGGCTTCCACCGCAGCCTCGTCGCGAAAGAATGACAGCGACACGAACTTGCCCTTCTCGGTAACGCTCTCGAACCGCTCGACCGTGATGAAGCCGTCGATCTCCTGCAGGATCGGCTTCAGCTCGGCGGCGAGGTCAAAATAAAGATCCCGTTGCTCAGGCTTGGGCCAGACTTCGAAGATCACTGCGATCATGGGCGCCTCCCGCACATTGCTGTTGTGGCCCTACTATACCTCGACCTTGCGGAGAAATGTCCGTTCCTCGGCGAGGATGAAGCAGTTTTCTTCCGCGAAATTGAAGTTTGCGACGCCCTCCTTGTCCTGGCGCAGCCGCGCGCGATAGGCCTCATAAGCGGCAAGGCTGTCGAACGAGATCAGCGCGAACGCGATGTTGTTTGTTCCCTCATGCGGCATCCAGTAGCCGATGAGGTCGCCGCCGCAGCGCGGGATGATCGAGAGCCAGTTCCGCGAATACTCCTCGAACATCGCGCGCTTGAATGGATCGAGCTGGTAGCGGATGAAGACGGTGACGGTCATTGATGGCCTCCGGTAATATTTCCGTCATTGCGAGCGATAGCGAAGCAATCCATCGCTCCACGCATGTGGAAAGGTGGATTGCTTCGTCGCTGCGCTCCTCGCAATGACGACATGCGTCCGATGCTGAAGATTACCGCCTTGTCCGACCTCGATGCTTCGGCTATCATCGAACTATGAAAGCAGGACCCGACATCTCCCGGATCGCCGCTTTGGTCGGCGATCCCGCACGCTGCAACATGCTGACCGCGCTGATGACCGGCCGGGCGCTGACCGCGAGTGAGCTGGCGCAGGAGGCCGGCATCACGCCGCAGACGGCGAGCTCGCATCTCTCCAAGCTCGAGGCCGGCGGGCTGATCGAGCCCGAGAAGCAGGGCCGCCACCGCTACTACCGCCTCTCCGACCCCGACGTCGCCGACGTGCTCGAAGGCCTGCAGGGCATTGCCGCTCGCGCCGGCCATATGCGGGTGCGCACCGGGCCGAAGGATCCGGCGCTGCGCCGCGCCCGCATCTGCTACGACCATCTCGCCGGCGATCTCGGCGTGCAGATGCTCGACAGCATGAAGCGGCAGAAGCTGGTCCGCCAGAGCAAGCAGGCGATCGAGCTCACCGGCGAAGGCAAGCGCTTCGTGGCCGAGGAGCTGCAGATCGACGCCGATGCGCTGACGCATCCGCGCCGTCCGGTGTGCAAGGCCTGCCTCGATTGGAGCGAGCGGCGGCATCATCTCGCCGGCACGCTGGGCGCTGCCATGATGGACCGCTTCACGGAACTGAAATGGGCCGCGCGCGACGCGACGCCGGGCAGCCGTGTGGTCAATTTTTCGCGCAACGGCGAGAAGCGATTTGCCGCGCTGTTCGGCCCGGACCAGTAGCGGTGCGCCTTCGGGCAAGCGTCGATGAACCGCCGGTCTCGGTTGCCTCGTCTTCCGATGCATTTTCATTCACACGCTCGCCATTAGCGCGCGGCTGCCCGCGTCCGCGAAATATTTCGAAGTGATGCTGAGCCGGCTTGCGGCGTGCTGACGCAGCTGTGAGCTGCAACATTCATCTCGCATTCAGGCCGCAACATTATGGTCGGCGACATCGGGCACGCCTTCTGCAATGATCCGGCCGGGCGAATCGGTAGACGAAAGCTTGTTGCGGTGCCGCAGCGCGGCCCAAAATAAAAAAGGAGAAGACATGAAGTATCTTTTTGCTGCAGCAGTTCTGCTGACGACCGCATTCGCCGGCATCAGCGCCGCTGATGCGGCCGGTGGCTGCGGCCCCGGCTGGCACCGTGGCCCCTATGGCGGCTGCGTCAGGAATCGCGGCGTCGTCGTCGCGCCGGGCGCCGTTGTCGTGCGCCCGCCGGTCGTGGTCGAGCGCCCCGTCGTGGTGGCGCCGCGTGTCCGCGCCTGCCCCTACGGTTTTGCCTGGCGCTATGGCCGTTGCCGCCCGATCTGATCGCGGCAGATTCCGAACTAACAAAACCCCGCCTGGCGCGGGGTTTTTCTTTTCGTCATGGAGTCGACATCACCAGCGGCGCCAGTGATGACGGCGCCAATGGTGGCGACGCCAGCCCCAATGCCTGCGGTGCCAGTGCCGGTGACGCCAACCCCAATGGCGATGATGCCAGCGTACTTGCTCGGGCTTCATGCGGCCGACCTCGTCACCCGTGGTGACGGCGGGATGCGCATCGCCAGCCGCCGGCGCGCGTGCATCCTGGTTGAGAGGAAGCGGCGCGAGCGGCGCCGCCTGCGCCGTCGCTGCGAAGGTGACGGCTCCGGCGGCGGCACCGAAGGCCATCTTCAGAAAATCCCGGCGTTCCATGAGCGTTTCCCTTTGTTGCTGAGTTGGACCAACTGCAGCAGCGAGTTTTTGCCTCACGAGCTGAACGCCCGCTGAACCGCGCGTTCACGTTTCATGGAACTCGAGGGTTGTCGACGTCGTGACGTCACGCAACCATCATGCCGCCGTCGTCTCCTCCGCCTGCACCAGGAGATCGCGCGTGCGTGTCACCTCCGGCCAGTCACGGTTGAAGTCGGCGACCAGCCGCTTCATGTCCTCACTGCTCACCGCGCGCTCGAGCGCCTTCTCGTCGGCGAACTGATAAGTCGCCTGGTGCAGCGAGGGATCGCTCAGGCTCCAGCATCGCCAGGCGCGCTCGGCGCCGAACGATTTCATCGCGTCCGGCAGATGCTCGCGCGAATACCAGGCGTCGAAGGCGGCACGCCGGGCGGCGTCCGTGACGGTGGCGCGGACGACGAAATAGGCTGCGGGCATTGGTTTTCCTCTCCATAGTTTCATTTCGCACAGGCGGCCGGCACATGCTCCGTGATATGTCGGCCTGCTGACAATGCCCGATCAGGGGGATCACCCATGCTTGCCCGTCACCGCACCGCGCTGCTCTCGTTCCTGCTCGCCCTCGGCGCCGCGCTGCCCGTCGCCGCCGGGGAGATCGCGCTGCCGCGCGACGCACAGCTCGGGCCGCGCCCGTTCTATCTGGTCGACAGGATGAAGGACGGGCCCCTGAAGCAGCAGCTCAGCCAATGCACCGGGCCGTTCCACAAGACCGACTTTTCGATCGGCCACCGCGGCGCCGCGCTGCAATTCCCCGAGCATAGCCGGGAATCCTATCTCGCCGCCGCGCGGATGGGCGCCGGCGTGATCGAATGCGACGTCACCTTCACGCGGGATCGCCAGCTGGTGTGCCGGCATTCGCAATGCGACCTGCACACCACGACCAACATTCTGACGGTGCCGGATCTCGCCGCAAAATGCACGCAACCCTTCAGCCCGGCCGATCCGGCCGCCGGCAGGAAGGCCTCGGCGAAATGCTGCACCAGCGACATCACGCTCGCCGAATTCAAGCGGCTCACCGCGAAAATGGACGGCTTCAATCCGGATGCGAGGACGCCCGAGGAGTACCAGAACGGCACGCCGCGCTGGCGCACCGACCTCTACGCCAATTCCGGCACGCTGATGAGCCATGACGAGAGCATCGCCTTGATCAGGAGTCTCGGCGCAAAATTCACGCCCGAGCTGAAGGCGCCGGAAGTGGCGATGCCGTTCGACGGCGACTACACCCAGGAGACATATGCGACCCAGATGCTCGCCGCCTACAAGGCCGCCGGCATTCCGCCGAGCGACGTGTTCCCACAGAGCTTCAGCCTCAAGGACATCCTCTATTGGGTGAAGACCGAACCCGACTTTGCCGGCCAGGCGCTCTATCTCGAGGACCGCTACGAGAAAGCAGGCCTTGATCCGAACCGGCCGGAGACCTGGAAGCCGTCGATGCAGGAATTGAAGGCCTCCGGCGTCGCGATCCTGGGGCCGCCGATCTTCGCGATGCTGGCACTGAACGACAAGGGCGAGATCGTCCCGTCGGCTTACGCCAGGGCGGCGAAGGCCGCCGGCCTCGATCTGATCGGCTGGTCGCTGGAGCGCGACGGGCCGCTCAACCGAGGCGGTGCGTTCTACCACAAGTCGGTGAAGGCGGCGATCGACCGCGACGGCGACACGTTGACCGTGCTCGACGTGCTGGCAAGACAGGTCGGCGTCCGCGCGATGTTTTCCGACTGGCCGGCGACGACCACATTCTATGCGAACTGCATGGGGATGAAGTGAGGTCTTGCCGGGCGCGTTACGGCTGCCCCGCCCTACGCACCGTGCGCGCCCGCCATGACCATTCCGGCCGTTCCGCGCGCGGCAGAACGGGACTAGCATCATCGCCTTCCCGCCCGACGGGACAACACCACAGGGAGGCCGCCATGAAGCCAGGACAACCGGTCAAGGACGCCAGCCATCTCTACGAAGTCGAGCGCCGCGCCCAGCACGCCGCCCGCCCCGGCTTCCGCATCATGGAGCTGCAACTCTCGCCGACCCAGAAGGTGCCGTGGCACACCCACAGCAACATCTCGGACACCTTCTACGTGCTGGAGGGCCAGATGCGGCTGTTCCTGCAGGAGCCCAAGGAGGAAGTGAACCTGAAGGTCGGCGAAGTCTACGCCGTCCGCCCGACCGGCCCTCACCTCGTCACCAACGCCGGCACGACGTCGCTGACGTTCCTGATCCTGCAAGGCGTCGGCGAATACGACTACGTACCGCTGGCGTCGAAGTAACTCCCTCCGCTGTCGTCCCGGCGAAAGCCGGGACCCATTACCACCGCATTTCGGTGATGAACGGGATCGCGGCCCCAGCGTCGCGCAACAATTGAGACTTGGGATAATGAGTCCTGGCTTTCGTCAGGACGACACTGAGTTTGCGGCGCCGCTTTGCGCGCCCGCCGCGCCTCACATCAGCTTCAGCGGCGCGTCGTGAACCAGCCGCAGGTCGATATTGCCGATCAGCCGCGCGCGGCGCGCCTCGGCGGTGCTGATCGCTGCCTCGGTCTGCCGCAACGTGCTGACATTCGAGCCGAGCGACACGATACCGCCGAGCACCAGTGCGATCGATCCGAGTGCCGCAGTCTGACCGGCGCCCAACAGCCCGAGCAGCGCGACGGCCAGCAACGCGAACCCGCCTGCGATCGCGACCTTCGAGCCGAGAATGATCCGCCGGGAGCGCTCGGCGCTCTCGGCAAGCTCCTCGATCTGCGCCTCGATCTCGGAGATCTCGTCGGTCGGCTGGTCTTCGGTCATCGGGTTCGGACCTGTAGGGCGGGTCAGGCGGAAGCCGTAACCCGCCGTGTTCATTTTCGCAAGAAATCGCTACGCTTCAGGCGCGCGCTAGCTCTTGGTCATCCGATTCGGACTCAAATCAAATGTTAGCCTGTTCAACGCTCGACGACGGATGGGTCGTTGCGGCTCCCGCCGAGGTCGGCTTCGATGCCGAAAGCCTCTCCGGACTCGACGCGTTTCTCAAACAATGGCCCAAGCGCAACGTTCACGCCGTTGTCATCGTGCGGCGCGGCAAGCTTGTGTTCGAGCGCTATTTCGCCGGCCGGGAGCGGCGGTGGATGGAGTGGTCGGCACCGGTTCAATTTTCGGCGGAAACGAAGCACGACATCCGCTCCATCTCGAAGAGCGTAACCTCACTTCTGATCGGCTTGGCGATCAGCGAGGGACAATTTCCGCCGCTAGATTCCCCTGTTATCGACTACTTCCCCGAATACGCCGATCTTCGTACGACGAGGAACGCTCGCATCACGTTCCGGCACCTGCTCACCATGTCGCACGGTCTACGGTGGGATGAAGCGCGCGGCTGGAACAGTCAGGCGAACAACGAACGGCATCTGCTCGAAGCGAAAGATCCCTACCGCTATGTTCTGCAACAGCGGATGGCGCTCCCGCCCGGCGTATCGTTCAACTATAGCGGCGGCGCCACCAGCCTCCTGGCTGCGGCCCTTGCCAAGAGCGTCGGCCAACGGATCGATGCTTTTGCCAGAGACAAGCTGTTCGAACCGCTCGGCATCACTGATGTCGAGTGGCTCAGCTTTACCGGCAGTGCCGAACTCGCGGCCTTTGCCGGATTGCGGCTACGGCCGCGCGACGTCGCCAAGTTTGGCCAACTCGTCGCGAATGATGGACGCTGGAACGGCAGACAGGTCCTGCCCGCCGCGTGGATCGCCGAGTCGACCAAGCCGCGGGTTAACGCCGGAGGGCACGTGGCCGTCTACTATGGTTATCACTGGTGGCTTGGCCGTTCCTTGCTGAACGGTCACGACCTGATCTGGATCGCCGCGTACGGCAGCGGCGGCCAACGCCTTTTCATCGTGCCCGGGCTCGATCTGGTGGTCGTCGTGAACGCCTTCGACCACGATGCCATCTCAAACGCCATCCTCAACCAGTTTCTCCTGCCTGCCGTGACGGACTGTCCGCCCCTTTCAGCGTAAAGGGTTGGAATGGGGCTGAGCTCAGCTCTCTGTTCGCAGGGCCGGTTACGCGACCGGGTCCGCGCGCGTAGCGCAGTGAGCGAAGGCGGAAGCCGCAACCCGCCACGGATCGTACGCCCCTGGAACCTCGAGATTCCGGGTTCGCGCTCACGCGCGCCCCGGAATGACGACAACAAGAGCAACAAAGGGAGACGCGCATGCGAAGGTCGTGGGTTACGCTTGCGCTAACCCACCCTACGCTCTCCTCACAACGGCAGATTGTCGTGCTTCTTCGCGGGGATCTCCACCTTCTTGTCCTTCAGCATCGCCAGCGCCCGCGCGATGCGGCGGCGGGTCGAATGCGGCATGATGACGTCGTCGATGTAGCCGCGTTCGGCGGCGATGAAGGGGGACAGGAAGCGGTCTTCGTATTCCTTGGTGCGGGCGGCGATCTTGTCGGGGTCGCCGATGTCAGAGCGGAAGATGATCTCCACCGCGCCCTTGGCGCCCATCACGGCGATCTGGGCGGTCGGCCAGGCGTAGTTCATGTCGGCGCCGATTTCCTTCGACGCCATGACGTCGAAGGCGCCGCCATAGGCCTTGCGGGTGATGATGGTGACGAGCGGCACCGTGCACTGCGAATAGGCGAACAAGAGCTTGGCGCCGTGCTTGATCAGGCCGCCATATTCCTGCGCGGTGCCCGGCAGGAAGCCCGGCACGTCGACGAAGGTGACGATCGGGATGTTGAAAGCATCGCAGAACCGAACGAAGCGCGCGGCCTTGCGTGAGGCGTCGCTGTCAAGCACGCCCGCCAGCACCATCGGTTGGTTGGCGACGAAGCCGACGGTGCGGCCGGCGATGCGGCCGAAGCCGGTGACGATGTTTTTCGCAAAGGTCTCCGAGATCTCGAAGAAGTCGCCCTCGTCGACGACCTTGAGGATCAATTCCTTCATGTCGTAGGGCTTGTTCGGATTGTCGGGGATCAGCGTGTCCAGCGACATGTCGACCCGCCCGATATCGTCGAAGCTCGGCCATTCCGGCACGCCGTCGCTGTTGTTCGAGGGCAGGAAGTCGATCAGGCGGCGCATCTGCAGCAGCGCGTCGACGTCGTTCTCGAACGCGCCGTCGGCGATCGAGGAGCGCGTGGCATGCACCGAGGCGCCGCCGAGTTCCTCGGCGGTCACCACCTCGTTGGTGACGGTCTTCACCACGTCGGGGCCGGTGACGAACATGTAGCTGGTGTTCTTCACCATGAAGATGAAGTCGGTCATCGCGGGCGAATAGACGTCGCCGCCGGCGCAGGGGCCCATGATGACGGAGATCTGCGGGATCACGCCCGAGGCCTGCACGTTGCGGCGGAACACATAGGAATAGCCCGCCAGCGCCGCGACGCCCTCCTGGATACGCGCGCCGCCGGCGTCATAGAGGCCGATGATCGGCGCCCTCGCCTTCATCGCCATGTCCTGCAGTTTCGTGATCTTCAGCGCGTGGGTTTCGGAAAGCGAGCCGCCGAACACCGTAAAATCCTTGGCAAAGACGAACGTCTTGCGGCCGTTGACCGTGCCCCAACCGGTGACGACACCGTCGCCGGGGATCCTGGTCTTCTCCATGCCGAATTCGATCGAGCGGTGCTCGACGAACATGTCGAACTCCTCGAACGAGCCCTTGTCCAGCAGGAGCTCGATCCGCTCGCGGGCGGTCAGCTTGCCGCGGGCGTGCTGCGCCTCGATGCGCTTTTCGCCGCCGCCCAGCTTGGCGCCGGCGCGCCGCTCTTCGAGGGTATCGAGGATATCTTTCATTTGTTTCCGCCCGTGTTAGCTACAGTCCGCGTCCCGGCGCGAGCCGAGGTCCGCTTCGTTCGGAAATGGCTTAGCACGGCCATTTCGGAACCGGAAAGGCGGTTGTGGACGGGTTCGGGCGCAAAAACGGTAGGATTTTCCGATATCTGGGGAGATGGCGATGACCGACACGAGCACGGCCACGGTCGAGACCGGCGCACCGACCGGCGGGGTGCGCACCCTGCTCCGGCTGGAGGGCCTCGTGCTGTTCCTCGGCATGACCGTGCTCTATGCCCAATGGGAGGGCTCGTGGCTGGTCTATGTCCTGCTGTTCCTGGTGCCGGATTTGAGTTTCGCGGCCTATCTCGCCGGCCCGCGGGTCGGCGCCATCGTCTACAACGCCGCCCACAGCTATCTGGCGCCGGTCGCGCTGATGACGCTGGGCTTTGCCGCCGCGGCGCCGCTGGTGCTGTCGATCGCGATGATCTGGCTCGCCCATATCGGGATCGACCGCGCGCTCGGCTACGGGCTGAAGTATTCGAAAGGCTTTGGCTTCACCCATCTCGGGCGGATCGGGAAAGCGCAGGAGCCCGCCTAGCGCCCGCTTCCTGACGTCCCGCACGGCCCGCCGCGCTACGCGCGTCCACCTCCCCCGCAAGCGGGAGAGGTGCAACCAGTTCGGTTCAACCGGCTGTGAATTTGCGTTGTGATACTTACGCGTACCGGCGCGCGAACACCACGCAGACCACGACCAGCAGGGTCGCCACGATCATCGACCACGGCACCTGCTCGTGCAGCAACAGGCCGGCCAGCGCGAGGCCGAAGAACGGCTGCAGCAGCTGCAATTGGCCGACGCTGGCGATGCCGCCGATCGCAAGGCCGCGATACCAGAACACGAAGCCGACCAGCATGCTGAAGATCGAGACATAAGCGAGCCCGAGCCAGGCCGGCGCACCGATGCCCTGCCAGCTCGGCGGCAGTGTCATGATCGTCATCACGAGCACCACCGGCACTGAGAGCACCAGCGCCCAGGAGATCACCTGCCAGCCGCCGAGCCGCCGCGACAGCGCAGCCCCCTCGGCATAGCCGAGGCCGCAGACGATGATGGCGGCGACCATCAGGAGGTCCCCGGTCAGCGACGCCGATCCGCCGCTCGACAAGGCGAACGCGCCGACCGTCGCGCTGCCGATGCAGGAGAACAGCCAGAACAGCGGCTGCGGCCGCTCGCCGCCGCGCAGCACGCCGAACACGGCGGTCGACAGCGGCAGCAGGCCGATGAACACGATCGAATGCGCCGAGGTGATGTGCTGGAGCGCGAGCGCGGTGAGCAGCGGAAAGCCGATCACGACGCCGAGTGCGACGATGGTCAGCGACACCAGATCCTTGCGCTGCGGCCAGGGCTGGCGCAGCACCGCCAGCAGCGCGGCGCCGAGCAGCGCCGCGATCGCCGCCCGCGCCGAAGTCAAGAACAGCGGCGAGAACCCTGCCACGGCCACGCGGGTCGCCGGCAGCGAGCCGCTGAAGATAATCACGCCGAGCAGGCCGCTGCCCCAGCCGTCGATCGAAGCCTTGTCCATCGTACTTTGCTTCCCAAAACGTAACTGCGCCCCCTCGCCCCGCTCTTGCGGGGCCGAGACGAGCGAAGCTCGCTCTTAGAGGGTTGGGGTGAGGGGCGGCTCCGCATACTCGGTAACGGCCGAACTCGTGGAGACTCCCCCTCACCCGGAACGCATCTGGCGATGCGTTCCGACCTCTCCCCGCAGGCGGGGCGAGGTGAAGCCGAGTCCGACCTCGCACCGACCATAGCCGGCGGAGGCTCGCCAAGGCAGCTACAGATCGGTACAATATCGTAAAACTGTATGGGCAAAGGTAGGCATACACTTGCAACAGCAATCCGATGTGCCAAAGGCGATGCGGACCACCGAGGTGATGAACGCGATCCGCGCCAGGGTGGCGAGCCGCGCGCTGGTCGCCGACGACCGCCTGCCCTCGATCCGCGGCCTGGCCGCGACCATCGGCGTCTCGCCCTCCACCGTCGTCGAGGCCTATGACCGGCTGGTGGCCGAGGGCCTGATCCGGGCCCGGCCCGGCTCCGGCTTCTATGTCTCGTCCGCGGCGCTGCCGCCGCTCGCGCTCGCAAAGGACCAGCCGCAGCGCGACCGCGCGGTCGATCCGTTCTGGGTGTCGCGGCAATCGCTCGATGCCGAGACCGGCGCGCTCAAACCCGGCTGCGGCTGGCTGCCCGCCGAGTGGATGCCGACCGAGGCGCTGCGGCGCGCGCTGCGCGGCCTGGCGCGGGCCGACGACGCCGTGCTCTCCGACTACGGCGCGACGCGCGGCTCGCTCACGCTGCGTCGGATCCTGATGGCGCGGTTTGCCGACGAGGGCCTCGAGGTGCCGCCCGAGCAACTCTTGCTGACCGCGTCCGGCACGCAGGCGATTGATCTCGTCTGCCGCTTCCTGCTGCGGCCGGGCGACACCGTGCTGGTCGACGATCCCTGCTACTTCAATTTTCGCGCCCTACTGCGCGCGCATCAGGTTCGCATCGTCAGCGTGCCCTATACGGCTTCGGGGCCCGATGTCGCGAGCTTCGAGGCGACACTGGCCGCCGAGCGGCCGCGGCTCTATGTCACCAACTCGGCGCTGCATAATCCGACCGGTGCGACGCTGTCGCCGCAGACCGCGCACCGCGTGCTGAATGCCGCTACAGCCCATGATCTCACCATCGTCGAGGACGACATCTTTGCGGACTTCGAGCCGGAGCCTTCGGCGCGGCTCGCCGCGCTCGATGGCCTGAGCCGCGTGATCCGGATCGGCAGCTTCTCCAAGACGCTGTCGGCATCGGTGCGCTGCGGCTTCATCGCCGCGCGGGCGGACTGGATCGAGGATCTCGTCGATCTCCAGGTCGCGACCGGTTTCGGCGGCCCGAGCGCGGTCGCCACCGAGATCATCGCCAGCGTGCTGTCGAGCGGTTTCTATCGCAAGCATGTCGAGGAGCTGCGCCGGCGCCTTGCCCGCGCCCGCCGCGACGTCGGCGACAAACTGCAGCGCATCGGCGTCACACCCTGGCTGATGCCGCGCGGCGGCTTCTATCTGTGGTGCCATCTGCCCGACGGGTGCGACTCCGCCGACGTAGCGCGGCTGGCGCTCGCGGACAATGTCGTGCTGGCGCCCGGCAACGTGTTCAGCGCCTCGCAGACGGCCGCCGCCTTCATGCGCTTCAACGTCGCGCAATGCCGCGACCCGAAGCTGATGCCGACCTTGCAGCGGGCGATCGGGCGCCAATAGCGACGGCGCCCTACTCCCTCTCCCCGTTCTTACGGGGAGAGGGTTGGGGTGAGGGGCTGCTTCCTCTTGCACGGTGATAGCTGTGCCTGAGGAGAGTCCCCTCACCCGGAACGCATCTGCGATGCGTTCCGACCTCTCCCCGCACGCGGGGCGAGGTGAACGGAGTCCGCGCCGCCCCTACTTCTCACCAACCTTGAACGGCTCCTCCTTGCCCGGCGGCACGGTCTCCTCCGCCATCGCCAGGATCATCGCCACCATCACGTAATTGCCGGCGACCGCGGTGAGGTCGACGATCTGCTGATCGTTGAAAATCTTCCTGGCGCGCGCATAGGTCTCGTCGGAGACCTTCTTGGTCGTGGTCAGTTCGGTGACGAAGTCGTACACGACCGCCTCGTCGTCGGCCATCTTCGACGGCCGGTTGCCGGCCTTGAGCTCCGCGATCACGTCGGGCGGCAAGCCGGCCTTGGCGGCGAGCGGCGCGTGCGCGAACCACTCGACCTGCGAGCGCCACTGCCGGCCGATGATCAGGATCGCGAACTCGTTCAGCCGTGTCGGCACCGAGGTCTGCCAGCGCAGATAGTAGAACAGATCGTAGAGCCGCTGGCCGAGCACCGGGCTCCGGATCATCGGATTGTAGGGACCGCCGATGCCGACGCTCGACACCTTCATGATCTGCTCGCCGAGCGGTTTTTGCAGGTCGCTGAGCTGCTCCATCGTGAGCTGCGGGAAGCGCGGCTCCTTGCTGGTGGCCGGCGCCGAGAACACCGTCGCCGCGAGCCAGCCGCCGGCCGCGGCCAGCGTGAGCGACGAGAGCCAGACTGTTGCTGAATGCATGATTCCTCCGCTTGATTTTATCGGAGGATGCTAGTCGAGCTACGTAGCGCCAGCCAGCGATGAACACGCAGATCAGGTCATCACAGCGCGACGATATCGGTGAGGCATTGCTGCGTGACGCTCATCCGCGCATCGGTCTGCGCCTGCGTTTTGCAGTCCATGTTCATCGCGAACACCGTGATGTCGGTGCCCTTCTCGGCCCAGCCGACCAGCCAGCCGAGCGAGCCGTGCTCCTTGTCGGTGAGGCCGGTCTTGGCGCGAATGACGGCGTCGCCGACTTTCGTCACCGGGAGAATGTCGCACACCAGCTGCTGGCTGCGCTTGTCGACCGGCAGCACGCCGCGGCGCAGCCGGTCGAGGAAATCGATCTGCTGCACCGGATCGATCCGCAAATTGCCGGTCACCCAGAACTGGTCGATGCCGCCGCCGATGTCGCGATTGCCGTAGTCGATGATCTCGAGATGTTTCTTCATCCGCTCCTCGCCGATGCGGCGGGCGATCTCCTGGAACACCGGAAACGCCGACACCGCGAGCGCGGAGCGCAGCGTGTGATCCTTGTTCCAGGCCTCGATGCTGCGCGTTGTGCCGTCCCACTTGAAGACGTCCTTGTCGGGGTCCTGCACCACCCCCGTCTCGAGCGCGATCAGCGCGTTCGGGATCTTGAAGGTCGAGGCCGGCAATTTGCCCTCGCCCGAGCGGACCTTGTCGCTGGCGATGATCAGATAGTCCTCGACCTTGTAGCCGACGAAGGTGCCCTCGGTGCCGAGCTCGAAGAACCGCTTTTGCAGCTCCTCGCGAAACTCGCTGCGCTGGTAGGACACGTTGGCGAAGCTGCGCGACGGCAGGATCGTAGCGGCAGCAAGCAGACCGAGCGCATGGCGGCGATGGATCACGACAAGTCCTAGGCAGGTTCGCATTGACGACGATGGTGGATGCCATCGTGGTGAAAGGATGGCAAGAAGACTCACTTGTTTGTCGCGTTTTCTTCACGCGAACCGGTGCCCGCTTCGCTCGAAAACGCGATCGCTAGCGCGCCGGGCCCGACATCCGCAGCACGAACACCAGCACCTCGGCGACGGCCTTGTAAAGCTCGGCCGGAATCTCGTCGCCGAGTTCGACATTGGAGAGCGCGCCGGCCAAGACCTCGTTCTCCTCGATCGGGATGTCGTTGGCCTTGGCGACCTCGATGATCTTGGCGCCGATTGCGCCCTTGCCTTTTGCCACCACGCGCGGCGCACCGGCGTGGTCGTAATGCAGCGCGACCGCGAGCTGGTTGTTGGCCTCGCTCACGATGCGCGGTCCAGGAAATGGCCGGCGCGGGCGGGTGCGGGTTGCGGCGGGGTGCCGTCGCGGATCTCGATATCGCCGGGCGTAAGCTCGGCCCTGGTCAGCGCCTGGCTCAGCTCGGACGCGCCGGCGCGCAGCTGCGCGGCGGTCGAGGGACGCTCGGCCCACATCCGCACCGAGGTGCGCTCGCCGTTCAGCGAGACCAGCGCGTGCACCGGCCCGGCGGGCTCGACATCGAGCGTGAAGCGCGCGCGCCACACCCGCTTGGCGGCTTCGACCTCATGGCCGCCGCCGTCGCGGGAAATCTCGAACTGCGCCATCGCCGTGCCCTGCTGGGTCAGGAACGGGATCTCGAAATTCCAGCGCGGCAGCATGGCGTCGAGCCGCGGCCGCGTAGCGTCGCCGCGGTCCGGCAGCGAGGCGACCTGCAGCAGCGTCTGCCGCGCCAGCGCGGCGTCGGTGTTTTCCAGCAGACGATGCGCGGCGGTCGCGAGCGGCGTGTTTGGGGCGATCGACGGCTCGGCGACGGCCTGCGCCGACGGCAGCGCGCCGTGAAACGGCGGCGGCGGTGTGTTGCCGCGTACGGGCACCTCGCCCGGCAGCAGCTCCCTCGGCACAGCGCCCTGCCGTGCGGAGTTGCCGAGTTCGTGCAGCGCTTCCTGAATGAGATTGAGCGCGCCGCCGGAGGACGGGCCGGCATCGAGTGCATCCGCGAGTGCTCCGGCGAGCCCTGCGGTGCCGCGGCTGACATCCTCGGCGACCGGCAGGCGGGCCTGCGGCAGCAGGATCTCCCGAACGTCGAGGTCTTGCGTGCCTGACGGCACGAGGCTCGGCGCCGTGGCGGCGCTGGCTAGCGCCGGTTGCTGGAGCGGTGTGGCGGACGCGGGCCTGCCGGCATCAGCGGTGCCAAGCGAGGTCAGCGCCTGGCGCAGCACGATCAGCGCGGCCTTCAGATCAGGTGCGCTGCCGCTCGCGGGCGCAACGCCCGCGGCGAGCGTCGCCTCGAACAGCAGGCCGGATTTCTGCAAGCCGGTCTTGACCGCATCGCCGCTCAAGTTATCGTCGAGCCCGGTCTGCTGCGCCAGCACCTGCGCGATCGCGGCCTGCAGCTTCGGCGGCAGATTGGCCGAGGTGACCGCGGCGAGATTGGCAAACAGCGGCGCCTGGCTGCCCTGCGCCGCAGCCGCGGTCTGGGCCGTCGCGGTGATGGTGACACGCTCCAGCGGCGTCAATACAGCCTTCGGTGCCGTGGCGACCGGCTGGGCGGCATCGGTGGCATTGGCCGCTGCCGGCGACAGCCGTACGGCATCGCCGGTGTCCGGGCCCGGCCCGACCAGCTGCAGGCGGATGCCGTCATTGGTCTGCGAAACCGCGAGCTGCAGGTTCTGGCCCTGCTGCAGCGGCACTTCGGTCTGGACGTCGATCGACAGGCTCGCGATGGCGATCCGCACCAGATCGGCGGACAGCACCTTCAGCACCTGCGCATTGACGACGCTGCCGGCCTCGAGCGTGAGGTCCGGCGCAACGCTGTCCGCCTCCTTCGAGGCGAGCACCGGCAGCACGGGATTGATGGCGAGTGCCATGTCGGAGGTCTCGGCCAGGTGCGAGGAACGTGCCGCAGGCTAGCCCGGCGCCGTAAACCCCTCGTTAACCGGCAGCCGGCTTGAGCTCCCTGAGCACGCCGGCGGCGGCCTTGAAATCGAGCTGGCGGGCGGCGCGGCGGACGGCGACCTCCTCGTCGACGCCCCATTTCTCGATGTTCCAGTCCTCGTCGACATGGGCGGCGGCCCAGACCTGGTCCTCGTCGCGGACGCCATGGGCGAGCGCCAGCGCCAGCAGCGCCGAGCCGGTCAGCGTCGTCACCACATGGAGCGCGGCAACCGACCATGGGTCGGTCGGGAACGCCGCCCGCGCCGCCTTGATCGCAGGCTCAGGCTGGCCGACATGCATCACCCCCTCGGCCATCACGAAATGGGCGCCGAGCGCGTCAGCGGCCCAGAACAGGATCGGATCCCAGTGCTGGGCCTCGCGCGCCACCAGCGTCTCTGGATGGCCGGCGCGATAGAACAATAGGTCGCTGCCGAGGAACTTGGCCGCATCGTCGGCGACCTCGTCGACGCGATCGATCACCCCCTCGATCACGCTGTTGGCAAGCCGCGTCAGCGGCATGGTCATGGGATCGATGGTCTCGCCCTGCGCATTCCATTCCGCCGCCACCGCGTCCGCAATGGCCCGCGTCGGCACCGCGATCGGCTTGCCGGACGGCGTGCGGATCGGCTTGCCGTCGAGGGTGATCGAAAATCCGCCGTCGGCCTCCGCGACGCCGGCGCTGGTGTAAAACCGCTTGCGCTGGGGCGTGCGAATGTGGCGCCGCACCGCCTCCTGCGGATCGAACGGAGATTGTTCTGGGACATCGTCGAAAAGTTCGCGCATCGCGCCGGGTAGCTTTCGTTCAAAGGGATTTCCCTGCAAGATATGTCAGGGGCAACGGCAAATAAAGCTGATGGGACGCGGCAAATTCCTTGCGGGTTTTTCGCTGGTTGCGGTGGTTTTCGCTGCCGCCACAGCCTGTGCCGGGTTCCGTTCGCCGGAATCCCTGATCCGCAACGTCTACGCCCATTATGGGCGAGGCAGCGCCGAATATTCCAACGGCCTGCCGCGCGACGAGGAAACCGCTCGCCGATTCTTCGATCCCACCCTGCGCGGTGCCTGGACCGCGCTGCACGATGCGCCCTACGATTTTCTGGTGCAGAGCCCGACCTGGCGGCTCGGCCCGATCTCGATCGCAATCCCGCGCCGGCAGTTCGACAAGGCCGACGTGACGGTGACATTCGACAATGAAGGCCGCGCCGTCACGCTCAACTTCATCGTCGTCAACGGTCCCGACGGCTGGGTGATTTCGGATGTCGAGAGCCCGCACGATTCCTTGCGGACGTTTCTGACGCAGTTTCGGCGGTAGTAGACTGCCCTTGCCCTTCCGGCGATCGCTGCTCCACCGGGCACGTCGGCAGCCATATCGGCTACGAGCCGATGCTTTGATGCTGCCGCTTGGTCCGCCTTGTGACCATGTCCGCCTACCTGTTCCGGTCACCACCGAGAAGATTCTTGTAGACCTTCCCATCTTTCATGATGACCAGGAAGTTCTTCGCCGGATCCTCTATCAGCTTGATGTTGTCGATTGGATTGCCGTCGACCAGCAGAAGGTCGGCGAGCGCACCTTCCTCCACCACGCCCAGCTTGCCTGGATATGGGTTTCGAAGCCCGGACAGACTGAGCAATTCGGCATTCGTCGATGTAGCCATGATGAGCGCTTCAGCCGGCGTGTACCATCGCGTGAGGGTCGTCAGCATGGCTCCTTGCCGGTCAGCAAGCGCCTTCGAGAACAAGACGTCGGTACCGAATGCCGTCTTCAACTTGTACTTCTTCGCAAAGCCGTAGACCCTGTCGGTGCCGGCAACAACCTGCCGCATCTTGTCCTGCTCCGCAGGTCCAAGGGCGCTGGCGCCCGACATATCGAGGAAGGGCTGGGTGCTCAGCCAAATTCCCTTCTCGGCCATCAGGCGGGCCGACGCGTCGTCCATCAAATGACCATGCTCGATACACTTGACCCCCGCTGCGATCGATCGCTGGATCGCGACCGGCGTGTAGGCGTGTACGACGGCATAAGTACCCCAGTTCTCCGCAGCCTCGACCGCGGCGCGCAACTCCGGTTCAGTGAACGTGGACACATCGAGCGGGCTGAACGGCGACGCCACCCCACCGCCCGCCGTGAGCTTGACCTGCGAAGCCCCCTGCATGAGCTGCTCGCGCGCGCGCACGCGAACTTCATCCGGGCTGTCCGCGACCATGGCGCCGCCTATCCTCTCCATGCGGCTGAGCATGCCGCCGATCGTTCTGGGCAGATCGGACAGCGGCCGGAAGTCGCCATGGCCGCCGGTGATGGTGATCATGGCACCGGATGGGTAGATGCGGGGACCGGCGACGAGACCTTCGTCGATCGCCCGCTTGAGGGAGAAGGCCGGCCCGCCCATGTCGCGAATGGTGGTGAAGCCGCGCATGAGGGTGGCCGTTGCCTCGGCGGCGGCAAGAAGATTGGTGTAACCGATGTCGCTGGCCATCACGGCCGCCGGCGTCGGGCGTACCAGCATTGCATGCCAGTGCGCGTCGATCAGCCCCGGCATCAGCACCCGTCCGTCACCGGCAATCACCTGAGCGTCGGTCGCTATCGGCCCAGTCGAAATTTTCTCGATCTTGTTCTTCCGGATCAGCACATTGGACGGCCCGGACAGCGCGCCATTCCTGCCATCGAAAATTCGCACGTTCTGAAACAGCACGTCGCCATCCTGCTGAGCTTGCGCGGGCAGCAAGGCGACGAGGCTCATCACGATCGACGCAACCAGCGCCGAAACGCTCACGCCCTTCCTCAAACCTGACATGTCCACTCTCCGCCGATGGCGCATCGCGCGAGACCGTCATTGATCTCGCGAGGAGCCGACCTAATTTCAGACGATTAATGAGAGTTCTGCTGCTCCCTGGAGGATCGACGGCTTATTGAGCCGCTCTGGCGGCAGGCTGTAAAGCGTAACTCAGCCATCCGATGCCATGAGACAGCAGATCGATCCCCAGCAGCAGCCCGAGCACCCACAGCCCGGTTGCCGGAAATCCCGTCAGAATGACGAGGCCGGCCAGAACGCCAAACAGCCCGGATGCCAGCATGATCCAGCCGGACTGCTGCCAATGGCCGATACCGACCAGCATGCGCACAATCCCGGAGACTAAAAGCATGAGACCGAGGGCATAGGTCAGGAGCAGCGCGCTCGCCACTGGTTGGCTGAGGAGAACGATTCCGCAGGCAAGGTAGAGCACCCCCAGCACAAGCTGCCACACGAATCCACCCCAGCCCTTGGTCCAGAAGGCGTGCAGGATTTCGAACCCGCCGGCAACGATGGCCGTCCAGCCGATAAAGATGGCGCTGATTACGGTGAAAAGCACGACATCTCCAAGGACCAGAAGGCCCGCGGCGATCATGACGAGGCCCAGCAGAACGCAGACCCATAAGGGCGGGCCAGGCAGGCCGCGGAGCATCGTGGAGCTGTTCTCATAGGTAGCCATGTCGTCCTCCTTGATCCCAAGCCGCCATGGCACGGTCGCGCGCAACCGGGCCACTCGAGCTGCCGAAGCTTGTGCCTGCCGTCACCAGCGCCATCCACAGCGGCGGCGACCTCTGTGCCACCAACAGGTCCAGCGGCGCCGGCGATGCCAGCGGCGGCGCGGTGGCGGAGGACGCGGGCGCGGTGATGGTCGGGCGACGACCATATGCAGCGGCCGCACGGGATCATCCGTCTTCGCGACGAGGGCACCTTCGGTAGCGACTGGCAGCGCCTTGGCCGCCTGCGTCAGCAAGCCGGTTCCGAGACCAACGGCTGCGACGCCGCCGAGCATTCTCCTGAGCACGATGCGACGATCGAGTTCATCCATATCTGGCACCTCGTTATTGCAGAGACCTTCTTGCCCGGCGGCGGCCAGCATCCCGATCAGGTCGATCGCTCGCGCTCGCCGGTCGCTCCGTCGTCCGGTATTTCGTCCGGCCGGTAATTCGGCAACCGCCCCGCCGGAATGACCGCAAGCAAGGCGAGGCCGGCCATGATCAGCAACCCGATCTTCAAAGCGCGCAGGCGCGCTTCGGTGTTGACCCGGACGGCTTCCTCGACCTGCTGCGGCGTACCGCTCGTGCCTTCGAGCACGCTGCGCAGCCGGTCATTGCTGACGAAAGTGATGTTGCCGAGATCAACCTGGCTCTGAAGCTCCTTGGTCAGCACCGGACTGGCCGCAATCCTGCCGAGCGCGATCGTGCTCAAAAGACCGACCAGAAGAGCTCCGGCGACCGCGGTGCCGACTGCGGCCGCCAGATTCTGTGTGGTTCCGCGCAAGGACCCGACGTCCCCGGCCAATGCCTTGGGTGAGGCCGTGACCAGAACGTTGAACAGCAATGTCACCAGCGAGCCCTGGCCGATGCCGAACAGCACCAGTCCGAGCAGAACGGGAATCTCGCTCCAGTCGTTGCGCACGACGAACGCGAGCCACAGCAACGCGACGGTGCAGAGGCCAAAGCCGAAGCGTCCGATCTGGCGAGGCGTCAGCTTGTCGTAGAGATTGACGATCAGCATCGCCGAGAGGAAAACGGTCAGATTGAAGGGCATCATCGCGATCGCCGTCGCGATTGGTGAACGTCCCTGCACGATCTGGATGTATAGCGGCACCGTGAAGTTCAGCGCGGCCTCGAGCGCCACGACCGCGAATAGCGCGTAGACGGCGCTCCTCTCCTCCGGTGAATCGATCACCTCCAACGCCAGCAAAGGCGTCCTCCCCGCGGCCTGCTGGCGATGCGTCCACATCAGGAATGCCTGCCCGAGCACGATGCCGAGCACGATCAGGATCGGCGCCGGCGAGACGCCCAGCAAGTCAAACGGCGCGTTGGGGGTCGCAAGGATCACCCCCCAACCGTTCAGATTATTGAATCCGAAGCTGATGAAAATGATTGCGCTCGCTGCCAGAGCGACGCCGATCAGATCAATCTGGACATCCGCGCGACCGCGGTCCGGCCGCAGGCGGAAACTCAGAGCGAAAGCGATCGCCGAGGCGACGATGAGAATTGCAAACGCCGGGCGCCAGCCGATATAGGTGCCGAGCAACCCACCGACGACAAATGCCAGCACGCCGGCGGCAGCCCTTGCCGAGCCCAGCGCACCAAGGGCGGTTGCCTGCTGGCGTCCGGCATAATTCTCGGCAATCAGCGCGACGAGCGAGGGCACGATCACCGCGCCCGCAGCGCCGCAAAGCGCCTGAGCGGAAATCATGACGGAGGCCGTGGGGCTGAACGTCATCGCGATCTGCGCTATCAGGAAAAGCACGACGGCACCGCGAAATACCTGCACCGCCCCGAACCTTTGGGCGAGCTTCGCGCCAAGCATCACGAACCCGGCCACAAGCATCGAGTAAGCCACGATTCCGGTCGCGACCGTGGTCGGCGGTACGCCGAAGCTGGCCACCATTCCCCCCATCGCAACCGGCAACGACGCGACGTTGAACGACATGATCATCTGACCGACCGCAATCGCGATCATGGGCACCCATGATGCGCGCTCTTCCTGTCGAACGTCGCAGATCGAGATCGCTTGCGTTGCCATCGCGTCCTCCAACCTGCCTGGTGTTGCGATCGATCGAGCGACAGCTCCACCGATCCTCACAGCATCTTGTTTCACTCGTCCGGTTGGGACACGAACAGATCCATGCCCAGTCTTTGCGACAGGAACTTCGCGGCGAGCTGCCCTCGCACGCTGTTGCCGGCCGCATCCAGTGGCGGCCCGAAAGTGCCGAATCCACCTTTTCCCGGAGACACCGCGACGATGCCGCCACCGATGCCGCTTTTGCCGGGCAGACCGATGTCGTACAGCCAGTCGCCCGACGTCTCATACAGTCCGGCCGTGACCATGACGGCCAATGCATAGTGGCACACGGCCGCATCGACCACCCGCTGCCGGGTCACCGGATTCACGCCACCATCGGCCAGCGTTGCACCCATCACGGCCAGATCCCTGGCGCTCACATTCAGCGAACACTGCCGGGTGTAGAGATCGGTCGCCTGCCTGGCGTCGCAGTAGATCCGGTCGTAACTCTCCAGCAGCCGCGCGATGCTTCGATTGCGAAAATTGGTCTTGGATGCCGATGCGTAGACTTCCTCGTTGAGCGAAAGCTTGCGGCCCGCGAAGCGCGAGAGACCGTCATGGATGAACCGCCATTGCTCGTCAGCGCTCGAGCCCGGCACGAGGCTTGTGGTCGCGATCGCGCCTGCGTTCACCATGGGGTTGGTGCGCCCGGCTCCATGCTCGATCGCCGCCAGTGAATTGAACGGCAGCCCGGTCGCGTTCGCGCCCAGTTTTGCACGAGCCTCTTCAGGGCCAATGGCCTCGCACACCAATGCGAATACGAATGGCTTCGATACACTCATGATCGAGAATTCGTATTCGATATCGCCCGCGCCGTAGACACGTCCGCTGGTACCGGCCACGCAGACGCCGAACAGTTCACTCGGCACCCTGGCCAGGGCCGGATAAACCTGCGAATTGGCCCCTTCGCTGTTCGACTTGAAGCGCTGATACGCTTGAGACACGAGCTCCTGCACCATCTCGGGTTCGGGCAAGTGCCCGGTCGAGATGTAGGGCCGCTCCGCTTGTTCCGCGATCGAAGGCGGCCGCATTGGCTGTCCTTCCGGATTTCGACCTTATTGCTTCAGGTCTTCTAGTCGGCAACCAGAAGTAGGCGCCCAAAAATCCACGGAGTCAACGATCCGCTCCCGCAGCCTTTGCAATGCTTGTGTTGGTCCAGAACACTTTACGACAAATGCGCTGAACGCATTGCGTATCGCGGAATCGCAGCGCCGTTGCGCGATGCACATTCGATACAGTCATGCGACGTTTCGGCGCGGCTAGGTAAGCAAGATTGTCCAATCGCCCGCGGCGCAATTGAATCAAAAGAGAAGTCATCATGGCAGCAACGAGCGATTTCCATGATTGGCACGCGAGAGTACGATCATCGTGTGCGGATGTGAGCCCGCCGCTTGTCCAAGCAACACCGGCCCGCGGCGACGGTGGAATGACCGCATCACTTACAGAGTGAGGTTGATCATGGTGGCGCGCGCAAGCGACGGACAGCTTCTGTTGGTAAAGAAGCTTGGTGGGCTTATTGCTATCGTTGTAGGCTGCTTGCTGACAGCAGTCGGTGTGACATTCGAATCGACAAGCACAACTGTCGTCGGTGTCCTGTTTCTTGTGCTCGGGGCGGCCCTGCTCACGCTCAAGATCATGAGACGAAATCAAAGCGGTCCGTTTGGATAGCCAGACAGATTCGCAAATTCGAAAGCCCTGAACCGGATCGCCGCGCCTCCGCCGGCCGATACCGCTTGCCTGTTCGAACTCGCACCGGCGCGACGACAATTCCGTCCATGCGTCAGCAAGGCTTGTCTAGCAGACCACGCCCTGCCCTAATCCCGGTGGTTGGCGCAGGATCGCGAATAGGCGGCACGCTCGGCCTGGTTCAGGCCGGCGGCGGCGGCCTCGTCGAGGCACCGGCTGACGCGGTCGCCGAACGAGCTGCGCGGCCGCGAGCGCAGGCTCGGCTGCGTCGGCGCGTCCATCCTGGGGATCGCCGGCACCTCGATCCGCGGCGGAGGCGGAGGCTGAGGGACCGGCGGATCCCACGTCGAGCGGCCGGGCGCAAGGATTTGCGCGCTCGCAGCGCCCATGGCCCAGAGCAGAATGCCGGCAACAATCAAGGATCGCTTCATAGCCTGTATGTCGTGACGCGGCAGCAACGGTTCAAGTGAACGCACCAAGCGTCAATACTGTCCCCGAGATGCGAGTTCCCCGCCCTCGTCACGGTTTCTGGTAGATCACGTGACCGGCACGGATGGTGCTGCTCACTTTCGCAAGATTGCCGACGTCGCCGAGCGGATCGCCGTCGAGCACCACGAGATCGGCGTCGAAGCCCTGCTCCACCCGTCCCTTCTTCGCGGCCTTGAAGAACCGCGCCGGATTGGTCATCAGCGAGGCCAGCACCTGCCGCTCCGACAACACGCGGTGCATCAGCTGAAATTCCTGCGTGGTGTCGTACAGCGTGGTGAAACCGACATCGGTACCGAACAGCACCGTGCCGCCATTCTCCGAAAACTGTTTGAGCTGGTTGACGGTCGAGGCCACCAGACGGTTGGTGACGTTGGGATCGAGCACCACGGTGGTGAACAGCGACAGTGTGGGAACGAGCGCAGTGCCCTGTGCCTTGAACCGCGCCAGCTGATCCGCGGTGTAGCTGGGTTCGCCGGGCGTGGTGTGCGCGAGCACGTCGACGCCGGCCTCGATCACCGTCTCGACACCGATCTTGTTCTGCGGATGCGCGAACACCGGCCTGCCCTGCGCATGCGCGACGTCGACAGCCGCTTTGGCGATTGCAGGGTCCATGTTGACGACGGGCTTGTCCCCCATGAACGCGCCGGTGAACAGCTTGATGCCGTCCTCACCCATGCCGAGCCAGTCGCGCGCCCATGTCGTGGCCTCCTCCGGCGTTGCGACTTCAGGAAGCTGCACTTCGCGCGGGATGTAGACGGGGTGCCCACCCTTCGGGAAGATGTTGCCGGCGAGCAGGATGTTGGGGCCGGCGACTTCGCCCGCGACGATGCGCTTGCGCAGCGGCAACGTGTCGCTCGGATCGGAGCCGAGATCCCAGACCGTGGTAAAACCCCAGCGCGTCAGCATCTCCTGCATGTGCTGCGTCAGCGCCGCGGCCGGCGCTGCGCCGGCGTTGCGCCAGACTTTCTGCGTGAAATGGACATGGCTGTTCCAGAAGCCGGCGACGATGGTCTTGCCGCTGCAATCGATCACGCGGGCATCCGGCGGCGTCTGGATGTCGCCGGACTTGCCGACAGCGCTGATGACGCCGTCGGTCATCACGACCACCGCATTCGGCAGCGCTTGCGCATCGGCCGACGCGTAGAGCGTGCCGCCGCGAAGCACGATGGTCTCGGCCTGTGCCGTCACCGCGGCGACAGCCGAGCCGATCAGGAAAAGCGTGACGCGCAGCCAGGTGCCGATCATGGAGAGTCTCCGTTGCAGGCCGGCAAAAGCCGGCGCGCGAAGATAGCCGCAGAGCGCGGAGCCGTTTGATCGTTGTTGCTGTCCGCGCCGGATATCGGCGCCCGACCGTCACTCCTCGGGCGCGTTCTCGATCGGGTCGAAGCGGTCGGCCTCGAGCCCGAGCAGATTCCAGGATTGCAGCATGTGCGGCGGCAGCGGCGCGGTGGCATCGATCACGCCGCCCCTCGGGTGCGGAATCACGATGCGGCGGGCAAGCAGATGCAACCGGTTCTGCAGGCCACCGGGCAGCTGCCAGTTCTCCTTGTTGAAATATTTGGGATCACCGACGATCGCGTGATCGATATGCGCCATGTGGGCGCGCAATTGATGGGTGCGGCCGGTCACCGGCTTGAGCGAGACCCAGGCGAGCTTGGTCGCCGAGGTCTCGACCACGGCATAATAGGTCACGGCGTGGCTCGCGCCCTCGTCACCATGCTCCGCGATCCGCATGATGCTGTCCTCCTCGCTCTCCTCCTTGGCGAGATAGGTCGAGATGCGGCCCTGCTTCGGCTTCGGCACGCCGGCGACCAGCGCCCAGTAGATCTTGCGCGCGGAGCGATGGCGGAAGGCGCCGGTGAGATGCGTGGCGGCGAAACGCGTCTTGGCGACCAGAAGGCAGCCGGAGGTCTCCCGGTCGAGCCGATGCACCAGCCGCGGCTTCTGCCCCTTGGCGTCGCGCATCACCTCGAGCATCTGGTCGACATGGCGCGTCATGCCGGAGCCGCCCTGCACGGCGAGACCGGCCGGCTTGTTCAGCACCAGCACGTCGTCGTCCTCGTACAGCGTCATGTCCTTCAACGCCTGCAGCGTCTTCGCCTCGGCCTCGGAGAGCGTGCCGGCCGTCTTCGGCGTATCGAGCCGCAGCGGCGGAATCCGCACGCTCTGGCCCTCCTCCAGCCGGTCCTTGGAATCGGCGCGCTTGCCGTTGACCCTGAGTTCGCCCTTCCGGACGATGCGCTGGATGTGGGAGAACGACAGGCCGGGAAAGCGTGCCTCGAGGAAACGGTCGACGCGCATGCCATTCTCGTCGGCGGTGACGACGACGGTCTGCACCTTGGTCGGCAATGGCTGCTCGGCCGCGGGCTTCGTAGCGGCCGGCTCGGCCCGCTCCTGCCGGTCGCGACGCGACTCGGCAGGGCGCGGCGGCTTTCCGGCCGCACGGTGCGCGAACGGACGCTCACCGGACTTGCGCTCACCGAACTTGCGATCGTCCGGCTTGCGGCCGCGCGGCGCCGATCCGCTCTTGCCGCGATCGCCGGCGCGGTCCCGGTCGCGGCCCTTGTCGCGCCCTTTGGCGCGGTCGCCTGGCGATGTAGTTCTCTTGATGCGGCGGCTCATGGTGATTTTTCGGCTCCAGACCTGCATTGTGCCTAGCGCAAATGCCGCGAATCGTCACGGCGAAATCGGTGTGAATCCGGTGCAACATCGGCCATGTTCGGCCGCATACGGCAATCGACGGGGGCCCTGGAATGAGACTGGCGATATCGGCCTTGGCGGCGGCCCTGATGCTCACGGACCCTGCGCTCGCCCAGCAAAGCCCGATGCCCGAAGCCGCGATGCCGGAAGATCTGGCCTGGAAGCTCCTGGAACTCGGCCGCGTCATCGACCCGCCCAAGACCGCTGCACTCTACGCGCCGCTGCAACAGAAGGAGCCCTATCAGGGCGTCAAGGTCGAGCGCGACCTCAAATACGGCCCCGCCGACCGGCATCTGCTCGACGTGTTCACGCCGGAGATGGCGGCACCGGCACAACCCGTGCTGATCTACATCCATGGCGGGGGCTTCGTCGCGGGCAACAAGCGCGCGCCCGGCAGCCCGTTCTACGACAACATCATGCTGTGGGCGGTCAAGAACGGCTTCGTCGGCGTCAATGCCACCTATCGCCTGGCGCCGGCCTTTCCGTGGCCGGCAGGCCCGGAGGACATCGGTGCGATCGTGCAGTGGGTTGCGGAAAACATCGCCTCCCGCGGCGGCGAGCCCAGGCGCATCTTCCTGATGGGCCAATCGGCCGGCGCGATCCATGTCGCGAGCTATGTCTCCCATGGCGAATTCCACAAGGTGAAGGGCGGCGGGCTCGCCGGCGCGATCATGGTGTCGGGCATCTATGATCTGACGGCCTCGCCGGCCGGTGACGCCGAGCTCGCCTATTACGGCTCCGACCCCTCGCGCTATGCCGAACGCTCCTCGCTGCAAGGGCTGGTCGCGAGCCCGATCCCGTTCCTGATCACCGCGGCCGAACTCGATCCGCCGCGCTTCGTCGAGCAGTTCGAGCTCATGAAGCAGGCCAGTTGCAAGCGGCCGAGCGGCTGCGCCCGCAGCTTCATGCTGCCGCAGCACAGCCACATGTCGGAGGTCTATGCGATCAACACGCCGGACACGCGGCTGACGGACGAGATTTTGGAGTTCGTGAAGAGCGTCAAGTGACGCGCCAGCGCAATATGAGGTTATGGGCCGTTGCAGCGGGCGCTGGCAAAATATCGAGAACAACCCCATGCAAAGGAGCCGGCGGCGATCGGCGTGGCACCAAGCAACTTGACACGTCGGGCAAATCAGGAATATATTTCTAATATTCCGAAGTTGCGTAGGTATTCCTCGCCCGAAGGTGTTGCATATGGCATTGGCGAGCCTCCGCAACCGACGCTTCCACGCCGCAGGTGGAAACGGGAACGCGCGTTATTCGCGGCCGCGGCCCAATCTCGTCTTGCCCTAGCTCCCGCCCCGTTCCTTGCGCAGCCGCTGCCAGTAATCCAGCCGCTTGCGGATCTCGCGTTCGAAGCCGCGGTCGGGCGGATCGTAGAAGGTCTGGCGGCCCAGCGCTTCCGGGAAATAGTCCTGGCCGGAGAATGCGTCCGGCATGTCGTGATCATATTGATAGCCGGAGCCGTAGCCCTCCGACTTCATCAGCTTGGTCGGCGAATTCAAAATGTGCTTCGGCGGCAGCAGCGAGCCGCCCTGCTTCGCGGTCTGCATCGCCGCGCCGAACGCAGTGTACACCGCGTTCGATTTCGGTGCGGTGGCGAGATAGACCACGGCCTGCGCGATCGCGAGCTCACCCTCCGGCGAGCCGAGGAAATCGTAAGCATCCTTGGCGGCATTGCACACCGCCAGCGCCTGCGGATCGGCAAGGCCGATGTCCTCGACCGCCATGCGCACCACGCGCCGCGCCAGGAACAGCGGATCCTCGCCGGCATCGAACATGCGCGCGAGATAATACAGCGCCGCATCCGGATCGGAGCCGCGCACCGACTTGTGCAGCGCCGAGATCAGATTGTAATGGCCGTCGGCCGATTTGTCGTAGATCGGCGCGCGGCGCTGCAGGATGGCCTGCAACTGCTCGGCGTTGAACACCTCGCCCTTGCGGGCGGCGCGCCAGACCTCTTCGGCCAATGTCAGCGAGGCGCGGCCATCGCCATCGGCCATCCGCACCAGCACGGCGCGGGCTTCGGCATCGAGCGGCAGCGGCTTGCCCTCGATCTTCTCGGCATTGGCGAACAGTTTCTCGATCGCCGCCGTATCGAGCGAGTGAAACACCAGCACGCGGGCGCGCGACAGAAGCGCCGCGTTGAGCTCGAAGGACGGGTTCTCCGTGGTGGCGCCGACCAGCACCACCGTGCCGTCCTCCATCACGGGCAGGAAGGAATCCTGCTGCGCGCGATTGAAACGATGCACCTCGTCGACGAACAGCAGCGTGCCCTTGCCGGTCTCGCGGCGGGCACGCGCGGCATCGAACGCCTTCTTGAGATCGGCGACGCCGGAGAACACCGCGGAGATCTGCTCGAAATGCAGCTCGGTGGCGTCGGCCAGAAGCCGCGCCACCGTGGTCTTGCCGGTGCCGGGCGGTCCCCAGAACACCAGCGAGCCCAACGTGCGCGTCTCCAGCATCCGCGTCAGCGCGCCGTCAGGGCCGAGGATGTGATCCTGGCCGACGACATCGGCCAGCGTGCGCGGACGCAGCCGGTCCGGCAGCGGGTGCGGCGCGTCCTGCTCCATCCCCGCCGCAGCAAAGAGGTTGCCGGCCTCTCGCGGTTGCTTGGGGCTCATCCGCCGAGCGTCACGTTGATCTGCTGGCCGCCGCGCACCAGCGTGATGCGCCAGACCCGCGTCCCCGTCTTCGATGCCTTCTCGAGGTCGCTGGTCCGCACGATCTTCTCGTTGTTGACCGCGAGGATGATGTCGCCCTTCTGGAAGCCGACATTGGCCGCGGTGCCGTCACCGGCGAGATCAGTCACCACCACGCCCTCGGCACCGGCGTCGAGATGCAGTTCGTCGGCCAGCGCCGGCGAGATGTTGGCGACCCTCGCGCCCTGGAACGGCGAGCGCGCGGTCAGCACGATCTCGTCGCGGTTGGTGTCGGGCGCGGTCTCCAGCGGTATGGTGAGCTTCACCGGCTTGCCGGCGCGCTGCACCTCGATCTCCGCGTTGCCGCCGAGCGGACGGGTCGCGAAGCGGTAGTCGAACGCGTTGGGATCGTCGATCGGCGTGCCGTCGATCCCGACGATCAGGTCGGAGAGCTTCAGGCCCGCCTTCGCCGCCGGGCTGTTCGGCGCGACGTTGGCGACCAGCGCGCCAGACGGCAGCTTCAGCCCGAGCGTCTCGGCAATCTCCGGCGTCACCGCCTGCAGCCGCGCGCCGAGCCATGGCCGCTTCACATTCTTGCCGCCGCTCTTGGCGGAGGCCACCACGACGCGCACCATGTTGGCGGGGATCGCAAAGCCGATGCCCTGCGAGCCGCCGGAGCGCGAGAAGATCGCAGTGTTGATGCCGGCGAGCCGGCCGGTCATGTCGACCAGCGCGCCGCCGGAATTGCCGGGATTGATCGCGGCGTCGGTCTGAATGAAGAATTGATAATCCGTGATCCCGACTTGAGTGCGCGCCAGGGCCGAGATGATGCCGTGCGTCACGGTCTGGCCGACGCCGAACGGATTGCCGATCGCGAGCACGACGTCACCGACCTGCAGTTGGTCGGAATTGGCGAAGTCGAGGGTCGCGAACTTCTCCTTGTTGGTGTCCTTCAGGCGCAGCACCGCGAGGTCGGTACGGCTGTCCTTCAGCACGATCTCGGCCTCGTATTCGCGCTTGTCGGCGAGCGAGACCTTCACCTGATCGGCGCCCTCGATCACGTGATTGTTTGTGACTACGAGGCCGGAGCCGTCGACCATCACGCCGGAGCCGAGCGAGCGCTGCATCTGCTCGGGCTGCTGTCCCGGCACGCCGAAGAAGCGGCGAAAAATCGGGTCGTCCAGGAATGGATTGCGGTTTTGCACGGTCTTGGCGGCGTAGACATTGACCACCGCCGGCTGCACCCGCTGCACGATCGGCGCATAGGACAATTGCAGCTCGGCCTGCGAGGACGGCACGCGGCGGTCCTGGGCCGCGGCTGCGGAAAGATTCCCCATGAAGGCCAACGTGCACAGAGCGGATACGGCAGCAAAGCGGACAGGTCGGAGCATTCTCACCTCTCGTGGAAACGCCGGAATATAGGCGTGTTCGCCGGGCAATTGAAGGGCGCCCGGCCGGATAACTGGCCCCCCGCCGTACCGGTGCACAACCCACGGCGGCCGCGTTGAAGCGCGCCGCCAAGCTTCTATGATGGCTGTCATCTCACTGCGCCGCTCCGCTTGTTGCCTGCGGACCACAAGCGGAACTGCGATGCCCGGAAGCACTGTCGTGCGTCAGTCACGATACGCTCCTAGGACCGTTCAGTGAGTGAGTGGGGAATTCAAACACAACAGGGGTGCACAATGGGTGCAACAAAAGTCAGTGCAATCGCCATAGGCCTGGCAGGGGCGCTTGCCGCCTCGCCGGCCTATTCGCAATCGGCCGGAGGCGGCAGCGATGCGGAGATCGCGCTGCTGAAGCAGCAGCTGAAGATGCTCGAGCAGAAGCTCGACAGACTGCAGAAGCAGACCAACGCCAATACCGCGAGCGCAGCCAGCGCAAACGCCAATGCGAAGGCGGCGGATGCCAAGGCCGGGCGGGTGGCGACCGCCAACGCCGCGATCCCGGTGAAGGGCCCGGTCGCGCCGTCCGGCGTCGTGGTGACGATGCCGAACAACCGGCCGACGATCTGCACCGCGGACGAACAGAACTGCGTTGCGATCACGAGCCGCGTGCACTGGGATGTCGGCGGCTACGACTATCGCCCGAACACCGCAGGCACCTCGCCGCAGAAGCTCGACAGCGGCGAGAACGTCCGCCGCGCGCGCATCGGCATCGTCGGCAAGTTCTTCGGTGACTGGAATTACTCGCTGATCTACGATTTCGGCGGCTCGTCCGACGGCTTCGGCGGCGCGGCGCCGGGATCGCTGCCCGGCGGCGGCACCTCGGGCATCGAGAACGCGTATCTGAGCTACACCGGCTTCAAGCCGTTCGGCGGCAAGATGGCGATCGAAGGCGGCATCATGGACGTGCCGTGGACACTCGACGAAGCGACCAGCTCCAACGACATCCTGTTCATGGAGCGCGCCTCGGTCGGCATCATCGCCCAGAACATCGCCGCCGGTGACTTCCGTTCGGCCGCCGGCACCCGCTGGTGGAACGACCAGTTCTGGATCGGCGGCTATGTCACCGGACCGACGTCGGGCGCCATCCACTCTGCGTCCTCCGCCTCGCCGGCCGGCACGTCCGAGCAGTATGGCGGCGTCATCCGCGTCGCCGGCAATCCGATCAGCGGCAAGAACTATTCGGTGCACATCGGCGCCGATGCGGAATGGCTGGTGCAGCCGCCGCGCAACCAGCTCACGCAGGCGCAGACGCTCACGCTCAGCGACCGGCCCGAGCTGCGCATCGATCCAACCACGCTGATCTCGACCGGTGCGATCGCCAACGTCTCCGGCGCGCAGGTCTACGGCGTCGAAGCGGCAGCGACCTATGGCCCGTTCATCGCGCAGGGCGAATATTACTGGTTCAATGTCGATCGCTCCGCGAACACCGGACTGCCGCCGTTCGGCGCGCCGAGCCTGAAGTTCGACGGCGGTTACGCGCAGGTCGGCTATGTGCTGACCGGCGAGAACCACGCCTACAACCCGGCGACGGCCTCCTATAGCGGGATCAAGCCGCATGATCCGTTCTCGCTCGCCGGCGGCGGCTGGGGCGCCTGGGAAATCGCCGGCCGCGTCAGCACGATGGACCTCAACGATCAGATCGCGCAGGCGGTCGGCATCGCGGGTGGACGGCAGACCGTCTACACCGCCGCGCTGAACTGGTACGTCAACAACAACGTCCGCTTCATGCTGAACTATCTGCACGGCGATATCGCCAAGCAGGCCTCGGCGACCTCGGCTGCGGACGTCGGCTCGAAGTTCGACGCGGTCGCGCTGCGCACGCAGGTTGCGTTCTGAGCTGAGCTGATCTGTCGTCGATAAACAGACGGCCCGGGCATCGCTCCGGCCGTTTTCATTGAGCGTTTGCTTGACGCGGCGTCTTCACGCGAACCGGCACCCACTTCGCTCGAGACGCTGCTGCGCGTGATGAGATCGGCCGAATAGCGACCACGACCTCACTGCGCTCCCTCGCCCCGTTCTTACGGGGAGAGGGCTGGGGTGAGGGGCCCTCTCCGCGTATTCGGAGATAGCTGCGTTCGCGGAGACTCCCCCTCACCCGGAGCGCATCTAACGATGCGTTCCGACCTCTCCCCGCACGCGGGGCGAGGTGAAGCGGAGCCCGCCGCTCGATACGCTTCAAGCCGCGCGCTTCGGCCTCTTCACGACGACCTCCGGTGCCGGCGCGCAGGACAGCCGCTCCTGATGGCCCTCGCCCCAGGCTTTCAGAATATCGATCACCGGGCGCAGGCTCTCGCCGAGTTCGGAAAGCGTGTATTCGACCCGTGGCGGCACCTCGGCATAGACCTTGCGGATCACGAGCCCGTCGTCCTCGAGCGCGCGCAGCTGCTTGGTCAGCATGCGCTGGGTGATGCCGGGCATCCGCCGCCGCAACTCGCCGAAGCGCTGGGTGCCGGCCTGCAAATGATACAGGATCACGCCCTTCCATTTGCCGTCGATCAGGTCGAGCGCCGCCTCGACCGCGCAGCCCGGCCGGCGCGCGAAATTCTTCCGTTTCATGCAGTATTTTCCCAATAGTATACAAACAGGGACTAGTTCCCTGTTTTTACAGTACTTGCCAAATGGACGCCAGCGCGACAGTTAATCGGCAGGCAATCGCCCACCACGGAGACCAGGCATGAAGGCCGTCGGATACCAAAAATCGCTGCCGATCGAGGCGGCGGATTCGCTCGTCGATTTCGAGATCGCCAAGCCCGAGCCGAAGGGGCGCGACATCCGCGTCGCGGTAAAAGCCATCTCGGCCAATCCGGTCGACTACAAGGTGCGCAAGCGCGCGGCGCCGACCGACGGCGGATACAAGATCCTCGGCTTCGACGCGGCCGGCGTGGTCGACGCGGTCGGGCCCGACGTCTCGCTCTTCAAGCCCGGCGACGAGGTGTTTTACGCGGGCTCGATCCTGCGCCAGGGCACCAATTCGGAATTTCATCTGGTCGATGAACGCATCGTCGGCAACAAGCCGGCGTCGCTGTCCTTCGCGCAGGCCGCCGCCCTGCCCCTGACCTCGATCACCGCGTGGGAGCTGCTGTTCGACCGGCTCGGCGCGGTGCCGGGCAAGAGCCTCGACCCGCGCACGCTTCTGATCACCGGCGGCGCCGGCGGTGTCGGCTCGATCCTGATCCAGCTTGCGCGCCGCCTCACCGGGCTGACGGTGGTCGCGACCGCAACGCGGCCGGAGTCGCAAAAGTGGTGCCGCGATCTCGGCGCCCATGCGGTGATCGATCACTCGCAGCCGATGAAGGAGCAGATCGAGAGCTTGAGGCTGCCGCCGGTCGGTCTCGTCGCCAGCCTCACCTTCACCGACCAGCACTACAAGTCGATCGCCGACTTCATCGCGCCGCAGGGCAAGTTCGGCCTGATCGACGATCCGCCGGAATTCAACGTCGCCGCATTCAAGGGCAAGGCGGTCTCGGTGCACTGGGAATCGATGTTCACGCGCTCCTCGTTCCAGACGCCCGACATGATCGCGCAGCATCATCTGCTCAACGATGTCGCCGACCTGATCGACAAGGGCGTGCTGCGCACCACGCTCGACCAGACCTTCGGCACCATCAACGCCGCGAACCTCAAGCGCGCCCACGCTTTGCTGGAAAGCGGCAAGTCACGCGGCAAGATCGTGCTCGAAGGCTGGTAAGGCTCCTCACGTCCGCTTCCTCATGCCCGGGCAACATCCCGGGCATGATATCCCCACAGGCCGGCGGGTGGCTTTTGCCAAAGCCACGGCATCGCCTGTATGATTTGCGCAACGATCACCCCGTCCTCAATCCGGCCGCGCAGGACGCAGCCGGAGCGGTGGTGACGCCCACGGGGATGGGAGGAAACCGATGAGTTTGCTCACGGCCGATCCGTCGCGGATCGATCCGGAGTGGATGACGCGGGCGCTGCGCGAAGCCGGTGTGATCAACCAGGCCAGGGTCGTCGATCTCGCCTGCAAGCCGGTCGGCAATGGCCTCGTCGGCGGCAGCTATCGATTTCGTCTGACCTATGACGGTGACGAGCCGAACGCTCCCTTGAGCGTCGTCGGCAAATTCCCGGCTGCAGATCCCGACAGCCGCCGCTCCGGTTCCGCGCACACGCTTTACGTCCGCGAGGTCGCGTTCTATCGCGAGCTGGCGGCGACCGTCGCCATTCACACCCCGCGGCCGATTCTTGCCGAAATCGATCCGGCGACCGACGACTTCACCCTGATCCTGGAGGACCTCGCGCCCGCACGTCCGGGCGATCAGCTCGCCGGATGCTCGATCGCCGACAGCCAGATGGCCATGACCGAGGCCGCGGCGTTGCATGCGCCGCGATGGAATGACCCGAGCCTCGATGCGGTGCAATGCTTCGTGATGGCCGCAAGCCGGCGCAGAGACCTTCGCTCGGTGCTGCCCGGCATCATCGGTCACTACAAGGAGCGATATCGCGGCGTGATCGAGCCGGAATTCCTTGATCTGATCGACCGGCTTCCGGACGCGCTATTGCGCTACCAGTCCGATCGATCGGCGCCGCGAACGCTGCAGCACGCAGATTTCCGGCTCGACAACATGCTGTTCGACGTTCGCGGCAATACCCATCCGATGGCGACGCTGGACTGGCAGACGCTGACAGTGGGCCCGGGAATCGTCGACGTCGCCTATTTCCTCTCGGCCGGCATCGACCCGATCGAACGGCGGCTTCATGAAGCCGACCTGGTGCGGTTCTATCATTCGGAACTGATCCGGCGCGGCGTGCGGGACTATGACTGGGATCGTTGCTGGCGGGATTACCGGCGCTACACGCTGCATGGCATCATGATGGGCGTCGTCTCCGCGCTCAGCGTGCAGCGCTCCGAGCGCGGCGACGCGCTGTTCCTGAAAATGACCCGCGGCGCCTGCGCGCAAGCCCTGGACCACGACAGCTTTTCATACTGGCAGGACTGACAGCGAAAGGGATCGGCGTGCTCAACAAACTGGACGATTTCCCCATCCACCAGACGCCGGAGCCGATCGCGGTTCCCTCGACCAGCGACCGCAATGTCTATGACCGGACCTGGTTCAACGGCTACACCGCCGACGGCGCGTATTATTTCGGGATCGGCATTGCGATCTACCCGCACCGCAAGATCCTCGATTGCGCCTTCAGCGTCGTGGAACGCGGCGGACGGCAGCACTGCTTTTACGGCTCGCGGCGCGCCCCGCTCGAGCGCACCGAGATGCAGGTCGGTCCGTTCAGGCTCGAAGTGCTCGAGCCGATGCTGCGGACCCGGGTCGTGCTCGACGACAATGCGACGGGCCTCGCCTGCGACCTGACCTTCTCCGCGCGCACCGCCGCGATCCAGGAAGCGCGCCAGACGCTTTGGTCGGGCGGCCGCCGCGCGATGGATTCGACCCGGTTCGACCAGTTCGGCCGCTGGAGCGGTGTCATCAGCCACCCCGACGGCGGGATCAAGGTCGACGATCGCACATGCTACGGCACCAAGGATCGCTCCTGGGGCGTGCGCAATGTCGGCGAACGCGACGTCGGAGGCGCGCCGATGCCGCCGCCGAGCGTGTTCTTCCTCTGGGCGCCGCTGGTCTGGGACGACCACATCTCGCACGCGATCTTCTTCGACGGGACGCAGGGCGAGGCGCTGGTCCGCGAGGGCATCACCGCGCCGCTCTACCGATGCGAGGCCGAGATTCCCGGCGTGGTCGACGGCCTCGACCGCCGCATGGCGACCGCGCGGCATCGCGTCAAATACGTGCCGCACACCCGGCTGGCGCAGTCGGCTGAAATCGACCTCGTCGATATCGACGGCCACACCACGACCATCGCGCTCGACCCGATCCTCAAATTCCAGATGAAGGGCCTCGGCTACGGCCATCCGCAATGGGGCCAGGGCATGTGGAAGGGCGAGCTCGAGATCGGCGGCGAGTCGTTCGATCCATCGACGCTGGATCCGCTGGCCCGTGAAAATGTGCACGTGCAGCAGGTGGTCCGCGCCCGCCAGGGCGGCCAGACCGGAATTGGCGTGCTGGAGCAGATTTGCTTCGGTCCCTACCGTCCCGCAGGCTTCAGCGAGTTTCTCGACGGCGCGAAGGGATAGCTAGGTCGGCGGCACGCCCTCGACGAACAGCAGGCGTCGCTCCAGCGCGGTTGCGCGAAGCTTCAACGCTTCGGCATATTCCGGTGACGCATACCATTCGCGCAGGCGCGCCATGGTCGGAAATTCGACGATGACGATCGCGTTCGGTGGTGGACCGCCCTCCACCACCTCGACTGTGCCGCCGCGCACGACGTAGCGCCCGCCATATTTTGCGATGGTGTTCGCCGCCAGCGTGCGATAGGCCTCGAACGCCGCGGCGTCCCGCATCTCGACCTCGGAGATCACATAGGCCGGCATGCGGCCTCATGCGATGGTGTTGACGATGCCGCCTTCGGCGCGCAGCGCGGCGCCGTTGGTCGCGGATGCCTGCTTGGAGCAGACATAGACCACGAGGTTGGCGATCTCCTCGGTGCTGGCAAAGCGCTGCAGCAGCGAGGTCGGCCGGTGCTGCTTGACGAAGTTGGAGGCCGCCTCCTCGACCGATTGGCCGTTCTGCTTGGCGAGATCCTTGACGAAGGTCTCGACGCCTTCGGACATGGTCGGTCCGGGCAGCACCGAGTTGACGGTCACCGCGGTGCCCTTGGTCAGCTCGGCGAGGCCGCGCGCGATCGCAAGCTGCGCGGTCTTGGTCATGCCGTAGTGAATCATCTCGGTCGGGATGTTGAGGCCGGACTCCGAGGAGATGAAGACGATGCGGCCCCAGTTGCGCTTCAGCATGCCCTGCATGTAGCCGCGCGACAGCCGCACGCCCGACATCACGTTGACCTCGTAGAAGCGGCTCCAGTCCTCGTCGGGAATGTCGAAGAACGGCTTCGGCTCGAAGATGCCGGCATTGTTGACGAGGATGTCGACCTCGGGCAGCGCCGCGAGCAGCGCCTTGCAACCGGCAGCGCTCGATACGTCGGCGGCAATGCCGCGGAGCTTCGCGCCGGGTACCGCCTTCGTGATCGCGGCAATCGCGGCATCGACCTTGGCCTGACCGCGGCCGTTGACGACGACCTCGGCGCCGGTTTCGGCCAGCCCCCTTGCGATGGCATTGCCAATGCCCGCGGTCGAGCCGGTCACCAGCGCAGTCTTTCCGGAAAGGTCGATTTTCATCTGTCATCTCCATTGATGTCGACGGACATATCGGGCGCGGCATGCAGCGCCGCAATTGCATCTCACCGATGCGTGAGGAACACAGTACACAAGACGACGTCGTCCTGGCGCAAGCCAGGACCCATTACCACCGCAGGTGATTATGAGAAGGATTTGAGCCCCAGCGTCGCGCAACAATCTAGATTTGGGGTAATGGGTCCTGGCTTCCGCCAGGACGACAAGGATGGGAGCGTGGCCACCAAATAAAAACGGCGCCCGAAGGCGCCGCTTTCAAAACTGGCTCTAAGCGGGGCTTACGCCGCCTCGGCTTCCTTGTCCTGCGTCGGACCGGAGTCCTGGCCCTTGGCGTCGACGTCGCGGTCGACGAACTCGATCACGGCCATCGCCGCGTTGTCGCCGTAGCGGAAGCCGGCCTTGATGATGCGGGTGTAGCCGCCCTGGCGGTCCTTGTAGCGGGTCGCCAGCGTGTCGAACAACTTCTTGACCTGATCCACGTCGCGCAGCTCCGAGATCGCCTGACGGCGCAGGGCGAGGCCGCCCTTCTTGCCGAGGGTGACGAGCTTCTCGACGATCGGCCGCAGCTCCTTGGCCTTCGGCAGCGTGGTGACGATCTGCTCGTGCTTGATCAGCGCGGCCGCCATGTTGGCGAACATCGCACGTCGGTGCTCGGCGGTGCGGTTGAGCTTCCGATGAACCTTGCCGTGACGCATTGACTTCTTCCTTCTTCAATTCTGCCGCGGTGGTTCAGCGACAAGTTTTGCAGGTGGGCATCCTGCGTTCGCCCGCAAAAGCGCCTTAGCGCGCTTTTGCTATCTCGTTTGAGCATGATCCTCGCCGGAAAACCGCTCCGCACTTTTCCGGGATCATGCTGGGTAAAAAATCGTGGCCGGAAGTTTTCCGGCCACGACGGTGAAAACGGATCAGTAGTGATCCTCGAAGCGCTTGGCGAGCTCGTCGATGTTCTCCGGCGGCCAGCCCGGCACTTCCATGCCGAGGTGCAGACCCATCTGGGCCAGCACTTCCTTGATCTCGTTCAGCGACTTGCGGCCGAAGTTCGGGGTGCGGAGCATTTCCGCTTCCGACTTCTGCACGAGGTCGCCGATGTAGACGATGTTGTCGTTCTTCAGGCAGTTTGCCGAACGCACCGACAGCTCGAGCTCGTCGACCTTCTTGAGGAACGCCGGGTTGAACGCGAGATCGGGGATGATCTCCTGCGTGACTTCCTTGCGCGGCTCTTCGAAGTTGACGAACACGTTGAGCTGATCCTGCAGGATGCGCGCGGCGTAGGCCACCGCGTCCTCCGGCGTGATCGCGCCGTTGGTCTCGATCGTCATGGTCAGCTTGTCGTAGTCGAGGATCTGGCCCTCACGGGTGTTCTCGACCTTGTAGGACACCTTGCGGACCGGCGAGAACAGGCTGTCGACCGGGATCAGGCCGATCGGAGCATCCTCGGGACGGTTGCGCTCGGCGGCGACATAGCCCTTGCCGGTCGTGACCGTGAACTCCATGCGGATCTCGGCGCCGTCGTCCAGCGTGCAGAGCTGCAGGTCGGGGTTGAGCACGGTGACATCGCCGACGGTCTGGATGTCGCCGGCGGTGACGGCGCCCGGGCCCTGCTTCTTCACGACCATGCGCTTCGGGCCTTCGCCCTGCATCTTGATCGAGATGTCCTTGATGTTGAGGACGATGTCGGTGACGTCTTCACGGACACCGGCGATCGAGGAGAACTCGTGCAGCACGCCGTCGATATGCACCGACTGCACCGCCGCGCCCTGCAGCGAGGACAACAGGATGCGGCGCAGCGCGTTGCCGAGCGTCTGGCCGAAGCCACGCTCGAGCGGTTCGGCGACCACGGTGGCGAACCGGCTCGCGTCCGAGCCCGGCGTCACCTGCAGCTTGTTCGGTCGAATGAGTTCTTGCCAATTTTTCTGGATCGTCACTGTTTCACCCATTTGCCGGTCACAGGGCCAAATCGAATGGCCGAACCCGGCGTTGGAGATCGCGGATCAGTCCGCGCGGTCAATTCCAAAAACCATCGCAGGGCGGCCAGAGGCCGCCCGCGACTTACAGATCAAACGCGCCGACGCTTGCGCGGACGGCAGCCATTGTGCGGGATGGTGGTCACGTCGCGGATCGAGGTGACGGTGAAGCCCGCAGCCTGCAGCGCACGGAGCGCCGACTCACGGCCCGAACCCGGGCCGGCCACTTCAACCTCCAGCGTGCGCATGCCGTGTTCCTGCGCCTTCTTGGAGACGTCTTCCGCCGCGACCTGCGCGGCATAGGGGGTCGACTTGCGTGAGCCCTTGAAGCCCATGGTGCCGGCCGACGACCAGGCAATGGTGTTGCCCTGCGCGTCGGTGATGGTGATGGTCGTGTTGTTGAACGACGAATTCACGTGCGCGATGCCGGAGGCGATGTTCTTGCGTTCGCGGCGGCGTACGCGGGTGGCTTCCTTGCCCATTTCAAACCTTTCCTGTGATCTCGACGCCGCCGTAGTGCCAGCGGCTACACCTCAAAACGCAAATGGCGAGTAGCGAATTTCCATTCGCTACTCCCCACCTGCAATTCGCAAAACTTACTTCTTCTTGCCGGCGATCGCCTTGGCCGGCCCCTTGCGCGTGCGCGCATTGGTGTGGGTGCGCTGGCCGCGCACCGGCAGACCGCGGCGATGACGCAGGCCGCGGTAGCAGCCGAGGTCCATCAGCCGCTTGATGTTGATGCCGACCTCGCGACGGAGGTCGCCCTCGACCAGGTAGTCGCGGTCGATCACTTCGCGGATCTGCAGGACTTCCTGGTCGGTCAACTGGTTGACGCGACGGTCCAGCGGGATCTTGACCTTCTCCACGATGTCGGCCGCGTTCTTCTGGCCGATGCCATGGATGTACTGAAGCGCGATCAGGACGCGCTTGTTGGTAGGAATGTTGACGCCGGCAATACGGGCCACGGACTTCTCTCCTGTCGCCGATCCATCACGGATACGGGCTTCTCGAGTTCTTGCTCTCTCGGGCTTGTGTCCACAAACGCGAACACGACGCCCTCCCCTCATGTCCTTCGGGGCCCGGCATCGTCATAAAACTATCCAACTGGATGCGGGGCTTATTAAAGGATTCATGTCGGTTTCGTCAACCGCTCCTAGCGTTTAGCTCGCTTTTTCGTGAGCTTTTTTGCCGCCTTTTTGGCGGTCTTTGCTCCCTTGCGGGCTTTCGCGGCGGGGGCGGCCTTCTTTACCGCCTTCTTCGCGGCTTTCTTCACGGTTTTCTTGGCCGCTTTGGCCTTGGAGGACGCCTTGACAGCCTTCCGGGCCGATTTGGCGGCCTTTTTGGCTGGTTTAGCTGCCTTCCGGGCCGGCTTCTTGCTGGCCTTCATGACCGCCTTGGCGGCCTTTTTAGCCGCCTTCGGGGCGTGATCCTCGTGATCCTTCGGTTCCAGCGCGCCGAGCGCGGTCAGGATCCGGTTGATCTCGCGGGTGACGTGCTCGATGGTCGTCATGCCATCGACCGTCAGGAGCTTCCGCCGCTCCGAATAATAGTGAATCAGCGGCTCCGTCAGCGAACGGTACTGCGCCAGGCGCTTGGTCAGCACTTCCGGCGTGTCGTCGAGGCGGACTTCCTCGCCGCGTGCGCGGGTTTCCTCGGCACGCTTCTCAACGCGGGCGAGCAGCGCGCTCTCGTTGACGCGGAGCTCAACCACCGCGTCGAGCTTGAGGTGCTTTTTCCGGAGCAGATCGTCGAGCGCCTCGGCCTGCGGCACGGTGCGCGGGAAGCCGTCGAGAATGAACCCCTTCTTGGCATCGGGCTCCTCGATCCGGTCGGCGATGATTCCCACCACCACCTCGTCGGGAACCAGGCCGCCATTGGCCATGATCTCTTTCGCCTGCAAGCCGATCGGCGTGCCCGCAGCGACCGCAGCGCGCAGCATCTCACCGGTCGAGAGCTGGACGATGCCGTGCTTGTGCACCAGCCGCTGCGCCTGGGTTCCCTTGCCCGAGCCCGGCGGCCCCAAAAGGATCAATCTCATATCTGTTTCGCCCCCCGGCTAGGTGGGCGACGTCCGCACACCTGTGTTTTGAGTTCGAAGCCGAGCCGCGATCAGCGGCGGCGGCCTCCCCTGAGCTTCGACTTCCTGATCAACCCCTCATACTGATGAGCGAGCAGATAGCCCTGCACCTGCGACACCGTATCCATCGTCACGCTGACGACGATCAACAGCGAGGTGCCGCCAAAGTAGAACGGGACCGATGCGTAGGAAATCAGAATTTCAGGAATCAGGCAGACGATCGCGAGATAGACCGCGCCGAGCACCGTGATGCGCGACAGCACATAGTCGATGTACTCGGCGGTGCGCTCGCCCGGCCGGATGCCCGGGATAAAGCCGCCATGCTTCTTCAGGTTGTCCGCGGTCTCGGTCGGATTGAACACGATCGCGGTGTAGAAGAACGCGAAGAACACGATCAGCGCGAGATACATGAACAGGAACAGCGGCCGGCCGTGGCTGAGCTGGGTCGTGATCCACTGGAACCATTCCGGCCCCTTGCCGGCGTTGAAGTTCGCGACCGTGGTCGGCAGCAACAGCAGCGACGAGGCGAAGATCGGCGGAATCACGCCCGAGGTGTTGAGCTTGAGCGGCAAATGCGAGGACTGGCCCTCGAACATCTTGTTGCCGACCTGGCGCTTCGGATACTGGATCAAAAGCCTGCGCTGCGCGCGCTCCATGAACACGATGAAGGCGATCACGGCGACCGCCATCACGATGACGATCAGGATCAGGCCGGTCGACATCGCACCCTGGCGGCCCAGTTCCAGCATGTTGGCGAGCGCCGACGGCAGCTCGGCGACGATGCCGGACAGGATGATCAGCGAGATACCGTTGCCGATGCCGCGCGAGGTGATCTGCTCGCCGAGCCACATCAGGAACATGGTGCCGCCGGTCAGCGTGATCGCGGTCGAGATCCGGAAGAACATGCCGGGGTCGCTGACGACATTGCCGGCGCCTTCGAGGCCGATCGCGATGCCGTAGGACTGGAACAGCGCCAGGATCACTGTCAGATAGCGGGTGTACTGGTTCAGCGTCTTGCGGCCCGCCTCGCCTTCCTTCTTGAGCGCCTCGAGCTGCGGCGACACGGTGGTCAGCAGCTGCACGATGATCGATGCCGAGATGTACGGCATGATGTTCAGCGCGAAGATCGCCATGCGGTGGATGCCGCCGCCGGCGAACATGTTGAACATGCCGAGGATGCCGCCGGACTGGCTGCGGAATACCTGCTCCCAGATGTTGGGATCGATGCCGGGCAGCGGGATGTAGGTGCCGAGCCGATAAACAAGCAGCGCACCCAGGGTGAACCAGATGCGCTTCTTCAGCTCGTCGGCTTTCGCCAGCTGTCCGAAATTGAGGTTGGCGGCAAGTTGTTCGGCTGCTGAGACCATGTTTCGGCTTTCTCCCGGAGCCCCATTCGCCGGCGCCCCCAAAGAGATCAATTCCCTGGGCGCCGGCAGACACCGGACATTATCTGGTGCTCGGCCTCGATAAGTCCATCATTCGATCTGCGGATTGCCCGCGCGTCGCGGGCAATGACGCAGATGTTACGCCGCCTCGCCTTCTTCCTTGGCGGGGGCCAGGATCTTGACCGAGCCGCCGGCCTTCTCGACCGCGGCAATGGCCGACTTGGAAGCGCCGTGCACCTCGATGGTCAGCTTGGTCTTGATCTCGCCGCGGCCGAGCAGCCGCAGGCCGTCCTTGGCGCGACGCAGCACGCCGGCCTTGACCAGCGATTCGGCGTTCACCGTCGCGCTCGCATCGACCAGCTTGTTGTCGATCGCTTCCTGCAGACGGTCGAGATTGATCTCGGCGAAGTCGAGCCGGAAGATGTTGTTGAAGCCGCGCTTCGGCAGACGGCGATGCATCGGCATCTGGCCGCCTTCGAAACCCTTGATGCGGACGCCCGAACGCGCGGTCTGGCCCTTGCCGCCGCGGCCCGAGGTCTTGCCCTTGCCGGAACCGATGCCACGGCCGACACGCATGCGCTTCTTGCGCGAGCCGGCGTTGTCGGCGATATCGCTGAGCTTCATCGCCCTTCTCCTTATCTCTGCTTACTCGCCGACGACGCGGACGAGATGCTGAACCTTGCTGATCATGCCGCGAACTTCAGGGGTATCCTGCAGCTCGGCAACCCGGCCGATCTTGTTGAGCTTGAGGCCGATCAGCGTCGAACGCTGCGAGTGATGGCGGCGGATTGCGCTGCCGATCTGCTCGACCTTGATGGTCTTGCTGGCCTTGGCCATGACAGTAACTCCGAATAGCGCTTCGAGAAGCGCGCGTTGTTATTCCGCCACCACTTCGGCGTCGCCGCCGACGCGGCGCGACTGCAGGGTGGAGACCTTGATGTTGCGGCGTGCCGCCACCGAGCGCGGCGAATCCTGATGCTTCAGCGCGTCGAACGTCGCGCGAACCATGTTGTAGGGATTCGACGAGCCGATCGACTTCGCCACCACGTCCTGGATGCCGAGCGTCTCGAACACCGCGCGCATCGGGCCGCCGGCGATGATGCCGGTACCGGCCGGAGCGGCACGCAGGTAGACGCGGCCGGCGCCGTGACGGCCGGCGATGTCGTGATGCAGCGTGCGGCCTTCGCGAAGCGCGACGCGCGTCAGGTTGCGCTTCGCCGATTCGGTCGCCTTGCGGATCGCTTCCGGAACTTCGCGCGCCTTGCCGTGGCCGAACCCGACCCGGCCCTTCTGGTCGCCGATCACGACCAGCGCCGCAAAGCCGAAGCGCTTGCCGCCCTTGACGACCTTCGCCACGCGATTGATGTGGACGAGCTTGTCGACGAACTCGCTGTCGCGCTCCTCGCGCTCCCTGCTCCGTTCGCGTCCGCCGCGTTCGCGTTCACCTGCCATGGTGTTTTCCAATCTCTAGGAGGCCTTGCGCCTCTTTCCTCGTAATCGTTCGTAAAGTTTAGAAGCTCAATCCGCCTTCGCGCGCCGCATCCGCGAGCGCCTTGACGCGCCCGTGATAGATGTAGGCGCCGCGATCGAACACGACTTCCTTGACACCCTTCTGCGCCGCGCGCTCGGCGAGCAGCTTGCCGACCGCCTTTGCCGCATCGATGTCGGCGCCGGTCTTGCCGGCGTCGCGCATGGTCTTCTCCAGCGACGAGGCGGAAGCGAGCGTCTCGCCCTTCTGGTCGTCGATGACCTGGGCGTAGATGTGCTTGGACGAGCGGAACACCGACAGCCGCGGACGGCCGCCTGCCGAGCGGCGAAGCGCAAGGCGCACGCGCTGCTTGCGCCGGGCATTCGTAACCTTAAGTGACATGACCGGCTCCGTTACTTCTTCTTGCCTTCCTTGCGGAAGATGAATTCGTTGGCGTACTTCACGCCCTTGCCCTTGTAGGGCTCCGGCGGACGGTAGGCGCGGATCTCCGCGGCGACCTGGCCGACGCGCTGCGGATCGTTGCCGGTGATCGTGATCTCGGTCGGCTTCGGCACCGCGATGGTGATGCCTTCCGGGATCGCGTACACCACGTCGTGGCTGTAGCCGAGCGCGAGCTGCAGATTCTTGCCCTGCATCGCGGCGCGGTAGCCGACGCCGGTGATCTCGAGCTTCTTCTCGAAGCCCTTGGTGACGCCCTCGACGAGGTTGGCGACCTGCGCGCGCGCGGTGCCGTACATCGCCTGCGCGCGGTTGGTCTTAACGCGCGGAGCGACCTTGACCTGGCCGTTCTCGAACTTCACCTCGACGTCGTCATGCACGACGAACTGAAGCTGGCCCTTCGGCCCCTTCACCTTCACCGTCTGGCCCTCGACGCTTGCCGTCACACCCGACGGGATCGCCACCGGCCTTTTGCCGATACGTGACATCGTAAAATCCTTCCTCAGAACACCGTGAAGAGAACTTCGCCGCCCACGTTGGCGTCGCGCGCCTGGTGGTCAGCCATGATTCCCTTCGGCGTCGACAACACCGAAATGCCGAGACCGTTGTTCACGCGCGGCAGGTTCTTCACCGAGGCGTAAACGCGGCGGCCCGGCTTCGACACCCGCTCGATCTCGCGGATGACGGGCTCGCCGTCGAAATACTTCAGCTCGATCTCGAGCTCGCTGCGGCCCGAGGCATGTTCGACGCTGGCGTAGCCGCGGATGTAACCCTCGGACTTCAGCACCTCGAGCACGTTGGCGCGCATCTTCGAGCCGGGGCTCGAGACCTTGGACTTGGAGCGCATCTGCGCGTTGCGGATGCGGGTGATGAGATCGCTGATCGGATCGTGCGTAGACATTGTTCCGACCCTCCCTTACCAGCTCGACTTCACGAGGCCGGGAACCAGGCCCTTGGAGCCGAGTTCACGCAGCGCGATGCGCGAGAGCTTGTTCTTGCGATAGTTCGAGCGCGGACGCCCGGTCAGCTCGCAACGGTTGCGGATGCGCGTCGGCGACGAGTTGCGCGGCATCTCGGCGAGCTTCAGCGTCGCCGCAAAGCGCTCTTCCATCGGCTTGGTCTTGTCGGCGATGATCGCCTTCAGCTTCTCGCGGCGCGGGCCGGCGTTCTTCGCCATCCGCTTGCGCCGGTTGTTCTTCTCGACTGAACTCTTCTTTGCCATGCTTGGCTCCTGGGTATCCGCGTTTGAGTGGCTTTGGCTCAGCTACTCACTGCCGGAACGGGAAATTGAAAGCGGTCAACAAGGCACGCGCCTCGTCGTCGGTCTTGGCGGTGGTGCAGACCGTGATGTCCATGCCACGCGCTTCCGAGACCTTGTCGAAGTCGATCTCGGGGAAAATGATGTGCTCCTTGATGCCGAGCGAATAGTTGCCGCGGCCGTCGAAGCTCTTCGGGTTCAGGCCGCGGAAGTCGCGGACGCGGGGCAGCGCCACGTTCACCAAGCGGTCGATGAACTCGTACATATGGGTCTTGCGCAGCGTGACCTTGCAGCCGATCGGCTGGTTCTCACGCAGCTTGAAGGTCGCGATCGCGATCCGCGAATAGGTCACGATCGCCTTCTGGCCGGCGATCTGGGTCAGCTCGGCGGCGGCGGTCTCGGCCTTCTTGCGGTCGTTGACGGAGTCGCCCACGCCCATGTTGAGCACGACCTTGTCGAGGCGCGGCACCTGCATCACGTTGGCATAACCGAACTTCTCGGTCATCATGCCGCGGATCTTCTTGTCGTACTCCGCGCGCAGACGCGGCGTGTAAGCTGTATCAGCCATCGATCTCTGCTCCCGAGCTCTTGGCAACACGAACCTTCTTGCCATCGGCCTGAATCTTGAACCCGATGCGGGTCGGCTTTCCGTCCTTGCCGACATACGCAATGTTCGAAAGGTCGATCGGCATCTCCTTGGAGATGATGCCGCCTTCCTGGGTCTGGGTCTGCTTCTGGTGACGCTTCACCATGTTGATGCCGCGAACGAGAGCCTTGTTCTCGTCCGGACGCACCTCGAACACCTCGCCGGTGCGACCCTTGTCGCGGCCGGTGAGCACCATCACCTTGTCGCCCTTGCGGATCTTGGCAGCCATCACAGCACCTCCGGCGCGAGCGAAATGATCTTCATGTGGTTCTTGGCGCGCAGCTCGCGCGGCACCGGCCCGAAGATACGGGTGCCGACCGGCTCGGACTGATTGTTGATCAGCACGGCGGCGTTGCGGTCGAAGCGGATGACCGAACCGTCGGCGCGGCGGATGTCCTTGCGGACCCGGACCACGACGGCCTTCATCACGTCGCCCTTCTTCACCTTGCCACGCGGAATGGCTTCCTTGATCGACACAACGATAACGTCGCCCACGGTGGCATAGCGGCGCTTGGAACCTCCAAGAACCTTGATGCACATGACACGGCGTGCGCCTGAATTATCGGCCACGTCGAGGTTGGTCTGCATCTGAATCATTGATGCACCTCGTCCTCTTTCTGCGCTTCAGCGCGCTCAAAATTTCCCTGAATTCCCTCGGCCAGGCCGAAGTAATCAGGCCGTTTTCTTGTGTTCGCCCCGGACCACGGTCCAGCGCTTCAGCTTCGAGATCGGTTTCGATTCCTCGATCCAGACCATGTCGCCCGGCTTGAACTGGTTGTTCTCGTCGTGCGCGTGGTAGTTCTTGGAACGGCGGATCGTCTTCTTGTAGATCGGGTGGGTGAAGCGGCGATCGACGCGCACCACGATGGTCTTGGCTTGCTTGTCGCTGACGACCACGCCCTGCAGAGTACGTTTCGGCATAGCTGGCCCCTTACTTCTTCTTCGCGCGCTGCTGGGCAGCGATGGTCTTGATACGAGCGATATCGCGGCGGGCTTCCCGCATCCGCGAGGTGTTCTCCAGCTGCCCGGTGGCGCGCTGGAAACGCAGGTTGAAGCGCTCCTTTTTCAGGTTCAGGATCGCGTCTTCCCGCTGGTCGTCGCTCATCGCGCGAATGTCTTCAACTTTCATCTCGGCCATGGCGATTACTCCGCAATGCGCGCAACGAAGCGCGTCTTGATCGGCAGCTTGGCGGCGGCGAGCGACAGCGCTTCCTTTGCGGTCTGCACCGGCACGCCGTCGATCTCGAACATCACGCGGCCCGGCTTGATCCGGACCACCCACAATTCCGGGGCACCCTTGCCGGAGCCCATGCGGACTTCGGCGGGCTTCTTCGACACCGGCACGTCCGGGAACACGCGGATCCAGACGCGGCCGGCGCGCTTCATATGACGGGTCAGCGCGCGGCGGGCGGCTTCGATCTGACGGGCGGTGACGCGCTCAGGCTCCATCGCCTTCAGGCCGAACTGGCCGAACGCCAACGTCGCGCCAGAGGTCGCAACGCCGTGGATACGGCCCTTATGCGCCTTCCGGAACTTCGTTTTCTTAGGTTGCATCATGGCTTTAAGCCCTCAAATTCCTGCTTTGCCTCAAGCGGCGTCGCGGCGCGAACGCGGCGTGCTGTCGCCCTCGGCCATCTTCTTGTCCTGGGCCATCGGATCGTGCTCGAGGATCTCGCCCTTGAAGATCCAGACCTTGACGCCGCAGGTGCCGAAGGTCGTGAACGCGGTGGCAACGCCGTAGTCGACGTCGGCGCGCAGCGTGTGCAGCGGCACGCGACCTTCGCGGTACCACTCCATGCGCGCGATTTCGGCGCCGCCGAGACGGCCCGAGCAGTTGATGCGGATGCCGCCGGCACCGAGACGCATCGCCGACTGCACGGCGCGCTTCATGGCGCGGCGGAACGCGACGCGGCGCTCGAGCTGCTGGGCGATCGATTCAGCGACCAGGGTCGCGTCGAGCTCAGGCTTGCGGATTTCGACGATGTTGATCACGACGTCCGACGAGGTGATGTCGGCAACCTTCTTGCGCAGCTTGTCGATGTCGGCGCCCTTCTTGCCGATCACGACGCCCGGACGGGCCGAGTGGATCGTCACGCGGCACTTCTTGTGCGGACGCTCGATCACGATGCGGGCCACGGCCGCCTGCTTGAGCTCCTTGTGCAGGATCTCGCGGATCTTGACGTCCTCGTGCAGCAGCTTGCCGTATTCCTGCTTGCCGGCGAACCAACGGGAGTCCCAGGTCCGGTTGATGCCGAGACGCAGCCCGATTGGATTGATCTTTTGACCCATCGTCTTCTCCTGCGCCCTTCTTAGGCGCTTGCCTCGGCCTCGACCTGACGAACCACGATGGTCAGGTGCGAGAACGGTTTGAACACACGGCCCGAACGGCCACGGCCGCGCGGAGCAAAACGCTTCATCACGATGCCATTGCCGACATGCGCCTCGGCGACGACCAGATCGTCAACCTCGAGGTCATGGTTGTTCTCGGCGTTCGCGATCGCCGATTCCAGGCACTTCTTGACATCGACCGCGATCCGCTTGCGCGAGAACTGCAGGTCGGCGAGCGCAGCGGACGCCTTGCGGCCGCGGATCAGCTGCGCCACCAGGTTGAGCTTCTGCGGGCTGACGCGCAGCATGCGGGCGACGGCCTTGGCCTCATTGTCCGCGAGGCTACGTTCGCGCTTTGGTTTGCTCATCGGTTAATCCTCAAGCCTTCTTGGCTTTCTTGTCGCCCGAATGGCCGTGGAAGGTCCGGGTCGGCGAGAACTCGCCGAACTTGTGACCCACCATTTCCTCGTTGATTGCCACCGGCACGTGCTTGTGGCCGTTATAGACGCCGAACGTCAGGCCGACGAACTGCGGCAGGATGGTCGAGCGGCGGCTCCAGATCTTGATGACGTCGTGACGGCCGGACGAGCGCGCGGCATCTGCCTTCTTGAGCAGAGAACCCTCGACGAACGGGCCTTTCCAGACTGAACGAACCATGTCCGGCGTTCCTTACTTCTTCCGCTTGTGGCGGCTGAGGAGAATGAATTTGTTGGTCGACTTGTTGGTGCGGGTCTTCTTGCCCTTGGTCGGCTTGCCCCACGGAGTAACCGGGTGGCGACCGCCCGAGGTACGACCTTCACCACCGCCGTGCGGGTGATCGATCGGGTTCATGACGACGCCGCGGTTGTGCGGACGCCAGCCGAGCCAGCGGGTACGACCGGCCTTGCCGATCGAGATGTTCATGTGATCGGGGTTGGAGACCGCGCCGATCGTGCCGCGGCAACGGCCGTGCACCAGACGCTGCTCGCCCGAGTTCAGGCGGACGATCACATAGTCCTGGTCGCGGCCGACGATCTGGGCGTAGGTGCCGGCGGAGCGCGCCAGTTGACCGCCCTTGCCGATCTTCAGCTCGATGTTGTGCACGATCGTGCCGACCGGCATGTTGCCGAGCGGCATGACGTTGCCCGGCTTGACGTCGACATAGTTGCCGGCGACGACGGTGTCGCCCGCCGCCAGGCGCTGCGGCGCCAGGATGTAGGCCAGCTCACCGTCCTGATACTTGATCAGCGCGATGAACGCGGTGCGGTTCGGATCATACTCGAGCCGCTCCACGACCGCCGGCATGTCCACCTTGTCGCGGCGGAAGTCGACGGTGCGGTAGGCCTTCTTGTGGCCGCCGCCGCGGAAACGCACGGTGATGCGACCGGTGTTGTTGCGACCGCCGTTGCCGAGCTTGCCCTCGGTCAGGGTCTTCACCGGCTTGCCCTTGTAGAGCGCCGAACGATCGACCATGACCAGCTGGCGCTGGCCCGGCGTCGTGGGATTGTAGGTTTTCAATGCCATCGTCGTTGCGCCTTATAGTCCGGTAGTCACGTCGATGCGGTGGCCCTCTTCCAGGGTCACGATCGCGCGCTTGGTGTCCGACTGCGAGCCGAGATTGCCGCGGAATACCTTGGTCTTGCCCTTGCGAACGAGAGTGTTGACGCTCTTCACCTTGACGTCGAACAGCTTCTCGACCGCTTCCTTGATCTGCGGCTTGGTCGCCTTGCCGGCGACCTTGAACATCACCTTGTTGTGCTCGGAGGCGAGCGTCGCCTTTTCCGTCACGACGGGAGAGATGATGACGTCGTAGTGGCGCGGATCGATGTTCTTCATTTGAAGCGCGCCTCCAGCGCATCAACCGCAGCCTTGGTCAGCACCAGCTTCTGGCGGCGGAGAATGTCGTAGACGTTGATGCCCTGGATCGGCAGCACGTCGATGTTCGGAATGTTGCGGGCCGCAGTCGCGAAACCGACGTTCAGCTCCGCGCCGTCGATGATCAGCGCGTTGGTGAGCCCGAGGCCGGAGAAGTGGCCGAGCAGCGCCTTGGTCTTGGCGGCCTCGAGCTGCGCATTGTCGATCACGATCAGCCCGCCGTCCTTGGCCTTGGCCGAGAGCGCATGCTTGAGCGCGAGCGCGCGCACCTTCTTCGGCAAGTCGGTCGCATGGGAGCGAACGACCGGACCGAACGCACGGCCACCGCCGCGGAACTGCGGCACGCGGGCCGAGCCGTGACGGGCGCCGCCGGTGCCCTTCTGCTTGTACATCTTCTTGCCGGTGCGCCAGATCTCGGCGCGGCCCTTGGCCTTGTGGGTACCGGCCTGACGCTTGTTCAGCTGCCACTGCACGCAGCGCTGGATGATGTCGGCGCGCGGCTCGAGACCGAAGATCGCGTCCGAGAGCTCGACGGATCCGGCGTCCTTGCCTTCAAGGGTCGTGACTTTCAATTCCATCTCACACGCCCTCCTTCTCGGCCACAGCCTCGGCAGCTTCGCCACCTGCAACCTTGAACTTGCCGGGCTTCGGGGCGTCCTTCGGCAGCGGCTTCTTGACCGCGTCGCGCACCGAGATCCAGCCGCCCTTGGAGCCGGGAACGGCGCCTTCGACGAGGATCAGGCCGCGCTCGACGTCGGTCGAAACCACGCGCAGATTGAGCGTGGTGATGCGGTCGACGCCCATGTGACCGGGCATCTTCTTGTTCTTGAAGGTCTTGCCGGGGTCCTGACGGCCACCGGTCGAACCGATCGAACGGTGCGAGATCGACACACCGTGGGTGGCGCGCAGACCGCCGAAATTCCAGCGCTTCATGCCGCCGGCGAAGCCCTTACCGATCGAGGTGCCGGTCACGTCGACGAACTGGCCGACCACGAAATGGTCCGCCTGGATTTCCGCGCCGACCGGGATCAGCGCGTCCTCGGACACGCGGAACTCGGCGACCTTGCGCTTCGGTTCGACCTTGGCGACCGCGAACTGGCCGCGTTCGGCCTTGGGCATGTACACGGTCTTGCGGGCGCCCGAGCCAAGCTGAAGAGCGACATAGCCGTTCTTCTCGGTCGTGCGGTGGCCCAGCACCTGGCAGTTGCCCAACTTCAGCACGGTCACAGGGATATGCTCGCCGGTCTCCGTAAAGACCCGCGTCATCCCGACCTTTTGTGCGATCACTCCGGAGCGCATCGGCGTGCTTCCTGTCTTTCTGTCCGCAAGCGGCGGACGTAAAAATCCAAAACCTTAGAGCTTGATCTCGACGTCGACACCGGCGGCCAGGTCGAGCTTCATCAGCGCATCGACGGTCTGCGGGGTCGGGTCGACAATGTCGAGGAGGCGCTTGTGGGTGCGCATCTCGAATTGCTCGCGGCTCTTCTTGTCAACGTGCGGCGAACGGTTGACGGTGAACTTCTCGATGCGGGTCGGCAGCGGAATCGGTCCGCGAACCTGCGCACCGGTGCGCTTCGCCGTGTTCACGATCTCGCGGGTCGACGTATCGAGGATTCGATGGTCGAACGCCTTGAGACGGATGCGAATATTTTGGCCGTTCATTGCCGTATTCTTTCTTTAGTGAGTGGCGAGTAGCGAATAGCGAATGGAGTGACCCACTCGCTACTCGCCATTCCCTATTCGCGTAGTTACTCGATGATCGCGGCGACGACGCCGGCGCCGACGGTGCGGCCGCCTTCGCGGATCGCGAAGCGCAGCTTCTCTTCCATCGCGATCGGCACGATCAGGTGCACTTCCATCGCGATGTTGTCACCCGGCATCACCATCTCGGTGCCTTCCGGCAGGTGCACGACACCGGTCACGTCGGTGGTGCGGAAGTAGAACTGCGGACGGTAGTTGGTGAAGAACGGGGTGTGGCGACCGCCCTCTTCCTTGGTGAGGATGTAAGCCTCAGCCTTGAACTTGGTGTGCGGCTTGACCGAACCCGGCTTGCACAGCACCTGGCCACGCTCGACTTCCTCGCGCTTGGTGCCGCGGAGCAGCGCACCGATGTTGTCACCGGCCTGGCCCTGATCGAGCAGCTTGCGGAACATTTCGACGCCGGTGACGATGGTCTTCTGGGTGTCGCGGATACCGACGATCTCGATTTCCTCGCCGACCTTGATCACGCCGCGCTCGACACGGCCGGTGACGACGGTGCCGCGGCCCGAGATCGAGAACACGTCTTCAACCGGCATCAGGAACGGCTGGTCGATCGGACGCTCCGGCTGCGGGATGTACTCGTCGACGTTGCGCATCAGCTCGAGGATGGCGTCGTGACCGAGCTTCTTGTCCTTGTCTTCGAGGGCGGCGAGCGCCGAGCCCTTGATGATCGGGATCTTGTCGCCCGGGAATTCGTACTTCGAGAGCAGCTCGCGGACTTCGAGCTCGACGAGCTCGAGCAGCTCCGGATCGTCGACCATGTCGCACTTGTTGAGGAACACGACGAGCGCGGGCACGCCGACCTGGCGGGCGAGCAGGATGTGCTCGCGGGTCTGCGGCATCGGGCCGTCAGCAGCCGACACGACCAGGATCGCGCCGTCCATCTGGGCGGCACCGGTGATCATGTTCTTCACGTAGTCGGCGTGGCCGGGGCAGTCGACGTGGGCGTAGTGGCGGTTGGTCGTCTCGTACTCGACGTGAGCGGTCGAGATCGTGATGCCGCGGGCCTTCTCTTCCGGCGCCTTGTCGATCTGGTCGTAGGCGGTGAACGTCGCGCCGCCGGTTTCTGCGAGCACCTTGGTGATCGCTGCGGTCAGCGAGGTCTTGCCATGGTCGACGTGACCGATGGTGCCGATGTTGCAGTGGGGCTTGTTACGTTCGAATTTAGCTTTGGCCATTTGACTCTCCGTTCAATCGTTGACTGCCATCAACGACAATCAGGCAAACTTCTTCTGGACTTCAGCCGACACGTTCGCCGGAGCTTCGGCGTAGTGATCGAACTGCATGGTGAAGGTCGCGCGACCCTGGCTCATCGAGCGCAGGTTGTTCACGTAACCGAACATGTTCATGAGCGGCACCATCGCGTTGATGACGTTGGCGTTGCCGCGCATGTCTTGGCCCTGGATCTGGCCACGCCGGGAATTCAGGTCGCCGATGACCGAACCGGTGTAGTCTTCCGGGGTCACCACCTCGACCTTCATGATCGGCTCGAGCAGAACGGACTTGCCCTTCGTCAACGCTTCGCGGAACGCAGCCCGCGATGCGATTTCGAACGCCAGTGCCGACGAGTCGACGTCGTGATACTTGCCGTCGACCAGCTGCACCTTGACGTCCACCACCGGGAAGCCGGCAACGACACCGGAGCCCATCACGCTGTTGAGGCCCTTTTCGACGCCGGGGATGTATTCCTTCGGCACCGCACCGCCGACGATCTTCGACTCGAACTCATAGCCCTTGCCGGGCTCGTTCGGCTCGACGACGATCGACACTTCGGCGAACTGACCGGTACCGCCGGTCTGCTTCTTGTGCGTGTACTTGACTTCGGCCTTCTTGGTCACGCGTTCGCGGAACGCCACCTGCGGCGCGCCGATGTTGGCGTCGACCTTGTAGGTGCGCTTGAGAATGTCGACCTTGATGTCGAGATGCAGTTCGCCCATGCCCTTGAGAATGGTCTGGCCGGACTCCTGGTCGGTCGACACCCGGAACGACGGATCTTCCGCAGCGAGCTTGGCAAGCGCCACGCCGAGCTTTTCCTGGTCGGCCTTCGACTTCGGCTCGATCGCGATCTCGATCACCGGCTCCGGGAATTCCATCTTCTCGAGGATCACCGGCTTGTCGGGATCGCACAGCGTGTCACCGGTGCGCGCTTCCTTCAGGCCAGCCAGCGCGACGATGTCGCCGGCATAGGCTTCCTTGATGTCTTCGCGGTTGTTCGCATGCATCAGCAGCATGCGGCCGATACGCTCTTTCTTCTCGCGGGTCGAGTTCACCACGCCGGTGCCCGACTGCAGGATGCCGGAATAGATGCGGCAGAACGTGATGGTGCCGACGAAGGGGTCGTCCATGATCTTGAACGCGAGCAGCGCCAGCGGCTCCTTGTCGTCCGCCTTGCGCACGACTTCGTTGCCCTCATCATCGGTGCCCTTGATCGCGGGCACGTCGATCGGCGACGGCAGATAGTCGACGACGGCGTCGAGCAGCGGCTGCACGCCCTTGTTCTTGAACGCGGAGCCGCACAGCACCGGATAGAACGCGCCGGTCAGCACAGCCTTGCGGATCAGGCGCTTCAGGGTCGCCTCGTCCGGCTCCTTGCCGTCGAGGAAGGCAGCCAAAGCGTCGTCGTCGAGCTCGACGGCGGCTTCCACCATCTTCTCGCGATATTCCTTGGCCTGCTCGACCAGATCTTCCGGAATGTCGACATAGTCGAACTTGGCGCCGAGCGATTCATCGTTCCAGATGACGCCCTTCATCTTCACGAGGTCGACGAGACCCTTGAAGTTGTTCTCGGCACCGATCGGCAGCTGGATCGCGATCGGCTTGGCGCCGAGGCGGTCGACGATGTCGGACAGGCACTTGAAGAAGTCGGCGCCGGTCTTGTCCATCTTGTTGGCGAAGACGATGCGCGGAACCTTGTACTTGTCGCCCTGGCGCCAGACGGTCTCGGTCTGCGGCTCGACGCCCTGGTTGGAGTCGAGAACGCAAACGGCGCCGTCGAGCACGCGCAGCGAACGCTCGACTTCAATGGTGAAGTCGACGTGGCCGGGGGTGTCGATGATGTTCAGGCGCTTGCCGTTCCAGAACGCGGTGGTCGCAGCCGAGGTGATCGTGATGCCACGCTCCTGCTCCTGCTCCATCCAGTCCATCGTCGCGGCACCTTCGTGCACTTCGCCGATCTTGTGGCTCTTGCCGGTGTAATAGAGAATGCGCTCGGTGGTCGTGGTCTTACCGGCATCGATATGCGCCATGATACCGAAGTTGCGGTAGTTCTCTATGGCATGAACGCGGGGCATAGGCTGTTCCTTAGAATCCGTTATTCGCCTTACCAGCGATAGTGCGAGAAGGCGCGGTTGGCTTCCGCCATCCGGTGCACGTCTTCACGCTTCTTGACGGCGTTGCCACGATTGTTCGAGGCATCGAGCAGCTCAGCCGAGAGACGCTCCGTCATGGTCTTCTCGTTGCGCTCGCGCGCGGCCGAGATCAGCCAGCGGATGCCGAGCGCCTGACGGCGCACCGAACGGACTTCGACCGGAACCTGGTAGGTCGCGCCGCCGACGCGGCGGGAACGAACCTCGATGGTCGGCATCACGTTCTCGAGCGCCTGCTCGAACACGCCGAGCGGGGGCTGCTTGGTCTTGGCCTCGATCATGCCGAGCGCACCGTAGACGATGTTTTCGGCAACCGACTTCTTCCCGGCGTACATCACCGAGTTCATGAACTTCGTAATGATGATGTTCCCGAACTTCGGATCCGGAAGAACTTCACGCTTCTCGGCAGAATGGCGACGCGACATCTGATCGTTTCCCGCTTACTTCGGACGCTTCGCGCCGTACTTCGAACGACGCTGCTTACGGTTCTTGACGCCCTGGGTATCCAGCACGCCGCGGAGGATGTGGTAGCGCACGCCGGGCAAGTCCTTGACGCGACCGCCGCGGATCATGACCACCGAGTGCTCCTGCAGGTTATGGCCCTCACCCGGGATGTAGCCGATCACCTCGAAGCCGTTGGTCAGGCGCACCTTGGCGACCTTACGAAGCGCCGAGTTCGGCTTCTTCGGGGTCGTGGTGTAGACGCGCGTGCACACGCCGCGCTTCTGCGGCGACTGCTGCAGCGCCGGCACCTTCTTGCGCGACTTCTGCACTTCACGTGGATTTGCGATCAGCTGGTTGATCGTCGGCATGCAGCCTTCACCCTTTAGTTCGCGCGAAAACCTTGAATGGCTCCGCAAATTTCTTCTCAGGACTAGCCGTCCCGCACGGCCCGCTCGGCACGGGACAAATACCCGCGCAAAGCGAAATCGCGCCAACCACTCATCGCTGAGCGGAAAGCGCTTCGACGCCACAGAGGACCGCGATCCCGAACCGTTCAGCGTTCGCTGTTCGGTCCGCCACCGAGGTCATGCATCCGAAATCACTCTCAAGAGGACGTGCTCAAGAGAACCAATATCGTCCTGGCATTGCCTAGCTATCATCGACAGCGTTTGAGCGGCATTCGTCGAGGTTGGTGCCCGTCCGGCTCCTCAAAAAAGGACCTTCGGGTGTTCCGTTCCGACGCTGGCGTAGCTCACCGCCTGTCGTTAAGTGGGCGCCTTGTATAATCGAGAGATAGTGAAGTCAAGCAAAACGACAAGCAAAGAAACGCCTCTGGCACTTGCGGATTTCGCATTTCGCCGAGGTTCGGCGCAAGGCGAAATGTGACGGCCGACCGACCTCCCCGCGCCCTCATCCGAATCTTCGGGCGCGTGCGGAATCATATTATATCCGGGTAAAATATGAATAGAAACAACTCTCCCCAAGTTCGTCCCGAAGGCAAACTTCAAAACTAAGCCTTTATTTGCCATTCGCAGCGCAAAAATCGGGGTCACAGCCACGGAATTCCCATGCGGTACACCGACATCGCGATCATCGGCGGCGGTCTTGCGGGCTCGACCGCAGCCGCCATGCTCGGCCGTGCCGGGATACCGACGGTCCTGATCGACCCCCACCGGGTCTACCCGTTCGATTTCCGTGTCGAAAAGATCGGCGGCGACCTCCAGCTCGAGCGATTCGCCAGGACCGGCCTCGCCGAGTCGGTGCTCCGCTCGGCGACGCTGGACGGCGAGAACTGGATCGCGCGATTCGGCCGGTTGCTCGACAGGCAGCCGAGCCGGCAATACGGCATCATGTACGACGCGCTGATTGCGGCGATTCGGAACGAAATCGCCGGGCCGGCGGAATTCATCTGCGACAAGGTGATCAATGTCGCGACCAGCTCTGAGCGGCAGCGGCTCGTGCTTGCCAATGGCGAGGAGATCTCGGCGCGCCTTGTGGTGCTTGCCAACGGCCTGAACGTCGGGTTGCGCCGGATGCTCGGCATCGACCGGCTGGTCACGAGCTTCTGCCACTCGATCTCGCTCGGCTTCGATTTCGTCCCCGTCGGCCGCCCCGCCTTCCCGTTCGCGGCCATGACCTACTTCTCGGAGCGGCCGAGCGACCGCATCCCCTACATCACGCTGTTTCCGGTCGGAAACCGGATGCGCGCCAACCTCTTCACCTATCGCAAGGCCGACGATCCCTGGCTGCGGGCGATGCGGCGCAATCCGGTGGAGACGCTGAATGCCGCGCTGCCGCGGCTGCGCCGGCTCACCGGCGAGTTCGACATCGCCGGCGATATCAAGATCAGGCCCGCCGACATCTTTGTCAGCACCGGCTATCGGCAGGCCGGCGTGGTGCTGGTGGGTGATGCCTTCGCCAGCACCTGCCCCGTCACCGGCACCGGCACCGACAAGGTGTTCACCGACGTCGCCCAGCTCTGCAACGTCCACATCCCGGCCTGGCTGTCGACCGACGGCATGGGCGAGGAGAAGATCACTGCGTTCTACGACGATCCCGTCAAGACCGCCTGCGACGCCTGGTCGAACGCCAAGGCATTCAGCTTCCGCGAGGTGTCGGTCGGCAGCGGGCCCACGTGGCAGGCCCAGCGCTGGGCGCGCTTTTTCGGCTATCTCGGCCGCGGCTGGCTGCGCCGGCTGCACAACCCTGCGGCGGCGGCGTCAACGACGCAGCCGGCCAACCACTTCCGGCAACGTCCGCACGCCGCGGACCGGGCATGACGCGGCACGGGCCTCACGCCTCCTCATCCTCGTCTTCGTCCTCATCTTCATCATCGTCATCGTCATCATCCGCGTCGTCGGCGTCCTCGTCGTGATTCAGATGTCCCTGGTCGTCCCACAGCTTGCGATAGACGCCATTGCGAGCCAGCAGCTCCTCATGCGAGCCGCGTTCGATCGCCCTGCCGCCGGAGATCACGATGATCTCGTCCATCTCGACCACCGAAGTCAGGCGATGCGTCGACCAGATCATGGTGCGGCCCTCGGCGACCTTGAGCAGCGTGCGATTGATCGCAGCCTCCGTGGTCTGGTCGAGCGCCGAAGTCGCCTCGTCGAGCAGCAGCACGGACGGGTTACGGATGATCGCGCGCGCGATCGCGATGCGCTGGCGCTGGCCGCCCGACAGGGTATCGCCGCGCTCGCCGACCGGCGTGTCGTAGCGCTGCGGCAGACTCATGATGTAGCGATGGATCTCGGCCTTGCGGGCAGCGTCCTCGACCTCCGCGTCGGTCGCGCCTTCCTTGCCGAGCCGGATGTTCTCGCGGATCGACATGTTGAACAGCATGTTCTCTTGGAACACGACTGCCATGTTGGCCCGCAGCGACTCGCGCGTCACCCGCCGGATATCGACGCCGTCGACGGCGACGCGGCCCTCGTCCGGCACGTAGAGCCGCAGGATCAGGTTGATCAGCGTGCTCTTGCCGGAGCCGCTGGGACCGACGATCGCAATGCTCTTGCCGGCATTGAGCTTGAGGCTGAGATTGTCGAGCACCGGCGTCTGCGCCCCCTCATATTGGAAGGTGACGCGGTCGAAGGAGATGTCGTTGGTGATGCGCGGCAGATCCGGCGCGCCGGGACGATCGGCGCCGCGGGTCGGCTCGTCGAGCAGTTCCTGGATGTGCCGCACCGCCGCCGCCGACTGGATCGACACCGGGATGAAATGCATCAGATGGGCGATGTTGTAGGACACCTCCCAGAACGCACTCTCGAAGGTCACGAAGGTGCCGACGGTGATCTGCCCCTTGGTGGCGAGATAGGCGCCGATCGCCAGCACCACGAGGTGGAGCAGCAGCACCGCGATGGTGACGGTGCGCTCCACCATGGTCGACAGGAACATGGCTGACGCGGCCTTGGCCCGGACGTCGCGGTTGCGCATCGTGAACCAACCGAGCGCCCGGCGCTGCAGATTGAACGCCTTCACCACCGCCTGCGCGGCAACGTTCTCCTGCACGGTTCCGAGCAGCGCGGCCTCGTTCTGCTTCTGCTCGTAATTGGCCTGCACCGCCTTCGGCGTCAGGATGCGCGGCCCAATCAGGGTGATCGGAAACACCAGCAAGGCGACCACGGCAAGCTGCCAGTTCAGGAACAGCATCAGGATGATGCCCGCGACCAGCTCGAGGCCCGGCAGCGCCGCGCTGTTGGCGAAGGTCTTGACCGAGCCCTCGAACGCCGACAGATCGATCGAGAAGCGCGACAGGATCTCGCCGCGCTTGGTGCGCGCGAAATAGGCCGACGGCAGGTTCTGGACATGGTCGAACAGCCGCGTCCGCACGTCGGCGATGATGCCGGCGCCCAGCCGCGCATCCCAGCGCTCGTACCAGACCGCGATGATCGAGGTGACGATGCCGGCAACCGCGAGCACGCCGAGGATCTTGTAGAGGGCCCCGAAATCCTCCTCGCCGAGCGCGTCGTCGATCAGGAATTTCAGGCTGAGCGGCATGATGACGTTGAACAACGTCTCGACCAGCACGCCGAAGGCGACGCAGGCGAACGGCTTCCTGTAGTTCGCCAGGATCGGCCTGACGAAGCCAAAGATCGTGGAGAGCGCGCCGGCGGCTTCCTTGGCGGTGAAGACGACGAGGTCCTCGTCATCATCGTCGTCATCGAGCTCGAACTCGTCGTCCGCGTCGTCTTCCTCTTCGTCGTCAGCCGGCGCCGCGGACGGCTTCGTGGAGGCGGCCGCCGCGGGCGGACCGGACGCGGGCTTCTTCTTCAGCTCGGGATCGTCGGCCGCCGCTCTCGTCGGATCGTCTGATGCAGGAGGTCTTGGCGCCATGAAACCAACCGATGCTCCACGGCCGGCATGACCGCAAATCGAAACCGCAGCTGATAACACTGCGCCCGTAATCCTATGCGATCACGACGAATTCGGCAAAGCGTTTGGAACGGCCGACGCGCCGCGGCGCGCTCGCGCGGATTCGCGGAGCGCAGAATTGCCGCCGTTTGACAGCTGGTTGACACGAGGCCGGTCGGCTGGCGGCAAAAGCTTCCGGTCGGTCCCGCTAGTCGTCGAGGTCGGCTTCGACCTTGTCGAAGAAGGAATAGCGCAGGCTGTCGGAGTCAGCGTACCACTGCCCTGGCCCCTTGTTGGCGGCCAGCGTCAATGTCCACAGCGCATCGGTGCAGTCGCGGCGGTGCATCGACAGGTCGAAGCCGTTGCCGAAGAACAATTCCGACCACTCCCACCAGGTGCCGAGCTTCTTCACCCCGCGCAGCAGGTCGTAGCGATCGATCACTGCCGCCGCCATGTCGGAGGTCACCGACGCGAACACGACGCCGGTCTTGACCACGCGGTTGAGCTCGCGCACCCCGCGCACCACCTGCTTTTCGCCGAGATGGCACAGCGAGGTCTCGAACACGAAGTCGAACTCGTTGGCCTTGAACGGCATGTCGGCGATCGAGCCGAGCTTGTTGTACTTCTTGAGCGCCTTCGGCGTCTTGCCGTGGATGTAGCGGTTGTTCTCGATGCCCCAGGCATCGATGCCACGTTCGCGCAGCGCGCCGACCAGTTCGCCGCTGGCGGAGCCGGCGATCAGCAGCTTGTAGCCCTTCGCCCTGCCCCAGACCGTCTTGATCAGGTCCGTCAGATAGGCGGGGTCGGTGAAGTTGCGCCAGACCTCGCTGTAGGGCCCCGCGCCGCGATAATTGTTGAAATAGCTGCGGTCGATCTTGTCGGACAGCGAGCTCTCGTCCTGCGCGCGGCTACGGCGCAGCCGCATCATCTCGGTGACGATGATGTCGGTCGCGGCATCGGAGGAATCGAGCAGTCCGTTCAGCGTCGAATCGAACAGATAGTCGCCGACCACCACGATGCCGGGGTGCTCCTTCGGCTCAGGCCGGTGGTTCGTCATGACGTCGCGCACCGGCAGGCCGCCCGGCAGCGCGTTGACCGACGACAGCCAGCGATGGATCTTGCCCTCCAGGAAATGCTCGCGCGCATCGCCGAGCGAGGCCGGCAGCGACTTCAACGCGGCGTCGATCAGCTCCTGGTCGCTGAGATTGGCGAAGGCAAGCGCATCCGAGCCCGCGATCAGCCAGTTCAGCACGCCGTGCTTGCCGACATCGTGGCGCGCGCCCTCATTGTAGACGCAGCAGCCGCCGAACGCTTCCGACATGAACCAGGCGCCCGGGATCTTCTCGCCCCAGAACGGCTCGTCGAACAGGATCGAGACCCGCAGATAATGCGCGGGCCGGTCGAAATAGGCGACGTGCTTGACCATCGACTTGCGCAGCTGTTCGCCGTCCCAGTGCATGGTCGTGAGCCAGGAGTGCGGCAGGCAGACCAGCACGAGATCGAAGTCGCGCGTCTCCGGCCCCTTGCCGTTCATCATGTTGAGCTGGTAGCGGCCGCCAGCGGTCTTGCCGACCTTGAGCACACGATGGTTGAGCTGGATGTCGGCGCTGACTTCCGAGCGCAGACAATCGATCAGCTGCTCGTTGCCGTTCTGGATCGAATACAGGCCGATATAGCCGTCGACGTCCATCACGTAGTTCTTCAGCGCGTTGAGGCCGTTGGTGTTGTGGCTCTCGGTCGCGATGTCGGAACGCGCCATCACCTTGAAGAAGCGCTTCGCGGTCGCGTCCTCGACCTCCTCGTCGAGGACCTGCTCGGCGGTCTTGTAGGCCCACGGGTGTTCGTTGTCGTGGGCGCCGACGCCCTCGTAATATTCGATCGGCGACACCAGGTCGCTGCAGCGCTTGCGGAACGCCTCGATCGCGGCCGCGGTCTTCGCCCCGTACTTACGGCGCATGCCGGGAACGTCGGCGAGCAGCTCGCCGTCGAGCTGCACCTGCTCGGCATCCATCGGGATCGTCTGCAGGCCGAAATGCTGGATCAGCTCGCGCAGCGGGTCCGGCCCCGTCATCGAGTAATCATAGATCTCGGCGACGCCGGCCTCATACATCGCGGGCGCGGTGTCGAATTTGCGCGTGACGATCTTGCCGCCGAGGCGGTTCGACGCCTCGAAGATGGTAACGCGGCAGAGGTCGCCGAGTTTGCGCTTCAAATACCAGGCGCTCATCAGCCCCCCGGGGCCGCCGCCTACGATAGCCAAGTCGAGCATATGGATTCCGTCGTCTCCGGCGCGAGCCAAACAGCCGGTCTAAGTCACCCTAGCAAAGGCACTTTTTTGCCTGAAGGAAAGATGAACAAACTGCGTCCCTGCACCGCAGCAAGCAAAGAAAGCAGCAAAAAGGCCGGCTAAACGCCGGCCTTCTCGCCATACCCGTAGTCTTGCGGATGCCTATTCCGCGGGCGGCAGCGCCAGCGGCTCCGCTTCCGGAGCCGTCGGCACGATCGCCGCCTGCTGCTTCTCGCGCTCGTCGAGGATCAGCTTGTCGCGCTTGACCGCGACTTCGCGGATCCGCGCCATCGAGGCGCCGGTGCCGGCCGGGATCAGGCGGCCGACAATGACGTTCTCCTTGAGGCCCTCGAGCGGGTCCACCTTGCCGTTGACGGCAGCTTCGGTGAGCACGCGCGTGGTCTCCTGGAACGACGCCGCCGAGAAGAAGGAGCGGGTCTGCAGGCTCGCCTTGGTGATGCCGAGCAGAACCGGCGTACCCGTGGCGGGCTTCTTGCCCTCCTCCTTGGCCTTGGTGTTGAGCGCGTCGAACTCGATCTTGTCGACCTGCTCGCCCGAGATCATGTCGGTGTCGCCCTGATCGGTGACCTCGACCTTCTGCAGCATCTGACGGACAATCACCTCGATGTGCTTGTCGTTGATGAGCACGCCCTGCAACCGGTAGACCTCCTGGATTTCGTTGACCAGATAGGCAGCGAGCTCCTCGATGCCCTTGATCGCCAGGATGTCGTGCGGCGCCGGATTGCCTTCGACGATGAAATCGCCCTTTTCGACGATGTCGCCGTCCTGAAGGTGGATGTGCTTGCCCTTCGGGATCAGGTACTCGCGCGGCTCCTCGGTCTTGTCCATCGGCTCGATCGAGATGCGGCGCTTGTTCTTGTAGTCGCGGCCGAAGCGGATCGTTCCCGCGGTCTCCGCGATGATCGCCGCATCTTTCGGCTTGCGAGCCTCGAACAGTTCCGCCACCCGCGGCAGACCGCCGGTGATGTCACGCGTCTTGGCGCTCTCGGTCGAGATACGCGCCAGGATGTCGCCCGGCATCACCTTCCCGCCGGTGTCGACCGACAGAATGGCGTCGACCGACAGCATGTAGCGGGCATCGCCGCCACGCGCGAGCTTCATCACCTTGCCGTCCTTGCCCTTGACCACGATGGCCGGACGCAGGTCCGAACCGCCGCGCGTCGTGCGCCAGTCGATGACCACGCGCTTGGCGATACCGGTCGATTCGTCGAGCGTTTCCGAGATCGACTGGCCTTCGACCAGATCCTCGAAACCGATCGTGCCCTCGACCTCGCTCAGCACCGGGCGGGTATAAGGATCCCACTCGGCGATGCGCTGGCCGCGCTTGACCATATCGCCTTCGTCGACGTGCATCTTCGAACCGTACTGAATACGGTGGGTTGCACGCTCGGTGCCGTCGGCATCGACGATCGCAACGACCATGTTGCGCACCATCGCGATCAGGCTGCCTTCGCTGTTGCGGGCGATCGCCTTGTTCTTGATCACGATCTTGCCGTCGAAGTTCGATTCGACGAACGACTGCTCGTTGAGCTGCGCGGCACCGCCGATGTGGAACGTGCGCATCGTCAGCTGCGTGCCGGGCTCACCGATCGATTGTGCCGCGATGACGCCGACGGCCTCACCGTGGTTGACCGGGGTGCCGCGGGCTAGGTCGCGGCCGTAGCACTTGGCGCAGATGCCGTTGATCAGCTCGCAGGTCAGCGCCGAGCGGATCTTCACTTCCTGGATGCCGGCCTGCTGGATCGCGTCGACGTGGCTCTCCTCCATCAAGGTGTCACGCTTGATGACGACCTCGTTGGTGGCGGGATCGCGCACGTCATCGCAGGCCACGCGGCCCAGGATGCGCGAGCCGAGCGAGGCGACCACGGTGCCGGCGTCGACGATGGCGCGCATCTTGATGCCGAGCGTGGTGCCGCAGTCGGTCTGCGTGATGATGCAGTCCTGCGCGACGTCGACCAGACGGCGGGTCAGGTAACCCGAGTTCGCGGTCTTCAACGCGGTGTCCGCGAGGCCCTTGCGGGCGCCGTGGGTCGAGTTGAAGTACTCGAGCACCGACAGACCTTCCTTGAAGTTGGAAATGATCGGCGTCTCGATGATCTCGCCCGACGGCTTGGCCATCAGGCCGCGCATGCCGGCGAGCTGCCGCATCTGGGCCGGCGAACCACGCGCACCGGAGTGCGCCATCATGTAGATCGAGTTGATGTCGGCATCCGCGCCCGCCGCCGTCTTCTTGGTGGACGAGATCTCCTTCATCATCGCCTTGGCGACTTCTTCACCGGCCTTCGACCAGGCGTCGACGACCTTGTTGTACTTCTCGCCGTGGGTGATCAGGCCGTCATTGTACTGCTGCTCGAAATCCTTCGCCAGCGTACGGGTCTGATCGACGATCTTCCACTTCGACGCCGGCACGACCATGTCGTCCTTGCCGAACGAGATGCCCGCCTTGAAGGCGTTGTAGAAGCCGAGCGCCATGATTCGGTCGCAGAAGATCACCGTCTCCTTCTGACCGCAGTGCCGGTAGACCTGATCGATCACGCCGGAGATCTCGCGCTTGGTCATCAGCTTGTTGATGATGTCGTACGAGATCTTCGGGTTCTTCGGCAGCAGGTTGCCGAGCATGACGCGGCCCGCAGTGGTTTCGATCCAGCGCTTGGAGTGCTTGCCTTCCTCGTCGAGGCCTTCCCACCGGTACTTGATCTTGGTGTGGAGGTGGATGACCTTCGAATGCAGGGCGTGCTCGAGCTCGGCCATGTCGCCGAAGATCTTGCCCTCGCCGGGCAGGCCTTCGCGCATGATCGAGACGTAGTAGAGGCCGAGCACGATGTCCTGCGACGGCACGATGATCGGCTGGCCGTTCGCCGGATGCAGGATGTTGTTGGTCGACATCATCAGGACGCGCGCTTCCAGCTGCGCTTCGAGCGACAGCGGAACGTGCACGGCCATCTGGTCGCCGTCGAAGTCGGCGTTGAAGGCGGCGCAGACCAGCGGATGCAGCTGGATCGCCTTGCCCTCGATCAGCACCGGCTCGAACGCCTGGATGCCCAGGCGATGCAGCGTCGGCGCGCGGTTGAGCAGCACCGGATGCTCGCGGATCACCTCGTCGAGGATATCCCAGACCTCCGGACGCTCTTTCTCGACCAGCTTCTTGGCCTGCTTCACCGTGGTGGACAGGCCCTTGGCATCGAGCCGCGAGTAGATGAACGGCTTGAACAGCTCGAGCGCCATCTTCTTCGGCAGGCCGCACTGATGCAGGCGCAGCTCGGGACCGACCACGATCACCGAACGGCCCGAATAATCGACGCGCTTGCCGAGCAGGTTCTGGCGGAACCGGCCCTGCTTGCCCTTCAGCATGTCGGCGAGCGACTTCAGCGGACGCTTGTTGGCGCCGGTGATGACGCGCCCGCGGCGGCCGTTGTCGAACAGTGCGTCGACGGCCTCCTGCAGCATGCGCTTTTCGTTGCGGATGATGATGTCGGGCGCACGCAGCTCCATCAGCCGCTTCAGGCGGTTGTTGCGGTTGATGACGCGGCGGTACAGGTCGTTGAGGTCCGAGGTCGCAAACCGGCCGCCGTCGAGCGGCACCAGCGGACGCAGGTCCGGCGGAATCACCGGCACGACCGTCATGATCATCCATTCCGGCTTGTTGCCGGAAACGCGGAAAGCCTCGACGATCTTCAGACGCTTGGCGAGCTTCTTGTGCTTGATGTCGGAGTCGGTCTCCGCCATGTCGGCACGCAGCGTCGCCTCGAGCTTCTCGAGCTCGAGCCCCTTGAGCAGCTCGCGGATCGCCTCGGCACCGATCATGGCGGTGAAGGAATCCTGGCCGTACTCGTCCTGCGCCTTCAGATACTCGTCTTCCGACAGCAGCTGACGGTCCTTCAGCGCGGTGAGACCCGGCTCGAGCACGACGTAGTATTCAAAGTACAGGATCCGCTCGAGATCCTTCAGCGTCATGTCGAGCAGGAGGCCGATGCGCGAGGGCAGCGACTTCAGGAACCAGATGTGGGCGACCGGCGCCGCCAGCTCGATATGGCCCATGCGCTCGCGCCGGACGCGCGACAGCGTCACCTCGACCGAGCACTTCTCGCAGATGATGCCCTTGTACTTCATCCGCTTGTACTTGCCGCACAAGCACTCGTAGTCCTTGATCGGCCCGAAGATGCGCGCGCAGAACAGGCCGTCACGCTCCGGCTTGAAGGTGCGGTAGTTGATGGTCTCCGGCTTCTTGATCTCGCCGTAGGACCAGGACAGAATCTTCTCCGGAGACGCGATCGAAATCCGGATCTGGTCGAAGACCTGGGCCGGGGTCGTCGGATTGAAAAGATTCATAATCTCTTGATTCATGGTCTTCTCCTCGCGTGCCGATCGTCACCGGCAGCAAATTCGAAACTTTTATTCAGCGCGCGCCCTGCCCAACGTCCGAGCGGAGTGCGAAGGCCCGGCGCGTTTGGCGCCGGGCATGATCACAGCGTTACTCGGCCGCTTCCGACGTCGACGCCGGTCCCACCTTGGAATTGTGCAGGTCGACGTTGAGGCCGAGCGAGCGCATTTCCTTGACCAGCACGTTGAACGATTCCGGAATACCGGCCTCGAAGGTGTCGTCGCCGCGCACGATCGCCTCGTACACCTTGGTACGGCCGGCGACGTCATCCGACTTCACGGTCAGCATCTCCTGCAGCGTGTAGGCGGCGCCGTAGGCTTCCAGCGCCCAGACCTCCATTTCGCCGAAGCGCTGGCCGCCGAACTGCGCCTTGCCGCCCAGCGGCTGCTGGGTGACGAGCGAGTACGGACCGATCGAGCGCGCGTGGATCTTGTCGTCCACGAGATGGTGCAGCTTGAGCATGTAGATGTAGCCCATCGTCACCTTACGATCGAACTGATCGCCGGTACGGCCGTCATAAACGGTCGACTGGCCGGAGGCGTCGAAGCCCGCGAGCTTCAGCATCTCCTCGATGTCGGCTTCCTTGGCGCCGTCGAACACCGGCGTTGCGATCGGCACGCCGTGGCTCAGATTGCGGCCGAGTTCGACCAGCTCGTTGTCGTTCAGCGACTTGATGGTTTCATCCTCGCCGTAGATCTTCTTCAGGGTCTCGCGCAGCGGCTTGAGATCCTGCTTGTGATAATAGGCGTCGATGGTCTGCCCGATGCGCTTGCCGAGGCCGGCGCAGGCCCAACCGAGATGGGTCTCAAGGATCTGACCGACGTTCATGCGCGACGGCACGCCGAGCGGATTGAGCACGATGTCGGCGTGCGTTCCGTCCTCGAGGAACGGCATGTCCTCGATCGGAACGATCTTCGATACCACACCCTTGTTGCCGTGACGGCCGGCCATCTTGTCGCCGGGCTGGATCTTGCGCTTCACCGCGACGAAGACCTTGACCATCTTCATCACGCCGGGCGGCAGCTCGTCGCCACGCTGCAGCTTCTCGACCTTGTCGAGGAAGCGCTGCTCGAGGCCCTTCTTCGACTCGTCGTACTGCTTCCGCATGGCCTCGATCTCGGCCATCAGCTTGTCGTTCGGCGAGGCGAACAGCCACCACTGCGACTTCGGATACTCGTCGAGCACCGCGCGGGTGATCTTGGTGTCCTTCTTGAAGCCCTTCGGGCCGGCGATGCCCTGGCGGTTCTCCAGCAGCTCGGCGAGGCGGTTGTAGACGTTGCGGTCCAGAATCGCCTGCTCGTCGTCGCGGTCCTTGGCGAGACGCTCGATCTCCTCGCGCTCGATCGCCAGCGCACGCTCGTCCTTGTCGACGCCGTGGCGGTTGAACACGCGGACTTCCACGATGGTGCCCTGCACGCCCGGGGGCACGCGCAGCGAGGTGTCGCGGACGTCGGAGGCCTTCTCGCCGAAGATGGCGCGCAGCAGCTTCTCTTCCGGCGTCATCGGGCTCTCGCCCTTCGGCGTGATCTTGCCGACCAGGATGTCGCCGGCGCGGACTTCCGCACCGATGTAGACGATACCGGCTTCGTCGAGGTTCTTCAGCGCTTCTTCCGAGACGTTCGGAATGTCGCGGGTGATTTCCTCAGGACCGAGCTTGGTGTCGCGGGCCATCACCTCGAACTCCTCGATGTGAATCGAGGTGAAGACGTCGTCCTTCACGATCCGCTCGGAGAGCAGGATCGAGTCTTCGAAGTTGTAGCCGTTCCACGGCATGAACGCGACCAGCACGTTGCGGCCGAGCGCGAGCTCGCCGAGATCGGTCGACGGACCGTCGGCGATGATGTCGCCCTTCTTGACGATGTCGCCGACCTTCACCAGCGGACGCTGGTTGATGCAGGTCGACTGGTTGGAGCGCTGGTACTTCATCAGCCGGTAGATATCGACGCCCGACTTGGTCGGATCGAGATCCTCGGTGGCGCGGATCACGACGCGGGTGGCGTCGATCTGGTCGATCACGCCCGAGCGGCGCGCGGCAATCGCCGCGCCCGAGTCACGGGCGACCACGCCTTCCATGCCGGTGCCGACGAACGGCGCCTCGGCGCGAACCAGCGGCACCGCCTGGCGCTGCATGTTCGAGCCCATCAGCGCGCGGTTGGCGTCGTCGTTCTCGAGGAACGGGATCAGCGCCGCGGCGACCGAAACCAGCTGCTTCGGCGACACGTCCATGTAGTCGACCTTGTCCGGCGTCACCGGCAGCACTTCGCCAGCGTGACGGCAGACCACGAGGTCGTCGGTGAAGCGGCCCTTGGCATCGAGCGGCACGTTGGCCTGCGCGACGCGGTAGCGGCCCTCTTCCATCGCCGACAGATAGATCACCTCGTCGGTGACCCGGCCGTCCTTGATCTTGCGATAGGGCGTCTCGACGAAGCCGTACTTGTTGACGCGCGCGAACGTCGCCAGCGAGTTGATCAGGCCGATGTTCGGACCTTCCGGCGTCTCGATCGGGCAGATGCGGCCGTAATGCGTCGGATGCACGTCGCGGACTTCGAAGCCGGCACGCTCGCGGGTCAGACCGCCCGGGCCAAGCGCCGACAGGCGCCGCTTGTGGGTGATTTCCGACAGCGGGTTGGTCTGGTCCATGAACTGCGACAGCTGCGAGGAGCCGAAGAACTCGCGCACCGCGGCAGCCGCGGGCTTGGCGTTGATCAGGTCCTGCGGCATCACGGTGTCGATATCGACGCTCGACATGCGCTCCTTGATCGCACGCTCCATGCGGAGCAGGCCGATCCGGTACTGGTTCTCCATGAGCTCGCCGACCGAGCGCACCCGGCGGTTGCCGAGGTGGTCGATGTCGTCGATCTCGCCCTTGCCGTCGCGCAGGTCGACCAGCGTCTTGATGACCGCCAGGATGTCTTCCTTGCGCAGCGTGCGATGGGTATCGGGCGCATCGAGCTCGAGGCGCATGTTCATCTTGACGCGGCCGACCGCGGAGAGGTCGTAGCGCTCGGCGTCGAAGAACAGCGACTGGAACATCGCCTGCGCCGAATCCAGCGTCGGCGGCTCGCCCGGACGCATCACGCGGTAGATGTCGAACAGCGCGTCCTCGCGCGTCATGTTCTTGTCGGCAGACAGCGTGTTGCGGATGTAGGCGCCGACATTGACGTGGTCGATGTCGAGCAGCGGCAGGTCCTTGTAGCCCTGCTCGTTCAGCACCTTGAGCGACTTCTCGGTGATCTCCTCGCCGGCTTCGGCGTAGATCTCACCGGTCTTCGGGTTGACGAGATCCTCGGCGAGATAGTTGCCGACGAGTTCCTCGTCCGACATGCGCAGCGCCTTCAGGCCCTTCTCCTGAAGCTGGCGCGCCTGGCGCACGGTCAGCTTCTTGCCGGCCTCGAGCACCACCTTGCCGGTGTCGGCGTCGATCAGGTCGTTGACGGTCGAATAGCCGCGGAAGCGGTTGGCATCGAACGGCACGCGCCATCCGTCCTTGGTCCGCTTGTAGGTGATCTTCTTGTAGAAGGTCGACAGGATCTGCTCGCCGTCGAGACCGAGCGCGTACATCAGCGAGGTCACAGGCAGCTTGCGGCGGCGGTCGATGCGCGCGAACACGATGTCCTTGGCGTCGAACTCGATGTCGAGCCAGGAACCGCGATACGGAATTACGCGCGCGGCAAACAGCAGCTTGCCGGACGAATGGGTCTTGCCCTTGTCGTGGTCGAAGAACACGCCCGGCGAACGGTGCATCTGCGAGACGATGACGCGCTCGGTGCCGTTGACGACGAAGGTGCCGTTCATCGTCATGAGCGGGATATCGCCCATGTAGACGTCCTGCTCCTTGATGTCCTTCACCGACTTGGCGCCGGTTTCCTCGTCGATATCGAACACGATGAGGCGCAGCGTCACCTTGAGCGGCGCAGCGAAGGTCATGCCGCGCTGGCGGCACTCGTCGACGTCATATTTCGGCTGTTCGAACTCGTAGCGGACGAATTCGAGCATCGAAGTGCCGGAGAAATCCGAGATCGGGAACACCGAGCGGAACACCGCCTGCAGGCCCTCGTCGAGCCGACCGCCGGTCGGCTCGTCGACCATCAGGAACTGGTCATAGGACGCCTTTTGAACCTCGATGAGGTTCGGCATCTCGGCGACTTCCTTGATGTGACCGAAAAACTTGCGTACGCGTTTGCGACCGGTGAATGTCTGCTGCGCCATCGTGGCCTCTCATTTTCGTCGCCTTTGTGGGGCGAACCTTCCGGGAGCGACTGCCATCGGCCCCGGGTTGAATTTCGAATCGTCTCGAAGGAACGAAGCGCAAAGTCAGGAATTAAATCCCCGTCCCGGCCCCGACCACCTCCAAAACGCAAAACAACGCGCGGGGCGCATCACTGCACCCGCTCGTCCAAACGCTCCGCTTTACGGACTGAAAAAGCCCGAAATCTGACTGTCTCCCAACGGCTTCCGCCGAGGACCCTGCCGTCCCCGCCGCCTACCGTGTTTTTCCGCTGCCAACCCGATATGGGATGGCAATAAAGGAGATTCGAGGGTTAAGTCCACGGATCCCCACACTTTTTTGTGTCCGGCGCGCCACGCGACAACCTGTCGCACGCCGTTTGCATGGCCCGGGAGCGCCCTGCGGCGCTCCCGGATCGCGCATTACTTGAGCTCGACCTTGGCGCCAGCCTTCTCGAGCTGGGCCTTGATCTTGTCGGCCTCTTCCTTGTTGACGCCTTCCTTGACGGGCTTCGGAGCGCCTTCGACGAGGTCCTTGGCTTCCTTCAGGCCCAAGCCGGTGATGGCGCGGACTTCCTTGATGACTTCGATCTTCTTGTCGCCGGCCCCAGCCAGCACGACGGTGAAGTCAGTCTTCTCTTCAGCCGGAGCAGCGGCACCGCCACCACCAGCAGCCGGGCCAGCAACCGCAACGGCGGCAGCGGCGGACACGCCCCACTTTTCTTCGAGGAGCTTGGCGAGTTCGGCCGCTTCGAGCACGGTGAGGCTCGAGAGGTCGTCGACGATTTTCTGCAAGTCAGCCATTGTTCAGTTCCTTAGACGTTTGGTTCGAACCAGGTTTGAGATTAGCGAAGGGTCAGGCCGCTTCGCCCTTTGAGGCATGAGCCTGAATGACGCGTGCGAGCTTGGCCGCGGGCGCGTTGGAGAGCTGAGCAAGCTTGGTCGCCGGCGCCACGAGGAGGCCAACGATCTTGCCGCGCAGTTCGTCGAGCGACGGCAGTGAGGCAAGCGCCTTCACGCTGTCGACATTCAGGACGGTTTTACCCATCGAGCCGCCGAGGATGACGAACTTCTCGTTCGCCTTGGCGAATTCGATGGCAACCTTTGGCGCCGCAACCGGATCGTTCGAAGTAGCGATCACGGTCGGTCCCTTCAGCAGGGAGCCGATGGCAGCGACGTCAGTGCCTTCAAGAGCAATTTTGGCGAGACGGTTCTTCGAGACCTTCACCGACGCGCCCGCCTGCTTCATCTGCATGCGCAGCTTCTGCATCTGGGCCACGGTGAGGCCGGAATAGTGAGCAACGATCGCAACCGACGTGGTCTTGAAGACCTCGTTAAGTTGTTCGACCGACTCTTTTTTTGCCGCTCGTTCCACAGCAAGCTCTTTCCGGTTGGCGGCCTTTCCGCGAAGGCAGGGCCGCCGGGTTGCACCCATCGTCCCGCCCTAAACCTGATCCTTGGGGCGCAAGACCCTTCGGACATGCCGGGCAAGACGACATCTAGAAGCCTGCCCTCCCAGAGCCTTGCGGCCATGGGCTGTCGAGGTTCGAACCAAACCAGCCTCCCGGCCGCGAACTGATCGCGACGTGGAGGGCAAAATCCGGTCTTCACCCGTCTATGCAGGCCATGCGATTAAGCCGTTGAAAACACGAAGTTCTCGCGGGCGCCTGCAGTCTTGGACAGGATCGAGGCACTTCAGCACGCTGAAGGCCCCTGCTCTCATTCCTCTGAAGGCGATGGTTCTCCTTCCTTTCGAGCATCCTTGCGGGCATGCGGAAAGGAATGATCTCCTATCATCTCAGGTTTTCGGATTGCGAGCACGGACATGCCAGCAAGTGCCAGCACGCCCGGAAGGCGCTATGTAGCCGGTCCTGTTCTGCTTGCCAAGAGCAAATTTCAGACCAATTCGGCGACCGGCCCGGCCCAGCGAAAAATTTCTTCCCCGAGGCGTCACGCTCCAATGCCGTCGCTCGTCTGGGCGCTGGAGGCTCGCATGAAACGATGGATTGCAGGAATTCTCGCCCTCTTCAACCTCGCCAATGGGCTGGTGATGCTGTCGGCCGGTTCCCTCTGGTGGTCGCTGGTGCCCGGCGCCGCCGATACCGGTCCGTTCAACCCTCATTTGGTCCAGGACGTCGGCATTGCCTTCATCGCGGCCGGGCTCGGCCTGGCCGCGCGAGCCTTGTGGCCGGCCTGGTGGCCGGCAGCGGTCGCGGGCGCCGCGTTCCTGGCCGGCCACGGCCTGCTGCATCTCGTGATGATCGCCGGCGGCCACGACCGCCATGCCGCATCCGATCTGGTGGCGGTCGTCCTGCCCGCGGCGCTCGCCCTCTATTCCGCCCTGCCAAATCAAGGAGAACGACATGCGTAGCTTCATCGCGCGCCGCATGCTGCGCGCCTATTCCCGGCGCTACGGCTACGACACCACCTATCTCGAGATCATGCTGAAGGAATCCCCCGCCGCGTTCTTCAAATTCGCCGGCGCGATGAAGGCCGCCGCCTACCGCGCGGTCGCGCCGGTTGAGGCCTTCTATGCCGCCAAGCTCACCGGCGCGCTGGCGGAAGATTGCGGTCCCTGTGCGCAACTGGTCGTCGACATGGCGATCGGAGCCGGAATGGCGGAACAACAGGTCACCGCCGTGCTCCGTCGTGACGTTGCCGCCATGACCGCGGACACCGCGCTCGGCTTCCACTTCGCCGACGCCATCGTGCAGCGCTCGACCGACGATGACGCCTGCCGCGACGCCGTTCGCGCGCGCTGGGGCGAAAAAGGCGTGATCGACCTCGCCATGGCCCTACAAATCGGCCGCATCTTCCCCATGATGAAGCTGGCGCTGGGATATGCCAGGGAGTGTCGCCGCGTGACCGTGGCCGGCCATCAGATCGATGTCATCAAGCAGGCTGCCTGAGCGCGACCCGCTCGCGCCGTATCGGGCGCGGCTGACCGGGCTTGCCTATCGCATGCTCGGCAGCCGCGGCGATGCCGACGATGTGGTCCAGGACGCGTGGCTGCGGTTCGCCGCGGCTGACGACGTTCGCAATCCCGAGGCGTTCCTCGTCACCGTGGTGACCCGGCTTTGTCTTGACCGGCTGAAGAGCGCCCGCGCCCAGCGCGAGCTCTATGTCGGCGCCTGGTTGCCCGAGCCGGTGTTCGACGAGGCGCTGTCGGCCGAGGCGGCAACCGAGCTCGCCGACGATCTCTCCTTTGCGCTGATGCTGGCGCTCGACGCCCTGACGCCGCTCGAGCGCGCCGCGTTCCTGCTGCACGACGTGTTCGACCGGCCATTCGCGGAAGTCGCCCGCACCCTCGAGCGCAGCGAGTCGGCCTGCCGGCAGCTCGCCGCGCGCGCCCGCCGATCGGTCCGCGACAACCGCCCTGTTCCCGTCGAGCCGCCCGAAGGCCATGCACGGCTGCTGACGGCATTCTGCAAGGCCGCGGCCAGCGGCGACGTCTCCGCCCTCGCCAACCTGCTGCGCGAGGATGCCATCGCGATCACCGACGGCGGCGGCCGCAAGCTGGCGGCGCTGAAGCCGATCAAGGGGGCAGAGAAGATCGTCCGCTTCATCATCGGCATCGCCGGCAAGAACGCCGGCAGCGAGGTTCGCGTCGAACCGATGATGGTCAATGGCAGCGCGGGCGCGCTGATCTTCCTCGATGGCGAAGTCGACCACACGCTGAGCATGGCGATCGACGGCGAGACCGGCCGGATCGCGGCGATCTACATCGTCCGCAACCCGGACAAGCTGCGCCACGCGCCGCGCCGGAGCTGAAGCTCCGGTCAGGACGCCGTCGCCACCGGATAGGCGAGCGGCTTGCCGGCAAAGAACGCGTCGAGATTGGCCAGCACGCAATCCTGCATGGCGACGTGCGATTCCAGCGTGTGGCCGCCGAGATGCGGCGACAGCACCACGTTCGGCAACGCGGTCAGCGCATCGGGCGCATGCGGCTCCCTCGCGAACACGTCGAGGCCGGCACCAGCGATCACGCCGTCGGTCAACGCTGCGACCAGCGCCTTCTCGTCGATGACCGAGCCGCGCGCGATGTTGACGATGAACCCGTCGCTGCCGAGCCGGCGCAGGATGTCGGCATTGACAGCATGCTCGGTCTCGGCGCCGGCGCGGACGGCGATCAGCAGCACGCTGCACCAATCGGCGAGCGCCTCCAGCGTCGGAAAGTATTGATAGGGCACGTCGTGCTTCGAGCGGCTGAAATAGCCGACCTCGGTCTCGAAGGCGGCGACGCGGGCGGCGATCTTGCGGCCGATCTCGCCCATGCCGTAGACGCCGACCTTGCGGCCGCGCATGCCGGCCTGCGGCCGCATCATCGGCGACGGCTTTGCACCGGCCCAGTCGCCGCTCCGCACGTAATTGTCAGCCACCAGCAGCCGCCGCACCGACGCCAGCATCAAGGTCACCGCCGTGTCGGCAACGGAGGCCGCATTGGCCCCCGGGCTGTGGCCGACCGCGATGCCGCGCTTGGCGGCCGCGGCGAGATCGACGCCGTCATAACCGGTGCCGTAGCAGACGATTGCGCCGAGCTTCGGCAGCATGTCCATGGCCTCCGTGCCGAGCGCCGTGCCGCCCGCGGTGATCATGGCGCGGATATCGGCGAGCTCGGCCGCCGGGAACGCTTCATCCAATCGCTTGCCCGCCGCGTCTAGCAGCTCATAGCGCTCGCCGAAGCGGATCAGCTGGGCCTTGGGAAAGCGTGAATAGACCAGGACCTTATCGGGCATTGTTATTCTTTCTTGCGAGAGGCTTCAGATCTTGTCTTGGCGCGTTTTCTTCACGCGAACCGGTAGCCACTTCGCTCGAAAACGCTTTGGCAAAACAAAGGGCGGAACCGGTCGCCCGGTCCCGCCCCTCTTTATCTCGTCACGGCCAGAGACCTCAGCCGAGGATCGTGCCCGGCTCGACCTTCACGCCCGGGCCCATGGTGGAGGAAACCGCCACGCGCTGGATGTAGGTGCCCTTGGAGCCCGCCGGCTTCGCCTTGGAGACCGCGTCCGCGAGCGCCTTGACGTTCTCGACCAGCTTGTCCTCGGAGAACGAGGCCTTGCCGATGCCGGCCTGCACGATGCCCGCCTTCTCGACGCGGAACTCGACCGAGCCGCCCTTGGCACCCTTCACGGCGTTGGTGACGTCCATGGTCACGGTGCCGATCTTCGGGTTCGGCATCATGCCGCGCGGACCGAGCACCTTACCGAGGCGGCCGACCAGGGGCATCATGTCGGGCGTGGCGATACAACGATCGAAATCGATCGCCCCGCCCTGCACCTTCTCGACCAGGTCTTCGGCACCGACGACGTCGGCACCGGCGGCCTTGGCTTCCTCAGCCTTGGCGCCGCGCGCGAACACGCCGACGCGCAGCGTGCGGCCGGTTCCGTTCGGCAGGTTGACGACGCCGCGGACCATCTGGTCGGCGTGGCGCGGGTCGACGCCGAGATTGATCGCGATCTCGATCGTCTCGTCGAACTTCGACTTGGCGCGCTCCTTGACCATCTTGATGGCATCCGCGAGCGGATAGAGCTTCTCGCGATCGACGCCCTCGCGGGCCTTCTTCAAACGCTTTCCGATTGACATGGCCCGTTACCCCGCAACTTCCAGACCCATCGAACGGGCAGAGCCCTCGACCATCTTCATGGCCGATTCGATGGTGTCGCAATTCAAGTCCTTCATCTTCTTCTCGGCGATCTCGCGCACTTGCGCCTTGGTCACCTGGCCGGCCTTGTCACGGCCCGGCGCCTTCGATCCGGACTGGATCTTGGCGGCCTGCTTGAGGAAGTAGGACATCGGAGGGGTCTTCATCTCGAAGGTGAAGGACCGGTCCGCATAGATGGTGATGATCACCGGGATCGGGGTGTTCTTCTCTTCCTTCTGGGTCTGCGCGTTGAACGCCTTGCAGAACTCCATGATGTTGAGGCCGCGCTGACCAAGCGCGGGGCCGATCGGGGGCGAAGGATTCGCCGCACCGGCCGGGACCTGAAGCTTCAGGTATCCGGTCACTTTCTTTGCCATTTATCACTCCTGTTGTGCCGGACGGGCCGGCGGTTTCAGGTTCCGTGGTTCGGTTGAAGGGGCTGGCGACCGCCTCCTCCCTCCCACGGCCTCTCGACTTGATGCGAGGCATATACCCCGCGCCGTCCGGTCAGACCACCTTTTCGACCTGACCGAATTCCAGTTCCACGGGCGTCGCGCGGCCGAAGATCGACACCGCGACCTTGACGCGCGAGCGCGCCTCGTCGATTTCTTCCACCACGCCGGAGAACGAAGCGAACGGGCCGTCGGCCACGCGTACGTTCTCCCCGATCTCGAACGACACCGACGCCTTCGGACGCTCCACGCCCTCCTGCACCTGGTGCAGGATCCGCATCGCCTCCGCTTCCGAGATCGGCATCGGCTTGTTTTCCGCGCCGAGGAAGCCGGTCACCTTCGGGGTGTTCTTGATCAGATGGAACGCCTCGTCGGTCAGCTTCATCTTCACCAGCACATAGCCCGGGAAGAACTTGCGCTCGGCGTCGATCTTGCGGCCGCGGCGCACCTCTGTGACCTTCTCGGTCGGCACTAGAATCTGCTCGAACAGTTCTTCCAGCCCACGCTGCTTGGCCTGCTCGCGGATCGATTCCTGAACCTTCTTCTCGAAGTTCGAATAGGCGTGGACGATGTACCAGCGCTTGTCCATCAATTGAGTTCCCATGCTCATCAGTGGATGCCCAGTATCAGGGTAATCAGATAGCGGATGATCTGATCTGCGGCGAAGAAGAAGACCGAGGCCAGCGCCACCATCACGAACACCATGATGGTGGTGATGGTCGTCTCGCGGCGCGTCGGCCAGGTGACCTTGGCGGTCTCCGAGCGCACTTCCTGCAGGAATTTGAACGGGCTGAAAGCCATCGTGAGATCCGCGTCCGTCTCCGGACGATTGCAACGTTTCAAGGAATCCGAACAGCCGACCTTGCGGACCCAGCCCTCGTTTGGAAGGTTGAGCCGATAAACGAGCTCGAATGTTCGGGGAATTAGGCCGCGCCGGATATCCGCCATCTAAGCGGGCCGGCTGCGAGTGCCGGGTATCTACTGCGAGACCGGCCAAACGTCAAGATCGGCGGGGTCGGGTCCGGCTCCCGCCCGGTTCGGGCAGATCGGGCATTGGTCTCTCCAAATCAAGGGCTTAGCCGGCGCCCCGCGATCCCCTGGGGTCCTGGCGCGATCAGCGTCGTTCGTCTCGCCTCCTCTAGGCCAGGCCGGGTTTTGGCGGCAGCAGCATCGATACGAGCAGTCCGCTCGGCTCCCGCAGCCTCAACGCGATGCTGCCGCCATGGCGCTTGGCGATATCCTGCGCGATCGACAGCCCCAGCCCGAAGCCCCCCTCCTGCCGGGCGCTGTCGGCCTTGAAGAAGGGCTCGAATACCTTGTCGTGCAGCGCCGGCGGAATGCCCGGACCGTCGTCGGCCACCTCGATCTCGATGTGGCCGGCCTCCATGGGGCGAAGCGTCACCGCGACCTTGCTGCCGTGCTTGACCGCATTCTCCACGATATTGGTGACGGCGCGCGACAGCGCGCGGGGCCGGCAGGCATAAGGCAGACGCGCCGGCCCGGCATAGGATACCGCGTGGCCCATGTCGGCGAAGTCCGAACAGATGGTCTGCAGGAAGCTCGGCAGGTCGATGAACGACGCCGCCTCCGAGCGGGCATCCTCGCGCAGATACTCCAGGGTCTCGTTGATCATGCGCGTCATCTTGGCGATATCGCCCAGCATCGCCGGGCGCAGGGTGTCGTCGCCGACGCGCTCGGTACGCAGCCTGAGCCGGGTCAGCGGTGTCCGCAGGTCATGACTGATGGCGGCGAGCATGCGGGTGCGGTCGTCGAGCAGCGCTGCGATACGCGTGCGCATGTCGTTCAACGCGTCGGCGACCTGGGCGATTTCGAGCGGACCGCGCCGGCGCAGCACCTCGGGAGCCCGCGGCGAGCGGCCGAACGAGGTCGCGGCACGCGCGACGTCGGCCAGCGGCGCGATCACCCAACGCACCGCGTAGACCGACAGCAGCAGCATCGAGATCAGCACGATGATCGTCCCCCCGGCCAGCGGGCGGAGCAAAGTGGACCAAAGACCGCCTTTGACCGCAACGTCGGCCATCAGCGCGTGGCCATCGTCGAGTCTCACGATCACCTGTGACGACGAGCCTGCGGGATGGCGCAGATCCTCCATCAATTCAATTCCGGGCTCGGCAGCGAGTTGCCGGAACGCTCGCATGGAAAACGACCGCGTCTCTGCGGCTGTTCGAGGCACCAGTTCGCCCAAGGCGACGCGCCTGACGTCGAGACCGCCGCGCCTGGCTGCGGCCAGCAGTTCATCCGCGTCTGCCGGCGTCTTCGTGGAACGCACAAGCTGCGTGAGCTCCGCGACCCGCCCGGCCAGAAACTTCTGCGTGTCGGTGATCGAGGGAGAATCGAACAGATAGATGATGGTCACCGCCGCGAGCGTGATGCCGATCAATTCCGAGAGCGCGACGAGGCTCATGAGTTGCGCAGCGACGCTGCGCGGCATCAGCCGCTGCGCCCATCCCATCAGATCTGCTCGACCTCGGGCGTGAACACGTAGCCGCCGAGCCGCACCGTCTTGATCATCGAGCGGTCCTTGGGATCCGGCTCGATCTTCTGCCTGATGCGGCTGATATGAACGTCGACGCTGCGCTCGACCGATGCGATCAGGCCGCCGAAGGCCTGCTCGATCAATTGCTCGCGTGACAGCACCTGCCCAGGATTGCGGCAGAACGCCAGCAGCAGATCGAACTCGGCACTGGTCAGCGTGATCCGGACGCCCGCGGGGTCATGCAGCTCACGGGTGGTGGGGTTGATGCGCCATCCGGCAAAGGTCAGCGGACGCGGCCGTGACCGCGACGAGGCGCCGCTCTCGACGCGGCGCAGCAGCGCCCGGATGCGGGCGACCAGTTCGCGCGAATTGAACGGCTTGGTGACGTAGTCATCGGCACCGAGCTCGAGGCCGAGGATGCGGTCGATGTCCTCGCCGCGCGCGGTGACCATGATGATCGGAATCGAAGACGACATGCGCAGGCGCCGGCAGATGCTCAGCCCATCCTCGCCCGGCAGCATCACGTCGAGTACGACGAGATCAAAGCTCTCGCGCTTGAGCAGCGCATCCATCTCCACGGCCGAGCCGACCAGCACCGGCCTGAAGCCGTTGTCCTCAAGCACCTCGGCCAGCATGCGCGCGATATCGGCATCGTCCTCGACGCAGAGGATGCGTGCGTTGGTGACGGGGAAAGCCACGAGGTCGTATTCCAGGATTTGCATCACGGCATTTTAGAGGCCTCGGCCCCGGATGCGCAGTGCGCAAATATAGCGTTTTGTTAAGCCTGCACGGCCAAATGTGGCTCAAATAGGTCGCGCGGTTTCGCGAGCTACATCTGACTTAATATCTCTTAATCCCGACCCGGGCGGCCCTGCCCTATCGTGACGTGCGATCGTTCGTGGGGTGAGCGGTCGTTCGAGGGGTACATGAGAATCGAATTTCTGCCGGGCGCTGCGGTTGTGGTGGCGTTGTTGTCGGGCTGTGCCAGCGCACCGATGACGCGGGGCGGGTCACTGGCATCCTACGACAATCTCACGCCGTCCGACGGCGTGCTGGCGAAATCGCTGGTTCGCGTCAACAAGGACGAGGTCCTCGCTGCGAAGACGGTGCGGATCGTCCCGACGACCTTCTCGCAGGCAGCGTCGCCGACGCTGTCCCAGGAGCAGCGGCACCTGGTGGCCAACGCGATCGATCGTTCGCTGTGCGTCGGCCTGAGCGAGCGGCTTCAGGTCGTTGGTGCCGATCAGCCTGCGGATCTGTCCGTGCACGCGCTTGTCACCCAGGCGGCGCCCACCGACGAGGTCGCGGCGGGCACTTCCAAGGTGGTCAGCTTCCTGCCGAGCGCGCTCGGCGCAGGCGTGCCGGTGCCGGTGCCGCGGTTGCCGGTCGGGCTTGGCAGCTTGACCGTCGAAGCCGAGGTGCGCGATCAGGCCAGCCGCCAGCAGGCGGCGATGATCTGGGCCCGCGGGGCGAATTCGTTCACCAACTCACCGATGGTCTCGAGCGCCGGTGACGCCTACGATCTCGCCCCTTCCTTCAGCGACGATTTCAGCAAGCTCGTCGTCACCGGCGCAACGCCATTCGGAAAGGCGCCGGAGCTGCCATCGTTCGACAAGATTGGCGCAACGTTCGGCGGCAAGCCGAAATACGCGGCCTGCGAGGCGTTCGGCCGCAGCCCCGGCCTGGTCGGAATGGCCGCCGGCAAGCTTGGCTTGCCGCCGGAATGGTCGGACAAGGCGCCCGCGACAGCTGGCCAATAGACAGCCTAGCCGGCGAAGCTCTTCTGCACCGCCTGGTCCAGCGTGGTGCCGCCGACATAGCGCTGGCGCAGCTCGCGCTTGAGCAGCTTGCCGCTCGGATTCTTCGGCAAGGCATCCACGAAGATGACCTGCTTCGGCACCTTGAAATGGGCCATCGACGCCGCGCAATGCTTGATCACCGCATCGGCATCGAGGCTTTCGCCGGCCTTGACCACAACGATCGCGGTCACCGCCTCGATCCAGCGCGGATCGGGCAGCCCGACCACCGCGACCTCCGACACCGAAGGCAGCCGATAGATCATCTCCTCGACCTCGCGGCTCGCGACATTCTCGCCGCCGCTCTTGATCATGTCCTTCACGCGATCGACCACGGTGATGTAGCCGTCGGCATCGACGGTCGCGAGATCGCCGGAATGAAACCAGCCGCCGGCGAACGCGGCCGCAGTCTTGACCGGATCGTTGTAATAGCCTGACAACAGATGCGGCGAGCGATGCACGATCTCGCCGACCTCCCCCACCCCGACGTCGGTCATATCAGGCCTGACCACCCGCGTCTCGACATTGATCGCGGGCTTGCCGGCCGAGCCCGCCTTCGGCAGCTGGTCCTCCGGCGACAGCACGGTCGCGAGCGGCGCGATCTCGGTCTGGCCGTAGAAATTCCAGAATTTCACCTCGGGCAGCCGGCGCTGCAACTCGAGCAGCACCTCGACCGGCATGATCGAGGCGCCGTAATAGCCCTTGCGCAGGGTCGACAGGTCGGTGCGGTCGAATGCGCCCGAGCGCAGCATCGCGATCCAGATCGTCGGCGGCGCGAAGAACGAATTGATCTTGTGGGCCGCGATCAGCGCCAGGACATTGTCGGGCACCGGCTTGCCGGTAATGAGACTGGTGGCGCCGAGATAGATCGCAGGCCCCAGGAAAACGTCGAGCTGCGCGCAGTGATAGAGCGGCAGCGCGTGCAGCACCGTGTCGTCGGTCGCCATGCCGCCGTCGATGATGCAGCTGACATACTGCCACATGACGGCTTCGTGGGTGAGGATCGCGCCCTTCGGCAGCGACTCGGTGCCGCTGGTGTAGATGATCTGCGCGGGATCGCGGCTGTCCACCGACGCCTCCGGCGCCGACGCGTCGCTGTGCAGCAGGCTGTCGAACGTCGTGATGCCTTCGGGCGCGGTGGCCGGGTCCTCGCCGGGCAGCCAGATCAGGGTCTCGACCGCCGAGCCCTTGGCGGCCGCAGCGTGCGCCGTCTCCACGAAATCGGGGCCGACCGCGAGCAGCTTGGCGCCGGAATTGGCGAGGATGAAATTGATCTCGTCCGGATTGAGCATGAAGTTGATCGGCACCAGGATGGCGCCGATCCGGGCCACCGCAAAGCGTAGCGCGGCGAAGCCGTGCGAGTTGCGCGACAGCACCGCGACGCGATCGCCCTTGGCAACGCCAAGCGCAAGCAACCCTCGCCCGAGCCGATTGCAGATCGCGTCCATCTCCGCAAAGCTCCAGCTCACCGCTCCGCAGATCAGCGCGGTCTTGCCGGGGTAGCGCTTCGCCGACCGGCGCAGCAGATCGCCGATGCTGTGCTCGCGGGCGCGCTGGATGGTCGCTGCGATGTCTCCGCTCATTTGTCCCTCCCGAATGTGCTTGTTGTCTTTGTCTTGTGTTTTCGTCTTGTCTTCGTCTTATCTCGGCCGCGCCGTCGCTATTGCCGCGCGGCGTAAGCGTGTTCCATGTAGGTGTGCTCGACCGAGCGATCGAGCGAGGCGATCTTCTCGAAACCGCGCCGCCAGTCCTGCAGGTGCCGCCGCGTCCACAGCACGCCGGCCTCCTTGTCGCGCCGCTTGATCGCGTCGAGCAGATGATGGTGCGCCTCGACCAGCCGCGCGCCGCCCTCAGGCACGCCGCCCACGATCATCTCGGTGGTCGGAAAGAACAGTTGCGCGGCGGGCTCGCGCGCCAGCTGCAGCACGCGGTTCTGCGAGGCCTTGGCCATCAGCACATGGAATTCCGCATCGAGCTCGGCAAGCGCAGCGGGATTGCCGACGACAGCTGCGCTGCGCTCGAGATTGCCGGCGAGCTCGGCGATGTTCTCCTCGGTCGCGCGCTCCACCGCGCCCTCGACGCTCGCGACCTCCAGCGTCATCGAGGTCTCGAACAATTCGCGGAACGTCACCTCGTGCAGGATCAGCGCACGGGACAGTCGCGTCGCGAGCTTGTTGTAGCGCGGCAGGCAGGCCTGCAGCCGGCGGCTGGAATCGCGGCGGATCAGCCCGCCCTCCTCGAGCACGCGAATGCCTTCGCGCACCGTCGAGCGGTTGACGCCGAACTGCGCAACCAGCTGCTGCTCGGTGCCGATCAGCTCACCCGGCTTGATCCGGCCGTTGATGATCTCGCGTTCGATCGCGTCGGCGACCTTCTGATAGGCCGGCGCGACATCGATGCGCCGGAACAGCGGCGTGGTGGGCATCTTCAGCTCCCGCGGACTCCCGATTGTCGTTTGTCGGACAAAGGATAGGCGAAGGCCCTTGGGGCGTCAAATGAGCGATATCCGGCCTGATTGTCGCACCTGGGCGGCCGGAATTGACACCGGAACCGGGCAAATCTAACTTTGTCGGACAAACAGATAAGAACACCTCGGGGAGGCACACCATCATGAAATCCATCGTCACGAGTCTGTCCGCCGCCGGCCTGATCGCGGCTGTGCTGGCAGGGCCGGCGCTCGCCCAGCAGGCGCCGCTCAAGATCGGCGTGCTCACGGATTTCCAGTCGGTCTATTCGGACATCGGCGGCGCCGGCAATGTCGAGGCCACAAAGATGGCGATCGAGGAGTTCGGCGGGTCGATGTTCGGCAAGCCGATCGAGCTCGTCACCGCCGACGCCCTCAACAAGGCCGACGTCGCCGCCACCATCACCCGCAAATGGTACGAGGCCGAGAATGTCGACATGATCATCGACATGCCGACCTCGGCGACCGCGCTCGCCGGCATGGAGATGTCGAAGCAGTTCGAGAAGATCATGATCGTGACGGATGCGGCAAGCTCCGACATCACAGGCAAGTCCTGCTCGCCCTACACGTTGCACTGGACTTACGACACCTACGCCAACGCCCACACCGTCGGCAGCGCGATCGTGAAGAACGGCGGCGACACCTGGTTCTTCATCACCGCCGACTATCTGTTCGGCCATTCGATCGAACGCGACACCGGCGACGTGGTCCGCGCCGCCGGCGGCAAGGTGCTCGGCAGCGCGCGGCATCCGCTCAACACCCCGGACTTCTCGTCCTTCCTGCTGCAGGCGCAGGCCTCGAAGGCCAAGATCATCGGCATGGCCAATGGCGGCGCCGACACCATCAACACCATCAAGCAGGCCTCCGAATTCGGCATCGTCGCGGGCGAGCAGAACCTCGCGGGTATCGTGATGTTCATCTCTGACATCCACAGCCTCGGGCTGAAGCTCGCGCAGGGCCTGATCATCACCGAGGCCTACTACTGGGATCTCAACGACCGCACCCGCGCCTTCGGCAAGCGCTTCTTCGAGCGCATGAAGCGGATGCCGACGATGAACCAGGCCGCGACCTACAGCGCCACCCTGCACTACCTCAACGCGGTGAAGGCCGCCGGCACCAAGGAGACCAAGCCGGTGCTGGCCAAGATGCGCGCGACCCCGGTCCGCGACGCCTTCACTGACAACGGCGTGGTGCGCGAGGACGGCCGCATGGTGCACTCGATGTTCCTGTTCGAGGTCAAGAAGCCCGAGGAATCGAAGGCGCCGTGGGATTACTACAAGGTGCTCGCCGAAGTGCCCGGCGACCAGGCGTTCCGGCCGCTGAAGGACGGCGGCTGCCCGCTCATCAAGTAGGCAAACATGATCATGGCCGGGATCCGAGACCTCGGCCAACACCTTCAAATGATTGGGTAAAAGCTGGCAGGAGTGGCAGGGCTCGAACCTGCGACCCCCGGTTTTGGAGACCGGTGCTCTACCAATTGAGCTACACTCCTGCAGGGAACCAGCGTCGCCGCCGGTTCGCGCCGTTTCAAGCACAGGGCATGGCCGGTTTGCAAGGGCGAAGCGGTGAAGCTTCTGTTCATTGCAAAACTTCTGCGCCAGACTTCGGCGATCACCCCGTGTCGGCACCTCGCCGCAAGAATCAAGAACCAGGGAGAGACCATGAACGCCCAAACCGCCACCAAGCACGCCGCCAGCCCGACCACCGCCTCCCTCCCCCTCGCCAAGCCCGAATCGATCGGGCTGTCGAGCGTGCGGCTGCAGGCGATGTCCGACACCTTCCGCCGCGAGGTCGACAAGGGAACCGTGCCCGGCGTGACGGTGCTGGTGGCGCGGCGCGGCCAGATCGGCTGGTTCGACGCGATCGGCCGCCAAGGCCCGACCGCCTCGGCGCCGATGACCCATGACACGATCTTCCGCATCTTCTCGATGACCAAGCCGATCGTCTCGGTCGGCATCATGCAATTGCTGGAGGACGGCCACTTCCTGCTCAACGACCCCGTCGCGAAGTTCATCCCCGAATTCGCCGAGACCAAGGTCGGCGTCGACAACAACGGCAAGCTCGAGCTGGTACCCGTGCAGCGGCAGATGACGATCCAGGACCTGCTTCGCCACACGTCTGGGCTTACTTATGACCACACCGGCAACGGCCCGGTGCAGCAGCTCTACCAGCAGTCGCGGCTGCGCAGCCGCAAGATCACCAATGCCGAGCATGCCACCATGCTCGCCGGCATGCCGCTGGTCTGCCAGCCCGGCGCCGAGTGGAACTACAGCCGCTCCACCGACATCCTCGGCCGCATCATCGAGGTCGTCAGCGGCAAGACGCTCGGCGCCTACCTCGCTGAGCACATCCTCTCGCCGCTGCAGATGACCGAGACCGCCTTCCACACCGGGGAAGCCAATGCCGGCCGCCTCGCCGAGGCGTTTGCCAACGATCCCTGGACCAACGACAAGGTGCAGCTGTTCAACATGCTGGAGAAACCGGCGATGGAATCCGGCGGCGGCGGGCTGGTTTCGACCACGATGGACTATGCCCGCTTCGCGCAGATGCTGCTGAACGGCGGCTCGCTCGACGGCACCAGGATTATCGGCCGCAAGACGCTCGAATTCATGGCCTCCGATCACCTCGGCGCCGGCGTGAAGATCCAGGGCACGCTGGTGTCGCCCGGCCACAGCTTCGGCCTCGGCTTCGCGGTGCGCATGCAGCAGGGCATCGCGCCGTTCTCCGGCTCGGTCGACCAGTATTTCTGGAGCGGCATGGCCGGCACATTCTTCTGGATCGATCCGAGCGAAGACCTGATCGCGGTCTTCATGATGCAGGGCCCGGGCCAGCGCGAATATACCCGCTCGCTGGTACGCAACGGGGTGTACGCGGCGGTGGAGTAGTCCGTCATTTCGGGGCGCGAACCTAAGATGCGCAATCGCGCATCGGGGAATCTCGCGCAACAACATCGAGATTCCGGGTTCAGCCCTGCGGGCTGCCCCGGAATGACGAGTGATGCTCAGCTGATCGTCGCGCCGCCGTCGATCACGATGGTCTGGCCGGTCATGAAGTCGCCGGCGCGCGAGCCCATCATCACGGCGGCGCCCGCGATCTCGTCCGGCACGCCGATCCGCAGCAGCGGCGAGCGTGCGGTCGAGGCCTTCAGATTGTCCGGATTGTCCCACAGCGCCTTCGCGAAGTCGGTCTTGATCAGGCCGGGCGCGATGCAGTTCACGCGGATATTGTGCTTGCCGTATTCGCAGGCGAGGTTGCGCGCGAGCTGCATGTCGGCGGCCTTGGAGATCGCGTAGGCGCCGAGGATGGTCGAGCCCTTCAGGCCGCCGATCGAGGACACGATGATGATCGAGCCGTCCTTGCGCTCGATCATCTGCGGCACCACCATCGAGATCAGCCAGTTGTTGGCGACGATGTTGTTGTCGAGGATCTTGCGGAACTGATCGTCGGAGATGCCGGCGAGCGGACCGTAATACGGGTTCGACGCCGCGTTGCAGACCAGCACGTCGATCTTGCCGAAGGCGCGGTTGCTCTCGTCGACCAGGTTCTGCAGGTTCTCCTTCGACGAGATGTTGGCCGCGATCGCAACCGCGGTGCCCTTGCCGTAGCTGTCGTTGATCTCCTTCGCCACCTGCTCGCAGACGTCAGCCTTGCGCGAGGAGATCACGACCTTGGCGCCGTGCTCGGCCATGCGCTCGGCGATCGCGCGTCCGATGCCGCGCGTCGAGCCGGTGATGACGGCGACTTTTCCCTTCATGTCGAACAAGGTCATGTTTCTCTCCCTGATGTTAAGTGTTCGTCTTAGCGTCATTCCGGGGCGACGCACCAGCGTCGAACCCGGAATCTCGAGATTCCCCGATGCGCAATTGCGCATCTGCGGTCTGGTCCTTCGGACCATCCCGGAATGACGATCACGCAAGCTTGCTCGCCGGCCTGACTTCAGGCCCCGACGGCTGATGCATCGCGGCGTGGCGCGGATCGGCAATCCAGGGCTGCTGGTTCACCATCGGCAGCCGCCAGGTCGACAGACCGGCGCTTGCGATGTGATCGAGCCGCGTCACCGAGACATTATCGATATCGAACGACAGCCCCCTGTCCGGCTGGCCGCCGAGCGCCAGCCCGACCGCAGCTTTGATGACGCCGCCATGGCCGACGGCGATGATATTCCTGCCCGCTTCCGCGGCGGTGATCCGCACAATGGTGCGGCAGACGCGGGTGTAGAGATCCATGTAGCTCTCGCCGTCGGGCGCGGGCTCGTTGACGTCGGCGAACCAGGCCGTGCCCGGCGGACGGCTGGCGAGAAACGCGGCGCGGTTCATGCCCTGCCACTGGCCGAGATGCTGCTCGGCGAAGTCGCGTTCCTGCGTCATGCTTTCCGGCTTTGGAAACCCGGCAGCCCAGATCGCGTCCGCGGTCTTGTGCGTGCGCTTCAAATTGCTCGAATACCAGACCGCATCGCGCGGCAGCATCTTGGCGACCGCCTCGAACACTTCGACATCGCCGGTGTCGCAGTCGATATCCTCTTGTCCGTAGATGTTGCCGCCGTCGCTCCGCACCGGCGCGTGACGAACCCACCACCACCGCGTCACCGTCACGTCAGGCTTGTCTGGATTGGACATCGGATGAGCCCTTCAATAGTGTCCCGTCTCGCTGTACGTCACGCCGCACATCGTCTCAAGTGCTTCGGACGTTTGAAATTTTGTTTGAATTCCGTCGCGCGGCAGACGCGCCAAGGACCACCCGAACTAATCACGTGAACAGGGAGAAACTCATGGGTCGCCTCGAAGGCAAATCCGTCATCATCACCGGCGCTGGCAGCGGCATCGGCCGCGCCGCCTCGCTGCTGTTCACCAGGGAAGGCGCCAAGCTGATCGCGGTCGATCGCACCGAGGGCGTGAACGAGACCGCCAAGCTGGTGCGCGATGCCGGCGGCACCGTCGAGGCCGTCACCGCCGATGCCGGCTCGGAGAGCGACGTGAAGGCCTTCATCGAGAAGGCGGTTTCGCAGTACGGCAAGCTCGATGCGATCTGGGCCAATGCCGGCGTCAGCGGCGGCCTCGTCCCGCTCGCCGACCAGACCGTCGAACATTGGCAGGAAGTGCTGCGCGTCAATCTGATCGGCCCGTTCCTCGCGATCAAGCATTCGATTCCGCATATGACGAGGCAAGGTTCCGGTTCGATCGTCTGCACCGCGTCCGTCGCGGGCCTGAAGTCGGGTGCCAGCGGACATCCCTATGGTGCGAGCAAGGCCGGCGTCATCAGCCTGGTGCAGACCACCGCCTACTCGCTCTCCGGCACCGGCGTGCGCATCAATGCGGTGTGCCCAGGCCTGATCGAGACCGGCATGACCAAGCCGGTGTTCGATCGCGCCAAGGAGCGCGGCACCCAGGACAAGATCGGCCAGCTCAATCCGCTCAAGCGCGCCGGCCAGCCGCATGAGCTCGCCGCGATGGGATTGTTTTTGGCGAGCGATGATGCGTCCTACGTCAATGGCCAGGCCATCCCGGTCGACGGCGGCCTCACGGCATCGATGCCGTATACGGGCAAGCCGATCTAGCAAGGGCTCCAAGCCATCGTCCGCGGTGGCGCCGCATACACCAGCGTCGTCCCGGCGAAGGCCGGGACCCATACTCCGCGGCGGATGTCGTGAAAGGGACTCGTCGTTCCAGCAACGTGCAACAATGACCATTTGTGGTAATGGGTCCTGGCTTTCGCCAGGACGACAGCGAATGTGTGGCACGGTCTCCATCCGCAATCGTCGTCCCTGCGGAAAGCAGGGACCCATACTCCGCAGCCGGGGTTGTGAGCGGGACTCGTCGTTCCGACGTCGCGCAACAAGCAGCATTGGTGGTTATGGGTCCCGGCCTTCGCCGGGACGACGGCAGTGGACGGTCTCCGATTCATGATGACAAATGCGCGGTGTCATCACCTGCGCATACGCATGCGGGTGATCCAGTATTCCAGAGACCTCTGTGCTTGAGCCGAGAGGCCGCGGCGTACCGGATCGCCCGGTCCGAGTCGGGCGATGACAGCCGAGAATGGGGAACAGTTTCGCATTCTCGCGACATGAATCGTCCGAGTCTTGCCTTTCATTCCGCGCTAGGTCGGCGCAACGCGCGCGACCCGATGATAGCTCCACGAAACCCATCATCTCACCGCGCGGATATATTCGATGGGTTTCGCTTCGCTCTACCCATCCTACGCGCCTGGACCTCCAACAACCGCCGGCAATGGTCCGAATATTGCTTGGCCTCGGCAGGCTATCCAGCTGTTATACTTCGCTGGCAGGATCGCCCGCACACTCGCAGTTCCTCGCACAATCCCCCTCGCAAACGAACAGGCAATGCAAAATCAACGTCCCGACCGCATCCGCAAGCTATTGGCCGACCTCGTCGCGTTCGACACCGTCAGCGACCGCAGCAATCTGCCCCTGATCGACTACATCGAGCGCTACCTCGCCTCGCTTGGCCTTACGGGGCAACGCATCGTCGATGATACCGGGCAGAAATCCTCGTTGTGGGTCACTGTCGGCCCCGAGGACAAGGCCGGGCTGGTGCTGTCGGGGCATACCGATGTCGTGCCGGTTGTGGGACAGGACTGGAGCCACAACCCGTTCGAGCTCGTCGAGCGCGACGGCCGGCTGTACGGCCGCGGCACCACCGACATGAAGGGCTTTGTCGCCGTCTGCCTCGCGATGGTTCCCGAGATGCTCGCGGCCGATCTGAAGACGCCGATCTATCTTGCGATCTCCTATGACGAGGAGATCGGTTGCGTCGGCGTGCGGCCGATGCTGCGCGAGGTCGCGCGCAAGCCGATCAAGCCGCTCGGCTGTTTCGTCGGCGAGCCGACCCAGATGCAGGTGATCATCGGGCACAAGGGCAAGCACGGCGTGCGCGCCACGTTCCGCGGGCTTGCCCGCCACTCCTCGATTGCGCCCGACGGCGTCAACGCCATCGAATATGCCGCCGACCTGATCACCGAGATCCGCCGCCGCGCCGCGTTGCTGACCGCGGATGCCGAACAAGGCAGCCTCTACGATGTCCCGCACTCGACCCTGCTCACCAGCATCGTGCATGGCGGCGCCGCGCTGAACATCGTGCCCGACCAATGCGTGGTGGAATTCGAATGCCGCGGCATCGGCATCACCGAGTCGAGAGAAGTGACGGACGCGATCATCGCCTGGGCCAAGGCCGAGATCGAGCCGGCGATGCGCAAGCGCCATCCCGAATGCGGCATCGACTTCGAGGAGATCCTCGACTACCCCGCACTCGACACCCAGGCAGACGCCGCCATCGTCACGCTCGCCAAGCAATTTGCCGACCGCAACGACCACGCCAAGGTCGCCTTCGGCACCGAAGCCAGCTTGTTCGTCAGCATGGCGGACGTGCCGTCCGTCGTGGTCGGCCCCGGCTCGATCGCTCAGGCGCATACCCCGGACGAGTTCGTCGAGATGTCGCAGCTCGAGGCATGCGGCGCATTCGTCGCACGGCTGATCGCGCATTGCGCGAAGTGATTTGCAAATGATTGCGTAGGATCACGGATGCCTCACAACCCGTCCGGCGGTAGCCCCGGTCCCGTTGCGGCGGGACGGAGCTTGTCGCGCTTGCGCTCGCGGTAGAAGGCATAGAGGCCGGAGGCCACGATGATCGCGGCACCCGCGAGCATCGGACCGTCGGGCTTGTGGCCGAAGGCGAGATAGCCCGTCAGCATCGCCCACGGCAGCGCGGTATAGCGGAACGGCGCCACCGCCGAGATGTCGCCTGTGCGCAGCGACACGATTATGCACTGATAACCGATCAGGATCAGGACCGCGGCCAATATGAGCAGGCCGAGCGCGGTGCCGCACGGCGGCCGCCAGCCGCCGAGCGGGACAAGGACGACAGCACCCGCCGTCGTCACGGTCACGGTGGTGAGCAGCGTGATAAACACGGTCGGCAGCTCTTTCGGGATACGGCGGGTGGCGAGATCCCGCACCGCGCAGAAGCCGACCGACGCCAGCGCCAAGAGCGCAGCCTGGCTAAAGCCTTCCGCACCGGGCCGAACGATGACAAGCACGCCGATGAAGCCGGCCGCGATCGCAAGCCAGCGCCGCCAGCCGACCGGCTCGCCGAACACCAGCGCCGCACCGAGCGTGATGACCAGCGGCAGCGCCTGGAAGATCGCCGAGGCGTTGGCGAGCGGGATCTGCGCGATCGCGGAGAGATAGGTCAGCGTGCCGCCGATCTCGCCAAGAACGCGCAGCCCGACCGGCCAGATCAGCAGCACGCTGAAACTGCGCAGCGCGTCACGGTACCAGGCGAGCGCCGCGACCAGCACCATCGCAACCAGGCCGCGCACCAGCAGGATCTCGCCGATGTTGAGCTCCGCCGACACCGCCTTGGTGATGGTGTCGTTGACCGTGAAGCTGGCCATGGCCGCAGCCATGAACAGGCTGCCGCGAAGGTTCGAGGAGAGGGTCAAAATGAAAATGTCCGATCAGGACCAGGGCGGGCGTTGACGGGACTGACTTGCCAAAGCGGCAGCGCGAACTCAAGTCACAGATGGCTACAATGCGGAAACATGCCGCACCTTGCAGCGGCGGCGCGATCTTGCTCCCTCGCCCCGCTCTTGCGGGGGCGAGACGAGCGCAGCTCGCTCTTAGAGGATTGGGGTGAGGGGCTGTCGCCGCATCAACGGCGACAGATGTGTTTGCGGAGACTCCCCCTCACCCGGATCGCATCTGGCGATGCGATCCGACCTCTCCCCGCAGGCGGGGCGAGGTGAACGCAAAGCGGCGCGAACCCTGTGGGATCGCGCCGCGTTCCTGGATCAGGTTGCGCCGGCCTTCTGCGCGTATTCCCATGACGCCTGCGACAGCGGCACGGTGCGCTTGGCCGACTCGAGGGCCTTGGCATTCGCCGCGGTGCCGTCGCGAACCCGGCCCGCGATGCCCTGCGTGATGCCGGCAAGGCGGAACAGGTTGTAGGAGAAATACCAGTTCAGGTCCGGCACCGGGATGCCGGTCACGTCGCAATAGATCTGCGCCGCTTCATCCTGGCTCGGAATGTTCAATGCCTTGAGATCGGCATTGACGAGGCCCGGCATGGTCCACTGCATCAAGAGGTAGGTGAAGTCGGCCATGGGATCGCCGAGCGTCGACAATTCCCAGTCGAGCACCGCCTGCACCCGCGGCTCGGTGGCGTGGAAGATCATGTTGTCGAGGCGATAGTCGCCATGCACGATCGAGACGCGCTTCTGCTCCGGAACGGTTTTCGGCAGCCACTCGGCGAGCTTCTCGAATTCGGGAATGTGCTGCGTTTCGGAGGCGCGGTACTGCTTGGTCCAGCGATCGACCTGTCGCGCAAAATAATTGCCGGGCTTGCCGAAATCGCCGAGGCCGATCGCCTCGGGATTGAACAGATGAAGCTTGGCCAGCGTCTCGATCTTGCTGGCGAAGATCTTGCGGCGCGCGTCGGGCTCCTGGGTCGGCAGCGTCGGATCCCAGAACACCCGCCCCTCCTCCATCGACATGATGTAGAAGGCCGAGCCGATCACGGCGTCGTCGGTGCACAGCGCGTAGGCTTTCGCGACCGGGAAATTCTGCTTGCCAAGCGCCGCGATCACGCGGAACTCGCGATCGACCGCATGCGCCGACGGCAACAATTTACCGAACGGCTTGCGCCGCATCACATAGTTGCGGCCAGGGGTCTCGAGCTTGTAGGTCGGGTTGGACTGGCCACCCTTGAACTGCAGGACCGTGAGCGGCCCCTGATAGCCTTCGACGTGTTCCCTCATCCAGGCGTCGAGACTGGCCTCGTTGATACGATGGCGCTCCTCGACTTCCCTTGTGCCGGAAAATTCTTCGTCTTTCCTGACGCCGTCCGCCACGATGACGCTCCCTCAACTCGATTTTTCAAGGAGCGCGTCGGGGCGCTCCCTCAATCAGACTGGCACGCCAGCCTGATCTCTCTTTTTCATTCTGAGCACGATGTGCGCGCGAACGCCATGCGTTCCGCATCATGCTCAGTGCGACGTGTTTGCATACTTCCGAAGTTCAAGTCTGGCAATGGCGCGATTGTGCACCTCGTCCGGACCGTCGGCGAGACGAAGCGTGCGGATGTGGGCGTAGGCGCGGGCGAGCCCTGCTTCGTCGGAGACGCCGCCGCCGCCAAAGGCCTGGATCGCCTGGTCGATGATCTTGAGCGCCATGTTGGGCGCCGCGACCTTGATCATCGCTATCTCGGCCTGCGCGGTCTTGTTGCCGACCTTGTCCATCATGTCGGCGGCCTTGAGGCAGAGCAGACGGTTCATCTCGATGTCGGTGCGGGCATCGCCGATACGCTGCTCCCAGACCGAATGCTCGATGATCTTCTTGCCGAACGCGGTGCGCGAGGCGAGCCGCTTCACCATCTTCTCCAGCGCCTCTTCGGCCTGGCCGATGGTGCGCATGCAGTGATGGATGCGGCCCGGACCGAGACGGCCCTGCGCGATCTCGAAGCCGCGGCCTTCGCCGAGCAGGATGTTTTCCTTCGGCACCCGCACGTTCTCGAGCAGCACCTGGGCATGGCCGTGCGGCGCATCGTCGAAGCCGAACACCGGCAGCATCTTCTCGACCTTGATGCCGGGGGTGTCGAGCGGCACCAGGATCTGCGACTGCTGCTGATGCTTGGCGGCGTTGAAGTCGGTCTTGCCCATCAGGATCGCGATCTTGCAGCGGGGATCGCCGACGCCCGACGACCACCATTTGCGGCCGTTGATGACGTAGTGATCGCCGTCCTTCTCGATCCGGGTCTCGATGTTGGTGGCGTCGGACGAAGCAACCGCCGGCTCGGTCATCAGGAAGGCGGAGCGGATCTCGCCGTCCATCAGCGGGCGCAGCCATTTGCGCTTCTGCTCCTTGGTGCCGTAGCGGATGAACACTTCCATGTTGCCGGTATCGGGGGCGGAGCAGTTGAACACTTCGGACGCCCAGGAGATGCGACCCATCTCCTCCGACAGCAGCGCGTATTCGAGATTGGTCAATCCCGCGCCGTGGAATTCATCGTCCTCATGCGAGGACGGCGGCATGAACATGTTCCAGAGGCCTTCGGCCTTCGCCTTCTTCTTCAGGTCCTCGAGGATCGGGATCACCTTCCAGCGCGGGCCCTCGGCGTCCTGCTTGTCGTAGATCGGCACGGCCGGGCGAACATGCGTTTTCATGAAAGCCTGAACGCGCTCCAGCCATTCCTTCTGCCTGGCCGACATCGTGAAATCCATGGGACGCTCCTCGTTTCCTAGACTTGGGCCGCTGACCTGGGCCGCTGACCTGGGCCGTAGCCATTTGCCGACATTGTTGACCCCGCCTCCGCGGCTCGCAAGGGCGTTCGCGGAAGGGCGGCGGTGGTGTGCCAGAATGCTGCCCCGCGATCCGCGGATTGACATTTCCGACCGTTCAAACGATAGTTTCATACAAATGTTTGAAATGCAACCTCGCGTTCGTCATTCCGGGGCAGCCCGCAGGGCTGAACCCGGAATCCGGAAATTGTGGAGCGAGATTCCGGGTTCGATGCTGCGCATCGCCCCGGAATGACCGGAGGCTCTCAGCCATGGCCAGCGACCAGACCCGATCCGCCATTCTCGCCGCCGCCGAGCGGCTTTATGCCGACCGCGGCTTCGGCGACGTCACGCTGCGCGACATCGTCGCGGAGGCGAACGTCAACCTCGCGGCGGTGAACTATCATTTCGGCTCCAAGGACGAATTGATCGCGGAGCTGTTCGTCACCCGCAGCATCCAGACCAACCGCGAGCGCCTCAACGAACTGCGGGCGGCGGAGGAAAAAGGCGGCGGCCGCGCCTCGATCGAGGACATCATGCGCGCCCTCGTCGGCCCCACCCTGCGCGGCTGCCTCGGGCCGGATCGCGAGGGCTCGACCGCGGCGCGGTTCATGATCCGCGCCTCGATCGAATCCGTGCCGCCGATCCGCCGCATCAAGAATCGCGAGGTCGATCACTTGCGCAAGTTCGCCGCCGCGATGCGCCGCGCGATGCCGGCGAGCAGCGACACCGAGCTCTATTGGGGCCTGCACTTCGCGCTCGCGATGGCGCACCACACCATCCGCGAGAAGGAACGCCTGCTGCGGCTGTCGGAAGGCAAATGCGACCTCGACGACGTCCGCGGCATCATCGACCGCGTGGTCACGGTCTCGGTGATGGCGCTGACGTTGGGCGACGTGCCGAGCAAGCCGGCGCCGCGGCCGGTCGCGATGCACGGTCGGCTGACGCGGCAGGATCTGTGAAGCGAGGTCGCCGCTGCGGCGCTCTGCCCTTACACCATCGCGATGCAGTCGATCTCGACGTCGAACGGCCCGGTCCATTCCGGGATGCAGACGAAGATCCGCGCCGGCGGCTGGTGCGGGAAGTACCTTGCATAGACTGCATTGAAGGTTGTGAAGTGCTTTGCCGAAGTGCAGAACACGTTGCACTTCATCACATTGTCGAGCGTGGCGCCGGCCGCCTCGAGGCATTGCTTGAGCTGCTCCATGACCAGCTCGCTTTGCCGCTCGATCGACGCGCCGGCGGCGAACTCGCCGGTCGCGGGATCGAACGGCGGCAGGCCGGAGACGAACACCATGTTGCCGGCCCGGGTCACCGGCGATGCCGGCGCCTTCCAGCGCTCCAGCCAGCTCGAGATCGGTTCGACGCGGACCACTTCCCGTTTCATGATTGGCACCTTCGATGAAGGATCGATGGCGCCAATCTAGCAGGACGATGTCAATGATGCCTCGATGCTGGTCGAAGTGTACCAGCGACGGCCTCGCTGTCTCACCGTCATCCTGAGAGCCTGACTGAAAAATGGGTGAGTGATCTCAGTGGGGTGTGATTCCATCGGATTTGCAAAGATTCGAGGGAGAGCACGATGCCCTGGACCAAGATCACTCGGGAGCAATATCGGCGGGACGATCTGCGTTATGCAAGCGATATGACCGATGCGGAGTGGGCGCTGATCAGACGCCTGTTGCCGCGAGCGAACCGGCGCGGCCGGCCGCGTAAGACGGAGCTGCGTCGTGTGATCGAAGCGATCCTCTATATCGTTTCGACCGGCTGCCAGTGGCGGGCGTTGCCG